>JALOQR010000388.1 GCA_025459365.1 Fimbriiglobus sp.
CGGGCGGCCTTGATCGCCGGCCACCCGCTGCGGGTGATCGAGGCCCACGCCCGGCTGCGGCAGCGGCTCGCCTTCCACCCCGACTTCGCCTGGCTGGAAGACGCCGCCCGCGAATGGTTGCTGGCGATGGAGATGGCCGATCGCGGCGACTTCTCGGCGGCGGTGGCCGTGCTCGACCGGGCGAAGGGGAAGGTGCCCGACGGGCTTCACGACGGGTTCGACGAGTACCGGGCGAAGCTGGCCGCCCGGCACGAGCAGTTCCGCGAGGCGTCGGTGCGATTGCATGAGTCGGCGGCCGGCGGGCGGTGGGCCGAGGTGCTGCGGTTCGGCGATCTCGTCACCGCCGCCGCCCCGCACCACCGCGACGCCCGCAGCCTCATCGCCCGTGCCTGGGACGTGCTACCGGCTGCACCTGCCGGGGTCACCCGCGCGGCCGTGCCGTCGCAGCCAGGCGCCGTGGTCGAACTCGCCTGGGCGGGGGCCAAGCCCGAACCCCCGCCGGGGGCCGCGACCGTGACCTTCCGCCCCGAGGGATCTGCTGCTAACGGCTCCCTGCCGCTGGCCCGCCGCCCGTCGGCCATGCCAGTCGTCGAGCCGGCATCCGGATTGCCGAAGCGGTTTGTCCTGTGGATCGATGGGGTGGGCGGGTATCTCGTCTGCCTCGGATCGCGGGTGGGGTTCGGGCAGGCGACCGGTGGGGCCGCAGTGGACGTGCCACTGTTCGCCGACGTGTCGCGGGTTCACGCTGAACTCACCCGCGACGGCGAAGGGTACGTCCTCGAATCTGGGCGGGAGGTGCTGCTGAACGGCGAGCCGACCAAACGCGGCCCGCTCACCGCCGGCGACCGAGTCACGCTCGGCGGCACCTGCCAGTTCGTGTTCCACCAGCCGGTGCCGATCAGCCCATCGGCCCGGCTGGAGTTGGTGAGCGGGCATCGCCTGCCGCTGGCCGTCGATGGCGTGCTGCTCATGGCCGAGAACCTGATTCTCGGGCCGACCGCCCCGGCCCATGTGAACATGCCCGACGCGGCCGCGAACGTCGTCATCTACCGCGGCAAAGAAGGCCTCGGCATTCGCTTCGCCGGGGCGTTCAAGATCGACAACCAACCGCACCAGAACCGTGCTCCGCTTCCCGTGCCAGCGTGCGTGACGAGCGAGTCGTTCAGTTTCGCCGTCGAGCCGGTCGGCGTGCGGGTGTGACGAGAGACCCCACTCCCCGCCGCCGCAGAGTTTCCCATGTCTACCCCCGCCGACCACGCCGACTGGCTCCGCCGCGCCGGGTTCCCCGTCCCGCAAGACCCGATGCTCGACTACACCGACCGCGAGGTGCTGAGCAAGTTCGGGCACTGGATGGAAGCCCTCACCAACGGCACCTTGAAACCGGTGACGCCCGACCAGGAACGCTTCCTCCGCGTTCACCGCAACGAGGAGCCGGCATCCACCCCGTTCGAGGTGGCCTGGGTGAAACTGCTGGCCGTGCGGCACGCTCACGCCCGCAGCCCGGCCGCCCTGCCCGAGGCGATGACCGAAGCGCTGCTGAACCAGTTGTTTGCCCAGTTGGAGGCGGTGCGAGGCGAGGCGATGGCGGCCCAGCGGGAGTACGCCTTCCGCCGGCTGGACGTGATGGCAACGGTGCAACCACAACTCGACGCGATCGACGCCGATATGACACCGCGGCTGAAGCAACTGGCCGAGCGGATGGCGGCGGCCGAGCAAGCGGTGCGGCACGCGGTGCTGGCGTTCGGGCGAAGCCACACTCGCGGGCGGGTGAAGGCGACGTACTCCCGCGGGCGGGTGACCTTCGACAGCAAGGGGTTGCAAGAATACGCCGTCACGCACCCGGAGATCGAGAAGTTCAAGAAGGTCGGCAACCCGATCGTGTCGCTGCGGTACGAGGCGGCCGGCGAACTGGCACGACCACCGGGAGAACCGCCGCCGGCGCTGCCCGAGGCGGAGGAGTGAAGGCCGGGCACCGCTCAGCCGCCTGGAGAGTTGGGGTGGGCGATCTCGGACGCCCCCCACTCTGCCACACTGCCACGCTGCCACATACATACCCCCCCGCCACCGAGACTCGAAAAGCACCGGAAACCAGCCTCTTTCTTCACTTGGCGACTCGGCCACTGTCACCGACCCCTTCACGAATGTGCAACCAAGTTTGACACGAACGAGAGTCCGCCAATACCATCTTGGTCTGGTCGAAGATGCTCAAATTGTGGGGCAATTGTAGGCCGGCCCGCCGCCCGCGGCTGAGCCTGGAGTCGCTCGACGGCCGCATCGTGCCTAGCACCACCGCTCAGTGAACGCCAAACCGGTGAACGGGAAACAGAAGGCACAGTTTCACGGTGTCCTCGGTCATCAAGCGCTGTCACTCTGCTCGGCGGTGATCGACGATTCCACCCACACGCTCTACATGCGGCAACCCCTGCGGGCGCTCTGGCCGCAGGTTGAAGGCAAGTGGGGCGTTCACGTGCGGCCGGACGGGGTGACCCAAATGCTGGCCCTGTTCGACCCCAAGACGGAGTTGGACGAGAAGTGCGAGTCCAACTCCGTCGGCCCGTTGATGCTAGCAAACGGCAAGTTCACGGTGTGCCTCGCTGCCGATCTGACCCAGGCGAAGGCGATCCCCACCGAGTTCGCCGTTGCAAAAGGGAGCGGCCTGATCCTGCTGGAGTTCCAGCGCGGTAAACCGGAGAAGAAGTAGCCGTCACTTCGCCCGCTCGGGCACGAACAGCGGCACGTCGCGGGGGTGTTCCTCCTCGCCGGGTTCGGCCCCCGGCGGGGTGAGCCGCCACGGCACGCCTCCCTTCGCCTGCTCGTAGCCCAGGGCGAACAGTTTCTGCATCTCCTTCGGCTCGAACGTCATGCTATTCCCCGGCACCTCCGTCTCGGGCGGGATGGCGATCATCTGGAACTTCATCCCGCTCACCCCGCAGAAGGCGTACAGGTTCAGCACCTCCGAGCGGTACAGGGCGTAGAGCGCCGCCGACACCGTGCTTGTCACTCGCTTCAGGAAACTCAGCTTGCCCTCCAAGTTCGGGGCGTACAGCTTGCCCGCCGCCATCACGTAAAGGTTCGACCCCTCCAGCCAGCCAGTGGCCGTTGGCGTCGGCCGTTGGGCCTCGGCTGGTAGTCGTAGGAAGGTCTGGCTGGCCGCTCCGCCGTCCACGTGTTCTTCGGTGTAGGTTTTGCCGTCGGCGACGATCTCGAAGCGCACCGCCGGCAACTGGCCGGGGATCGACACCGACGCCAGGATCACCTTCCGCACCAGTTGGGCGGCGTCTGGCCGGCCACTGCAGGCGATCGCCCCCACATCCCACACCACCAGCCGGCGCGTGCGGACGTTCATGGTGCCCAGGTAGAGCCGTCGCCCCTCCTGGTGGGCGGCCCGCAGGTCGGCGAGCAGGCAGTCGTTCGCCTCCCGTTCGATCAGGGCTTCGAGCCGCTTGGGGCTGGCCATCGACCCGTCGCGCAAAAGGCCAATGAACGGACGGATGGCAAACAGGTCGCGGTTGCCGACGGTAGTGAAGAACTGCTGCAGCGGAGCGTCGTACCGTTCGCCGATGAAGGCGTACACGGCGACGATGGCCCCACCGCTAATCCCGGTGACAACATCGAACTTGGGGCGAGAGCCGGACTGCGTCCACCCGACGAGGCAGCCGGCGTTGTAGGAGGCGTACTGCCCGCCGCCGGATAGCAACAGGGCGTGGCGCGGGGTAGCGGGTGGAGTGTTCGCCTTGTACTGGGCGGCGAGGATATCGGCGATCGGGCGAGCGATC
>JALOQR010000389.1 GCA_025459365.1 Fimbriiglobus sp.
CTCTCCCCCGCCCCATCAGGTCATTCTTCCAACAAAACGGGGGAGTTTTGTTGGAGGAACCCCCCGAACATAGGGGGGTACGGGGGAATTCCGGCAATCACCCTTCTCCGCCCTCCTCCCCAGGGTGGGTGACCGTCGCTTCCCACCAGTAGCGGAACGCCCCACCATTCCGCCCCTTCCCGTCCCGCTGCCAGAGGGTGCCGGCTCCTTCCTCCAGCACCGTCCGGAACCGCTTCTCGTTCTTCCGCATGTCCGGCGGCAACTCGTCCCACAGTTCCTCGCGGGTGAGCGACTTCGGTGCCACCCTGGCCAGCACGCCCGTGATCGCCCCGCGGAGCGTCTCCTTCCGCTCCTCCTCCGCCCGCTCGCGGGCCTCGGTCGCCGCCGCCGCGTCGGCGTCGATGTGCGTGTACCCGCTGCCGTCCTCGGCCAGTTCGATCAGCCACTCGTCCGGGATGCCGCTCATCCGCCCGTAGCCCTTCAGCACCCGCCGCCGGCCGTTCGGGTCGGTCGATTTCGCCGCCCGCCGCAGTTCCATCGCCACGTCCACGAACCCGACCAACGCCCCACTCCCCCGCGTGCCGGTGCCCTCCTGTCCGTCCGACTTCCGCAGGTGGTGTACCACGCACACCGCCCGGCCCTCCGCCAGTTTGCGGAGCGGTTGGAGCGCCGCGTGAACGTCGGTCGCCGAGTTCTCGTCCTTCGCTGGCCAGAGGTCAGCCAGGGTATCGAGGACGACCAAGTCGGCCGGGTCGGCCTCCAGGTGGGCGAGCAGGTGGGTGAGGAAGCTGAGCCAGTCCTCGTAGCTCGGCTTGCCGAAGAACGGCCGCGGCAGCACCCGCACGCGGGCGGTCAGGCGGAGGGCCTCGGCCCGCTGTGCCCACTCGTCCGCGCTCTCCTCGGTGACCACCACGGCCGAGCCGGGCATGAGGGTTCGCCCGCAGAAGCTTCCACCGGCGTCGAGCGACTTCAGCAGGTGCGAGAGCAAAGTGGTCTTGCCGCACTTGGGCAACGCCGAGAACAGGGTGACACGCCCACGAGCGAGGTACCCGTCCCACACCCACGGCACGCCGGCGGTGGTGCCGCGGGCGAGTTCGGTGACGGGCATGGGCACCGGAAACGGAGCGAGCGGCGGGGTGCCTTTCTTCCCCACGGCGGGCGGGGCCGGGGCCTGCTTGGCCATGCGGGAGATCTGGGCGGCGATGTCCTGCCCCACCTGCTTGGCGGCGGCGTCCTCGGCCTGGGCCTGGGCGTAGGCCATCGCTTCGGCGTCGTTGGGATCGGTCTCGGGCAGTGGCCGCTCGGACATGACCGCCCCGATCCGCAGGGTCACCCAGTCGCGGGCATCCTTACAACCATCCGGTGGGGCGGCCACCAGCACCGTGCGACCGGGTAGCATCGCCCGCAGGCGGGCGGCGGTGAAGTCGGCCCCGTCCTTGCCCGGCCAACTGCCATCCGCCTTTCGGTCGTTCTCGCCGAGCACCACCAGCGGGCGGTCGGGAGGGAGCGGGGCGAGCAGGGCAGCGAGCAGGTCGGTGCCGGCTTTCGCCCCCGGTCGGCCGACGCTGCTCAGCCCGACCCACCCGAGGGCGACGGCATCCGACATGCCCTCGACCACGAACACCGGGCCAGGGGAGTCGGCCCACCCGTTCGGCAGGAACAGCCCCCGGCGGCTGCCGATGACGCACCGCTTGCTGCCATCGACCAGCCGCACGCCGACGCCGATCACCTCGCCGGCGGCGTTGCACTCGGCCCACGTCCACCCGCCCTGGTCGGGGTTCCAGCCGAGGTAGGGGATGAGGTGCAGGGCTGGGCGGGGGAGCTTCAGCTTGTCGGCCAGTTGGTTGCGGTGGTCGTCTTTCAACTTGCGGGCGAAGCCGCGGGCGGTCGCCTTCCAGTCGTCCGGGGTGAGGGCGTGCGGCGGCGGCGCCGGCGGGTTGGGGTGTACGATGCGGGTGCCCCAATCGGGGTGGTACTCCTCCTCGCTCCGGTAGAGGTGCCAGGTGGGGTCGGCGCTCGCCCCGAAGTGGCGGAAGCCGACCACCGGGCCGTCGTTGCGGCCGCACAGGATCAAGCCATCGGCGGTGGTGCTGCACTTGTGGTCGCCCTGGCACACCGGGCACGGGCGGGCCTTGCTGGCGGGGATGAGCTTGCCCTTCACCCCAGTCGTGTTCGCCTTCGCCATGACATCACCCCTTTGCTGGAAACGGGAAATGGTGGAATTGCCCCCCGGTTCGGGCCGTTTCTTCCAACAAAAGCCGGGGGTGGGGGAATGGTGTACAAAAGTGAACTAACGCACACCGACTCGAAGCATGCAGTGCAGAGTGGCGTAAGTCAAACGGTGGTGGCGGGGAAAATTCGCCAGTGGGGCGGGGAAGATTCAGGAGCAGGCGGCGTACCAGCCGCACCTGTGCTGCCATTCTCCCCGATCCGTCGGTGGGGGGACTGGTCCGATCCTGTCCGCGGCAGCCGGTGTCGATACACCAGTGGCGTAACTCTGACGAGGTGCCCGGTGTCTTCCACACACTCTCCGGCCGATGTGCTGTCGAAACAACAGCGGGCCATTCTGCTCCACCAGTTGGCGAACGCGGCGAACGGTGAACTGACCCTGTCGAAAGCGGCCAAGCCTCCGGCGTGGGCGGCCAAGCAGTTCGGCCTCGCCCCCGAGGTGGCCACTGCCGTGCTGGATGTGCTGATCGCCGAGCAGTTGGTGGCCGGCAGCGAGAAGGGCAAAACGAAGAAGGTGGCCATCACCCGAGCGGGGCGGGAAGCGCTCGAACAACTGGCCGAGTTTGTCCCGCAGCCGCCGCCCCCCGCTCCGCCGAAGCCGCCGAAGAAGTCGCCGGCCGAGGTGGTGGCGGACAAGGTGCGGGCGAAGGTGGCCGAACTCGACGAAGACGCGGTGGTCACAGAGAAGGCGCTCGGCAAACCGGGCGGAACGAAGGTGACCGAGGCGCAGACCCAGGCGTTTGCGGACACGCTGGCCGAGTTGCTGAGCGCCGGCACGCTGCACACCCACCCTGGCGGTAAGTACGGCAAGCGCCCCGTCCCGACGCTCGCCGAGTTGGTGCGGAAGCAGGTGGAAGAAACGCTCGCCACGAAAGCGGGGCCGTTCAAGCCGGCAGACCTATCCAGGCCGAAGAAGGGGGCCAGCCCCGAGGAGCAGCAGGCCCACGCCGACGTTCTCGGCAAGGTGATCGCCGAACTGTTGGCCGCGAAGAACTTGTTCCCGCATGACGGGGGCAAGTACGGCCCACTTCCCCCGCCGCCCCCACCAGACTTCCCCGACCGCGAACTGCGGGAGGTGTACGTTCTTCACCAGTTCTCCCGTGCCCCGAACCGCACCATCACGAAGGCCGACATCGAGCTGGCCTTCCCCGGTCAAGGGAAGCCCGACCTGAAAGCCCTGAAGGCCAAGTTCTCGCACGTCGTCGGGTTCCGCGGGGTGGGCTGCTTCGAGATGGGCGCACCGGCCACCCGCCAGACCCTCGAGCAGTTGGTCGCGGCGGGCGACCTGCGGTACACGGGGGAAGCGGAAGCGGGCGAATACACCCTCACCGATGCCGGGGCGAAACGGCTCGAACACGCCCGCACCACCAACCCGGTTCTCCCCCCGGTCGGCAACCCGGCCACCCCGGACGATGCCGCCATGCGGGAGAAGTGGGAGGCGTTCGTACTGCTGCGGCTGACCGAGGCGGCGAGCTTCACCGCGGGCGAGTCGGCGGTGTTCGCTGGCGGCTACCCGAAGGGGTCGAAGCTGAACGAG
>JALOQR010000101.1 GCA_025459365.1 Fimbriiglobus sp.
GGGTTTCTCCACGGCGATCAGCCGTGGCCGAATTGAAGCGCGTGCAGCCCGCCACAGGTCGGCCATGCCTGCACCGTCTTTCCACGGCGATCGGCCATAGCCGAATTGAAGCTACGGATCGGCGCTCCACCCCCGTGCGGGAGCATCGCTAAGCAAATCCTGCCTTAACTCCGCCACCTCTCGCTTGAGCTTCGCCAATTCCTCACGGTGGTCACCGAACTCCTCGGCCGCCGCGCACTTCAACAGCCCAGCCGCCGCCCGCCAGTCGGACACTTCCCGTTCCGTCACCTCCGTGACTACCTGACCATCGGACCGCGTCCTTGTGCGGACCGTCCGGATGAGGTGCGGGGTGGCAGACCGAAGTATCACTGTCAGTTGGTCGGCGACGAACCGGGCCTCGGCCTCCAACACGGCTGTGCGGAATGCTAAGTGTGGCGGTGACTTGCCGCTGCGAGCTAACCGCATCCACTCACACACCGTCTTCTTCGTTACCCCGACGGCGACCGCCGCCTTCGTCCGGGACAAACCCGTTGCTAGTCGCTCACAGAATGCAGTGGTGAGTGTGAGCGTCAATTTGGTCGGCCGGCCGGTGCGGGGCAATGTGACTTCCCTCAGAAGGTGTGACAGAGAGCCCCCCCCAATGCTCTTTCCCGGGAGGACAAGGTCAGACCTATCTCAGACGACGAATCAGTTTCTTCCACGGTTCCGAAATCAAGCTCACAAAAGAGCCCGGTAAGCAGTTCACTGACGGGCCTGTCACAAGTCAATTGTCTGCCTCGTTCAAGAGGCTTAGCAACGCTGCCCTCTGTTCAGGGCTGAGGGTGACAATGAACGCGGCCAGTGAATCGACTGCACCGGAATCTGCACCGTCGGTGGTGGAAGCGTGCGAATTCACCTGCGTTTTCAATGATTCCACAAGGGGTTTCGAATCCTTCTGGGTGTATTGTGCCACAAGGGTTTACAGCGAGTCGATCCCATCACCTCTGTCGCCGGTGGCAGAGAACTCCCCTCTCCCACCCAATTTTTCAGTCCTTTATCGTTCGCCCGTTCGATTTCGACCTCGGCCACCACCTCGCTCGAATCGACCCCCGATCGGCCTGATTTTTCAGGTGAACACGTCGGATGAGCTGCCAAACTGATGAATCGACCATCGGTCCGGAACTCCGAGAGTTGGTCTCGCGGAAGGAACGTCGGGCCACCAACCGCTGTTTGAGTGAGCTGGCGAGACGCATTCCACCTTCCCCGCCACAACGACCCTTGCGTTCCGGCGAGCAGAACCAGCCGTCCACGCTGAGACTGGCAAGGGAACGCCTTGCCGAACGTCGAGTGTGACGGCGCCACCACTGCGACCACGTGGGTTGGAAAATCGAACGGCTGCGGCAGAAGGTGGGGCGGGTCTCGCGAGCCGCCGGCCAGGCCACTCTTTTCGCAGTTGCTCAAGACCGGCCCATACTTCAGGGTGAATGACAGCGTAGTGTCGACCGGGAGCAACTGACGTAAATTGGCTTGTGCCCACCGGTCGGGCGGCCCGACGCCAGGAAGCGAAATCCTATTGGCTGCGCATGTCGCGGTGACCGACGCTGGCAAGCGACATCGCGTTGGAAGCGCATGTCGAGCCGACCGGAGAGCGCAAGCGTCATCGGCTTGGTTGTGCGCGACGATTTGAGCGACGCTCCTCAACTCGCCCCCACCACGACCACTGTCGCTTCCGGGACGGCCCGTACGATCCGGTCGAGCAGGCTCGGGCCGAACCACGCCCGCCAGCCGGCCGGCTGGCTCCGCCCGACGACGATGTGGGTGATCCCGTACTCACGGGCGAACCCGGCGATCGCCGCCGCCACGTCCGGCCCGCGGAACTGGAGCGGGAACCCATTCGCCTTGCGGGCCTGCTCCAGCGTATCGGCCACCCGCCGCTGGGTGGCCGCGTCCACCTTCTCGGCCACCTCGGCCGGGGTCTGAATGTAGACCGCGTACCACGGGGCCCCCAGCCGGTCGGCCAGCCGGGCGCCGGCCCGGAGTAACCGCGGGGCGTTCGGGCTGCGGCTGCTCACGCACACCATCACCCGCTCCGACCCACCCGCCTCCCCCGCGGCCCCGGCCTGCCGCTCCTGCCGCCGGCGGTCGAGCAGGTGGGCCAGGTGCTCCAGGGCCAGTTCCCGGAGTTGCTCCAGGTTGTCGCTCGTGAAGTACCCTTCCAGCGCCCGGGCAGCCCGGTCCGGCGGGTACACCTTCCCCTGCCGCAGTCGCTCCTGCAGGTCCTCGGCCGGCAGGTCCACGTTCACCACCTGGTCGGCCTGCTGCAGCACGGCGTCTGGCACCCGCTCCTTCTGTCGGGTGCCGGTGAACCGCTCGACCGCGTCGTACAGACTCTCCAGGTGCTGGACGTTGAGAGTGCTCAGGACATTGATCCCAGCCCGGAGCAGCTCCTCCACGTCCTCGTACCGCTTGGCGTGCTTCCCCCCCGGGGCGTTGGTGTGAGCCAGCTCGTCCACCAGCACCACCGTAGGCCGGCGGGCGAGGATGGCGTGCACGTCCATCTCCTCCAGCACGATCCCGCGGTACTCGACCTTCCGCCGGGGCACCTGCTCTAACCCCTCGACCAGGGCGGCGGTGTCGGCCCGGCCGTGCGTCTCGACGACGCCGACCGCCACGTCCACCCCCTGCTTCTTCAGGCGGTGGGCCTCCTGGAGCATCTCGTACGTCTTGCCCACCCCGGGGGCGAACCCCAGGTACACCTTGAGCCGGCCCCGCTGCTGGCGGCGGATCAAGGCCAGGAACTGCTCGGCCCGGCCGTTCGAGTCGTTCGCCGTGGTCATATCGCCCCCTCGGTCGGCCCGCCCGACCACGCTGGCAGGGTGATGCGGAACGTGGTCCCTGTCCCCGGCTCGCTCTCGCAGACGACCGCCCCGCCGTGGGCGGTCACCACCTCCTTGACGATCGCCAGCCCCAGCCCGGTCCCGCCGCCGCGGGTCTGCCCGGGGATGCGGAAGAACTTGTCGAACACGTGCGGCAGCCGCTCGGCCGGGATGCCGACGCCGGTGTCCGACACCGCCAGCTCGACCCGGCCGCCGCCGGCCGGCCGGGCGGACAGGGTGATCGTCCCGCCGGCGTCGGTGTACGTGGTCGCGTTCACCAGCAGGTTGTCCAGGGCGTGACCGAGCCGGTCGGCGTCGGCCGCCACCGGCGGCAGCCCGTCGGCGGCGGCCACGACCAGCCGCTTGCCGGCCGCCAGCGGGCCGACCCGCTCAGCCGCCGCCCGAAGCAGGCCGGCCGGCTCCTCGGGGCGGAGGGCGAGCGGCTCCCACCCCTGCTCCAGCCGGGCCAGGGCCAGGAGGTGGTCCACGATCTTGACCAGCCGCTCGGTGTTCTCCCGGGCGTCGATCAGCAACTCCGACTGTTTGTCGGTGAGCGGGCCGACGGCCTCCTCCAGCAGCAGGTGGACAGCCAGCCGCAGCCCAGCGAGCGGGGTCTTCAGCTCGTGGCTGGCAGTCGCCACTAGGTCGCTCTTGAACTCGTCGAGCAGCCGGAATCGGGTGACGTCGTTGAGCACCACCGCCGCCCCGAGGACGGCCCCGTACGGGTCCCGCACCGGCAGCACCTGCGGCAGGTAGACGCGGTCCTCGGCACCGGCCGCCCGGTACGTCACCGCCCCGTCGAACGTGCGGGTGAGGGTCGGCTGCTGGTCGCGGAGGGCGGCGGCCAGCGGCCCGCAGAGCTTGTCCGGCGGCTGCCACGGGAGAGCGGCCGGGCTCTCCCCTGGCACCACCCCGAGTTCCCGCCGGGCTGCCGGGTTGGCCATCTCCACCCGCCCGCCCGGGTCCACCAGCAGTACCGGGTCGGGAAAGGCGTCGATCGCCGCCTGGCTGGCCTGTTGGGCGCGGAGGAGGCGGGCCGCCTGGGTCTGCCGCAGGTCGCGGAGCTGGGCCGTCATCCGGTTGAACGCCGCCACCAGCTCGCCCACCTCGTCCCGGGTGTCGGCGGTGACGAACTGGTCGAACCGGCCGTCCCCGACCGCCCGGGCCGACCGGGCCAGGTCGTCCATCGGGCGGAGCACGGCCCGGGTCGTCCGCCACGCGAGCAGCCCGGTGGCCCCGAGCGCGGCGAGCAGCCCGAGCCCGGCCCACCACCGGGCCGCGGCCGCCGTCCGGCGGGCCGTCTCGCTGGCCCGCTCCATGCCGTCCTGGTTCAGCCGGCGGATGTCGGCCGTCACCCGTTTGAGGTCGGAGAACACCGTCTGCAGCGGGCCGGGGGTGCCGTCCGGGCCGTAGTAGTCGCCGGACCGGTCCCCGGCCGTGCGGGCCGGGTCGAAGAACCGGTCCCCGAGCGCCCGGTAGCGGTCAGTCACCCGCGTGAGCCGGGCGGTCAGCTCGGCCTCGCCCGGCTCGGTGACGTTGCTGAGCTGGACCTCGTGGTGCGTGCGGTAGGCCACCCACCACTCGTCGTACCGGGCCTTCGCCCCCGGCCGGCCGGCGAGGGCGAACTGGAACGACGAGTCGATCCGCTCGGCCGCCTCGGTCAGCCTGTTCATGGCGTCCACGGTCCGGTAGTTTTCCCGGAGGATGGCGTCGATCCGGGTGCCCAGCAGCCCCAGCGCGGACACCGCCCCGGCGCCCAGCCCGGCGAGCAGCAGGAGGAGCGGGGCGAACGACAGCCACAGGCGGTATTTCAAACTCATAGGCCGTACTTCTTCCGCTTGCGGTACAGGGTGCTCGGGTCGATACCGAGGGTCCGGGCGGCGTCCTCCAGGGTCGGGCTGGTCGCCAGCACCCGGCGGATGTGCTCGACCTCGACGGCGTCGATCGGCACCCCCTCGCCGACCGCCACCTTCGCGGCGGCCGGGGGTGGGGCGGAGACCGCCGGCGGCAGGTCCGTCACGTCGATCTCGGCCCCCTTGCTCAGGAGCACCGCCCGCTCGACCGCGTTCCGCAGCTCCCGGACGTTCCCTGGCCAGCGGTGCCGGGCCAGCGCCTCCCGGGCGGCCGGGGTGAACCCGGCCACCGGCTTGTACGCGCTGCCGGCGAACAGCGCGAGCAGGTGGTCGGCCAGCGGCAGGAGGTCGGCCTTCCGGTCCCGCAGCGGCGGCACCGTCACCTCGATCACGTTCAGCCGGTACAGCAGGTCTTCCCGGAACCGCCCGGCCGCGACCTCCGCCTCCAGGTCGCGGTTGGTCGCGGCCACCAGCCGCACGTCGGCGGTCTTCACCGTCGCCTCACCGACCCGCTCATAGGTGCGGTCCTGCACCAACCGTAGCAGTTTCGGCTGAAGCGGCAGCGGGAGGTCGCCCACCTCGTCGAGGAAGAGCGTCCCGCCCGCCGCGGCGGCCACTTTGCCGGCGGTGTCGCGGACGGCTCCGGTGAACGCCCCCCGGGTGTGCCCGAACAGGTCGCTCTCCAGCAACTCGGCGGACAGGCTCGGGCAGTGAACGGTGACGAACGGCCCGGCCGCCCGCCGGCTGCGGGCGTGGACCGCCTTCGCCAGCACCCCCTTGCCGGTCCCGCTCTCGCCCCGCAGCAGCACGGTGGCCTCGCTGGCGGCGACCGCGAAGACCGTGTCCAGGGCAAGCCGCATGCCCTGGTCGGCGCTCGCCAGGACGGCCGCGTCGGCGTCCCGGTCGGCCCCGGCCCCGCCTCCCCACCTGGCGAGCAGGTCGGCGAGCTGGTTCGGGGTGAACGGCTTGGGCAGGTAGTCGAGCGCCCCCCGTCGCATCGCCTCGACGGCCGTGTCGATGCTGGCGTGGGCGGTGATGACCACCACCCCGAGCCCAGGGGCGGCCCGGTGCAACTCGGTCAGCACGTCCAACCCGCTCTCCCGGCCGAGCTTCAGGTCGAGCAGCACGAGGTCGGGGCGGGCCTGGCGGACGCGCTCGGCCGCCTGCGCCCCGGTCGCCGCCTCGGCGACGGCGTGCCCGCGGCTCTCCAGCGTGGTGCGGATGGTCCGCCGGAGCGTGTTCTCGTCGTCCACCACCAGGATGTTCACGACAACCTCCTCACCGCCCGGGTCGTGCATCTTGCACGGACGTTGCGGGGTATTGCACGACCGCCGGCACCGCTGTCCGCCGCTTGCTCCCCCACATCTCCTGCATTTTCCTGGGGTTTCGCGTTCGGACCGGGGTGGCACCCCCCTTGCAATGGTACGCACGACGCGGACCAAACCGCCGCGAAGGAGTGAACCGTGGACCTGACCGTCTGGATTCCGCTCACCGTCGGGCTGGGGCTCGGAACCCTGGCCCTCATGTACCTGTTCGTGGAAGCCTGCGACCGCGTGTAGGAGGGGCCGCCGTGATCTGGCTGACCGTGCTCGTGACTCTGTTCCTGTTCGCCTACCTGCTCGCCGCCCTGCTGCGGCCTGAGCGATTCTGACCCCCGGTGTCTTATGTTCGCCGACTGGCTCGAGATCGGCCGCAACTTCGGGCTGATTCTGGTCGTCTGGTTCGCCCTGGTCGGGTGGAAGCTGGTCCCCGCGTTCCGGGGCGGTCGCTCCACCCGGATCGTCCCTTCTATCGAGAGCCGTTGACCATGTGGTTCCTCCCTCTGCTCATTGTCGCCCTCGTGATCGGGGCGTCGATCCCACTCGGCCTGTACATGGCCCGGGTGCTCGACCGCGACGGCCCCCGCTACCGGTTCGAGCGGTTGTTCGACACCGGCGGCCAGCCGTGGAAGCGGTACTGCGTCGCCATGCTGTCGTTTAACGCCGCCACCTTCCTGGTCGGGTTTGCGGTCCTCGCAACCCAGCCGTGGCACCCTGCGTTTCTGAACCCGGACGGCAAGGGGATGCTGTCGCCGTCCACGATCTTCAACACCGCCTGTTCGTTCCTGTCGAACACGAACCTGCAGCACTACTCGGGCGAGGTCCACCTGAGCTATGGCAGCCAGTTGTTCGCGATCATGTACAAGCAGTTCGTCACCCCGGTGATCGGGCTGGCGGCCCTGCTGGCCGTGATCCGCGGGCTGCGGGGCGACGCCCACCTGGGGAACTTCTTCCTCGACCTGTGGCGGGGCACCGTGTACCTCGTGCTCCCCCTCAGCTTCGCCGTGGCGGTGCTGCTGATCGCCGGCGGCACCCCGATGACGATGGAGGGGAACGCCACGGCCACCACTCTCGAAGGCGGCACCCAGTCGATCGCCCGCGGGCCGACCGCGGCGGTGGTCGCCATCAAGCAACTCGGGACCAACGGCGGCGGATACTTCGGCCCGAACTCGGCCCACCCGTTCGAGAACCCGACGGCGTGGACGAACGTGGTCGAGAACTGGAGCATCCTGGTCATCCCCGCGGCCTGCCTGGTGATGTTCGGGCGGATGATCCGCAACATGCGGCACGCGGCCGTCATCTACGCCATCTGCCTGCTCTTGCTCGGCACGTTCATCGGCTGGGGCATCTACTACGACACGATGCGGCCGAACCCGGGGCTGGCCGGCGGCCCGGCGGTGCTGGCGCCGGACGGGAAGCCGTACGCCCTCGCCACCCGGTCCGCGGACGGCACCGCGGGCTTTACCGAGCTGCCCACGTCCGCCTCGCGCGAGGTCGTGGCCCTGCCCATCGACCAGGACACCGGCAACCTGGAGGGGAAGGAGCTGCGGTATGGGCCGTCGGCCGGGCCGACGTGGGCGGCGTCCACCACCTGCACGTCGAACGGGTCGGTGAACTGTATGCACGACAGCCTGAACCCGCTGGCCGGGCTGACCCCGCTCTCGGGCATGTGGCTGAACGTGGTGTTCGGCGGGGTCGGGGTCGGGCTGATCAACATGCTCATCTACCTGATCGTGGCCGTGTTCCTGGCCGGGCTGATGGTCGGCCGCACCCCGGAGTACCTGGGCAAGAAGGTGGAGGCCCGGGAGATGAAGCTGGCCGCCCTGGCCCTGCTCGCCCACCCGCTGCTGATCCTGGCCCCGACCGGGCTGTTCGCCGCCGCCGGGTGGCTCGACCCGAGCACCAATAACCCCGGTCCGCATGGGTTCAGCGAGGGGCTGTACGAGTTCACCTCGTCGGCCGCCAACAACGGTAGCGGGTTCGAGGGGCTCGGCGACAGCTACGGGTTCAACGACAGGCCGCCGCTCGCCCCGTACGGGGCGCACTGGGACATCGCCTGCGGGCTGGTGATGCTGCTCGCCCGGTTCATCCCAATCGTCGCCCCGATCGCGTTCGCGGCCAGCCTGGCGGCCAAGCGGCCGACCCCGTTCACCGCCGGCACCCTGCGGACCGACACCGTCACGTTCGGCATTGTCCTGCTCGGCACGATCCTGCTGCTCGGGGCGTTGATGTTCCTGCCGGTGGCCGCGCTCGGGCCGGTCGCGGAGCACCTCGGGCCGATCCCGTTCGGCCGCTGACGCCGCCCCGGTCTCTGCATTCCAACACCACCCGGCCGGGCCACCCGGCCGCTGCCAGAGAGGATACCCGTGTCCGCGACGCTCAACACCCCGCCCCGCCCCTCCGTCGATGAGGACAAGCTGGCTCGACGGCAGAGCCGTTGGCAGGGGCTGTTCGCCCCGGAGTTGCTGAAGACCGCGGCCCGGCGGGCGGTGGTCATGCTCCGCCCGGACGTGCAGTGGAAGAACCCGGTGATGTTCGTGGTTGAGGTCGGGACGGCACTCGCGATCCTGTTCACGGCCGCGAAGGCGATCGACCCGACGGTCTCCGCCGCCCCGCTCGGCTACCTCGTCGCCCTCGACGTGTGGCTGGTGCTCACCCTGCTGTTCGCCAACTTCGCCGAGGCGCTGGCCGAGGCCCGCGGCAAGGCCCAGGCCGACGCCCTCCGTAAGACCCGGCAGGACACCCCGGCGTTCGTGTACGACGGGAACGACCCCGCCGCCGCCCTGCGGGCCGACCCGGCGACGTTCGGGCGGTCCACGTCCACCCTCTTGAGGGAGGGGGACGTGGTGGTGGTGGACGCCGGCCAGGTGATCCCGGCCGACGGTGAGATCGTGGCCGGGGTGGCGAGCGTGGACGAGTCGGCCATCACCGGCGAGTCGGCCCCGGTGGTCCGCGAGGCCGGCGGCGACCGCAGCGGGGTGACCGGCGGCACCCGCGTGCTGTCCGACCGGATCGTGGTCAAGGTGACGGCCGCCGCCGGGCGGTCGTTCCTCGACCGGATGATCGCCCTGGTGGAGGGGGCGGCCCGGCAGCGGACGCCGAACGAGGTCGCGCTGTCGATCGTGCTGAGCACGTTCACCCTCATCTTCCTGATCGTCACCGTCACCCTGTGGCCGATGGCCCGGTACGCCGAGGGGTACATGGCCGGGTTCGTCGGGGCGGCCGAGGTCGAGAGCCTGGGGACCGACGTGCCGACGCTCGTCGCCCTGCTGGTGTGCCTGATCCCGACCACCATCGGGGCGTTGCTGGCGGCCATCGGGATCGCCGGCATGGACCGGGCGCTGCGGGCGAACATCATCGCCAAGAGCGGGAAGGCGGTCGAGGTGGCCGGCGACGTGGACACCCTGCTGCTAGACAAGACCGGCACCATCACCCTGGGGAACCGGCAGGCGACGCGGTTCATCCCGCTGGCCGACGTGTCGGCCGCCGACGTCGGTCACCTGGCCGCCCTGGCCAGTGCGTCGGACCAGACGCCGGAGGGGAAGAGCATCGTCGAACTGTACCGGCGGACCCCTGGTGCGGGGGCGTGGAACACCCCGCCGGAGGCCCGGTTCGTGGCGTTCACCGCCCAGACCCGGATGAGCGGGGTGGACCTGCCGGACGGGCGGGTGATCCGCAAGGGGGCGGCGGACGCCGTGGTGAAGTACGTCCAGTCGCAGGGAGGCACATCGCCGCTGCTGATGGACGAACAGGTGAACGCGGTCGCCGGTCAGGGCTCGACCCCGCTGCTGGTGGCCGAGGGGGACCGGATCGTCGGCCTCGTCGTCCTCGAAGACGTGCTGAAGCCGGGCATCCGTGAACGGTTCGAGCGGCTACGGAAGATGGGCATCCGCACCGTCATGGTGACCGGGGACAACCCGCTGACCGCGAAGGCCATCGCCGAGCAGGCGGGGGTGGACGACTACATCGCCGAGGCCACCCCAGAGGCGAAGTTGGCGTACATACGCAAGGAGCAGCAGGGCGGCCGGCTGGTCGCCATGATGGGCGACGGGACGAACGACGCCCCGGCCCTGGCCCAGGCGGACGTCGGGGTGTCCATGAACAGCGGCACTCAGGCGGCGAAGGAGGCCGGGAACATGGTCGACCTGGACAGCGACCCGACCAAGCTGATCGAGGTCGTGGAGGTCGGCAAGCAGTTGCTGATGACCCGCGGGGCGCTGACCACGTTCAGCATCGCCAACGACGTGGCCAAGTACTTCGCCATCGTCCCGGCCCTGTTCGCCGGCACCCTGCCGTGGCTCAAGCGGCTGGACGTGCTGAACCTGGCCAGCCCGACGTCGGCCATCCTGTCGGCGGTCATCTTCAACGCGGTAGTCATCCCGCTACTGATCCCGATCGCCTTGAAGGGGGTGACGTACCGCCCGGTCGGGGCCGACGCCCTGCTCCGGCGGAACCTGCTGGTGTGGGGCCTCGGCGGGGTGGTGGTGCCGTTCGCCGGCATCAAGCTGATCGACCTGGCCCTGTCCCTCATCCCCGCCGTGTGACCACACCCTACCCGTACACGAGAGCCTCCGATGAAGTTCCTCCGCGCCAACCTGATCCTCACCGCCGCCAGCCTGGCGATCTGCTGTGTGTTCTACCCGGCCGCCCTGTGGGCGGTCGGGCAGGGGCTGTTCCCGTCCAACGCGAACGGCTCCCTCGTCACCGCCCCGGACGGCCGGATGGTCGGCTCGTCCCAGGTGGCCCAGGGGTTCACCGCCGACCACTACTTCTGGTCCCGCCCGTCGGCCGCCGGGTACGACGCCGCGGCCACCGGCGGGTCGAACTGGGGGGCGAACAACCCGAAGCTGCGGGACCGGGCCGCCCGCCAGCTCGGCCCCCTAGTCCGGTACAAGGCCGGGAGCCGGTCGGCGGCCGGCGGGCGGACCCCGCAGGCCGACATGGCGGCGTGGTTCGGCCGGGAGCCGGACCGCGCCTCCGCCTGGGCCGGCGAGTACACCGTCGCCGCCGCCGCATGGGCAAAGGACGGGGCCGACGGCGACACGCCCGGCCCGAACGGCGCGTACGTCCTGGCCTGGGCGAAGGACCACCCGGAGGTTCTGACCGACTGGCAAAAGGGTCACCCGAGCGCCGACCCGAAGCCGGAGGACGTGGTCGCCCCGTTCTTCGCCAGCTTCGCGAAGGCGCACCCGGGGCAGTGGCCGTCCGGTGTGGAGGGGAACGGGCAGAAGCGGGTCGAGCCGGCCACGGCCAGCCCCGAAGTCGCCGGATGGGTGTTCGACCTGTGGCTCCAGGACCCGGCGAACCGCGACAAGGTGGCCGATCTACAGCCGGTGCCGGCCGACATGGTGACCGCGTCCGGGGCCGGGCTGGACCCGCACATCACCCTGCGGAACGCGCTATCGGTCTACCAGCTCGGCCGGGTCGCCGCCACCCGCGGGGTGCCGGCCGACCGACTTGCGGCCGTCGTAGACGAGCTGTCGTTCACCCCTCTCTCCGGGCTGACCGGCGAGCCGCTGGTGAACGTCCTGGAACTGAACCTCGAACTCGACCGCCGGTTCCCGCGGCAGCCCTGACCGGCCATCGCCCGCGGGTCCCTCCCGCGGTCCGGTGGGGGGAGGGCGGGCCGGGCGACCGGCTCCGCCGGGGTGGTGGTGCCGGGACAGCACCCCGCCCACTCCCCCGGCCGCCGGTCACCACCTCACGAGCACGTCCATCGTCGCGGTGAACACGTCGGCCCGGCCGTCGAATGGGCGGGAGCGGGAGTTGTGGTCGTACCGCACCTCGGGCCGCAGCCACAGCCATGGCGCCGGCTTGTACGTCATGCCGCCGGTGATCGCCGTGTACAGTCCCCGGCTGCCGGTCCGCTGGCCCTGGCAGTCGTCAAAGAACTCCAGCCGCAAGGTGCCAGCGAGGTTGTCGGCTAACTCATAGGTCAGGTAGTTGATCACCCCGAACCAGTTGGCGAAGCCGACGTTCGGCACGTCCCGGGTGAAGCCGTAAAAGCCCTCAAGCGTCCAGGTGAGCTTGTCGGTCAGCTTGCGGGTCAGGACCAGGTCGAACACCTGCGGGTTGTGGAACTGCTCGGCCGTGTCGAACCGACCGCTCCCCAGGATGGTGGTGAACTCGGCCGTGGAGCGGCCCTCCGGCGGCGCCCAGCGGAACCCGCCGACGTAGTACGGGGAGGAGGCCGGGTCGATGAACACGTCGTTGCCCATCACAATCCCGTTCTTGACGCTCCAGGTGTCGTCAAGCTTGAGCTGGGTGAGCAGGCCGGTCTGGGTGAACGGGTTGTAGATGAACGCGTACGACCGCGACGGCAGGGACGAGTCGGGGGCCGCGATGCTCTCCACCCCGAACGGGGCGAAGAACCGGCCGAGCTTGACGTCCAGCCCCTGACCGACGTTCGGGAGGTACGCCTGGCCGTAGAACTGCACCGGGTCGATGCCGTAGCGGCCGGACTGCCCGTCCCACAGCCCGCGGGCGAGGGTGAACCGGTAGTCGCTGCCGGGGAGGATCCAGTCGCTGCGGAACCCGAACGTAGGAGTGTCGGAGTCGACATCAACGGGGCGGTCGATCCGGAGCCAGTTCTGCTGCAGGAGAAAGTCGTTCGCCCGATAGTTGAACCCCATCGGGAGTTGGTCCCGCCGGGCGGTGCTGGCGGTGAAGGATGAGTTGGTCCACCCGCCGACGGTGACCCCGGCCCGGTCGAGGGCGGCACCGTACCGGGTGCCCTGGAGGAGCTGCATGAACGCCCCCTGCTCGGGGGCGGCGCCGGTCGAGGTCGCTGGTGCGGCCGCGGGCGGCGTGGCGTCGCCGGCCGTCGGGATCGGGTACGAGGTCTGGGATGCAGGCGGCGGGGTCGGCGGTGCGGGGGGCTGTCCCAGCCCCAGCGCCCCGCCCAGCAGGACGGTCGGCCACATGGCGGTTCTCGGAACGTGCAGGATGCATCGGGCGGGGTGGGACATGACGGGTACGGCCCGTCACCCCCGCGCGGCGGAAGGACAAGAACAATTATCGGCCGGCCGGCGGTCCGACATTACGGCCGATCGGAGTCGGACGGACGGTGCCAGGCGATGGTCGGAGGAGTCCATGAGCAGGGTACGAGGTGAGCGTGAGATGGCTGTCGGCGGCGGGTTCGCGGTCGCGGCGGCGTTCAAGATCGCCATGACCGCGGTCCTGGGTCTGCGGTTCGATTTGGCCCACTCGATCTTCGCCGTGGTCCTGCTCGCGGGCGGGGTGCTGGTGTTCGCGAGGGGGCTGAGCCGCAGCCGGTTCACGCGCCGCCGCTGAACGTGCCGGACTTGGCCCGTTCCAAGCGGGATTTGCGCGACGCTCATACCCGAGGGGCCCATCAGTCGCGTGCTTCCATCCACGCCCCGAAGGCCCCGAACAGCACGCCGCCGCCCCTCCTGGCCAGCTGTATGAACGGCCCGGTGGCGACCCTTCCATTCCCGTCAGCCACACGAATGAATATCTCCAAACCCCCGTCCATCCTCCGAACTTTATTGGCGTTGGTCCTCTGCTGCCTGGCTGTCGGGGGGCTCCGCCTGCTCGGTCAGGCCCTC
>JALOQR010000102.1 GCA_025459365.1 Fimbriiglobus sp.
AACGTGGACGACGAAAAAATGTCCGCCACCTGGGAGTACGCCAAGCGGCTCGCTCAACGTAGTGAACAGATCGGGTACGACCTGACCCTCGTCGCCGAACTGAACCTGAATGACATCAAAGGCGAATCAGCCCCGAGCCTTGATGCCTGGAGCACTGCTGCAGCACTCACAGCCGTCACCGAACGTTTGGAATACATGGTCGCCGTGCGGCCGACGTTCCACGCTCCTGCTCAGCTGGCGAAGCAAGCGGCGAACATCGACCACATCGGCGGTGGCGGGCGGTTAAGCTTGAACGTGGTGAGCAGTTGGTGGAAGGACGAGGCAACCAAGTACGGCGTGCACTTCGAGCAACACGATGACCGCTATGCCCGCACCGCCGAGTGGTTGGAGGTTGTCGATCACCTTTGGAAGCAAGACGGATTTAGTTTCCGGGGTAGGTATTATCAGATCGAAGACTCGATCCTCCAACCGAAGCCGCTGAGTCAGCCGCGCCCAGTCATCTACGCCGGCGGGGAGTCGGAGGCGGCGAAGAACCTCATCGCCAAAATGTGCGACGCCTACGTCATGCACGGTGATCCGCCCGATCGAATTGCCGCGAAGGTGAAAGATATGGCCGAGAGGCGAGAGCAGTTCGGTCTGCCGCCAATGCAGTACGGCGTGGCAGCGTACTCGATCGTGCGCAGCACGGAGGCGGAGGCTAACGCCGAACTGGCTCGCATCACCGATGTGAAACAGTCTGCAGCAGGGTATCACAACTATCAGCAGTGGCTAGCCGGCACGCAGCTTGAGCAGCGCGTGAGCCCGGAAGACTATTCAGTGAGCAATCGCGGGTTGCGGGCCGGGTTGGTTGGCACCCCGCAGATGATCCTCGACCGGGTTAAGGCGTTCGAGGCGGCGGGGGTCAACCTACTCCTGCTTCAGTGCAGCCCGCAACTCGAAGAGATGGAACGGTTCAGTGAGGCTGTCATCCGGGCGTGACCGCTCACTTCGTTGATGTCACGTACGCGATAGGGGCCGGCGTTGGCACGGGCGCAGCCTTCGAGGTGAGGGCGAGCAGTGGCTGTGGCCAGCACCCGAACACCACTGTTGCGAGGGCACACACCACTGCAACGGCTAGTTGTGGCAAGCCACGGCCGGGGGTGGCTGGCTTGAGCGGCGCTCGCAGGAACATCACCCCGAGCGCTCGCAGGTAGTACACAGCCGAGATGGCGGCGTTCACCACGGCCACCACCGTCAGGATCTGATACATGTTCCTCATTTTGGTGTCGGTGGGCACCTCGAACGCGGCAACGAACAGATTGAACTTGCCGACAAATCCGGCCGTCAGCGGCAAACCGATGAGGCTGAAGAGAAATACTGCCATGGCCGCCGCCGCCCACGGATGCGTACGGCCCAGCCCTGCAAGATCATCCACAGACTCAACTGGCCGATCGGGGTTCTCGACGTGGGAGATCACCGCGAACACGCCAACCGTCATCAAGCCGTAAGCAGCCAGGTAGAAGAGTACCGCGTCCATGCCCGAGCGGGCTACCCCTTCGCCCGGTGTCGCCGAAGCCACCAGCACGCCAATGAGCATGTAACCGGTATGGGCGATGCCTGAGTAAGCCATCAGCCGTTTCAGGTTATCCTGGATGATCGCCAGAAGGTTGCCAAAGCTCATCGTGATGACGGCGATCACCCACATGCTGAGCGGCAGTAGGCTGTTCTCCACGCCGAATGGCAGGCCAAGTTGAGGGGTGTGGGCGGAGAGGAGGCCGAACAGACGGGCAAGGGCAACGAACCCGGCCACTTTGGGGACGAAAGCCAATTGCCCGACTACCCCCGTCGGCCCGGCTTCGTACACGTCTGGAGCGTAGAAGTGGAACGGCACGGCCGCCACGCGGAAGCCTAGACCGCCAAGAACCATGACCCCCCCGACCACTGCAAGCAACGGTTGCGATCCATCGGTAGTGCCGGTGCGAGTGAGCGCGGCGATGATGGCGTGGAGATTGGTGCTGCCCGTGATGCCATACAGGTAGCTGAACCCGAATAGCAGGACGGCGCTCGACAGCACACTCAGCATGAAGTATTTCATCGCTGACTCCTGCCCTGTTTTCCCCACGGCTGGCAGGTAGAGCAGAACGTAGGTCGGGATGCTCACCATCTCAAGCGAGAGGAACAGCGTGACCAAGTCGTTCGACCGCCCGACGAGGGACAGACCCGCCGCCACCACGAGCCAGCAGGCGTAGTACTCCGGCGGTGCGGTCTTGCAGTCTGTCCAACCGAGGAAGACGTAAACGGCAGCAGCGACCAGAGCCATCCAGCGGATGAAACTCGCTGCTCCAGTCGGGTCGATAGGTGCGAATGCAGGGTTGAATGCATTCGCTGCTGCCTCGCCGGCACGGGGGACAACTCCCTCCGGCACGAACCACGCGACCGTCCCGGCACTCGCAACGCCAAGCAAGGCAATCACGAAAGAGACTGCCCGCCCACCACGGACGCAAGCCAGCAGGAACAGCAGGCAGGCTGCTGCCACCAGCGTCACCTCCGGAAGAACGTACCCGATGGACGCCTTCAGGTGGTCGGTGAAGTTCGGCAAGGTCAGCGGGATCACGGTCGGGGTCTCAAAGGATTCATTAGCCGGGCTAGAAGAGGCTGGGGTAAACCAGTCTTTCCAAGGCCGGCTAAAGTGCGTTTACCGCGGGGGAATCGGTTGCCCGCCACCGGGTTGATTCACAAGACCGTCGACAATCGTTAGTGATGAACACCGTCCGGTTCATCGGCCGGCGGTTGCGTCTTTTCCAGTTCGGCTAGGGTGGGGTTGACCCGCATACGTGCGGCATTCACAACCTTCTCGATCGTCGCCACGTCGTGCCGCATCGAATCGAGTACGGGTTGCGGGTAGACGCCCAGCACCACGCACCCAAGCGTTGGCAGGAGCAGAGCCCAGAGTTCACGACCTGTCAGGTCACCAGTTTTCGCACCATCCGGGAGGGCGGTCGGGATCTTCAAATTTCCAAAAAGGACGTTCCTCAGCATGGTGAACGTGTACCAGGCCGAGAGGAGGATGCCCGATGCTGCAGCGATCGCCAGCCAATAGCCGACAGTGCCGAACGCCCACGGCTTAAATAGGCCGCCGATCAGCAGCATTTCAGTGATGAAATTATTCGTTCCTGGTAGGCCGACGGCGGCGAGCGAGATCAGGATGAGGAAGAACGCGAACTTGGTGTGCCTCGACCAAAGTCCGCCGAGTTGGGTCATGTCGGTCGTACCGTAGCGGTCGTGCAGAACAGCGAGCAAGGCAAAGGTCGCCCCAGCACTGAGGCCATGGTTGACCATGTGGAGCGTGGCTCCGGTCAGCCCTTCGGAGTTGAGGGCAAACATACCGAGGACGAGCAACCCGAGGTGCGACACTGAACTGTAGGCGGCCATCAACTTGACATCTTTCTGGTTGAAGGCGCAAAAGGCGGCGTAGACGATTCCGATCGCCCCAAGGGTCCCGAACACCGGTAGACCATATTGTACGGCCATGTCTGGGCAGAGGGGAATGACGATCCGCAACAGGCCGAGAGTGCCAAGCTTGGCCAACACGGCCGAGAGCAGCATGGTCACCGGGGTAGGTGCTTCGGCATAGGCGGCCGGTAGCCAGGTGTGGAACGGCACCAGGGGTGTCTTGACCACAAATCCAGCGATGAGAGCAAAGAACAACCAGCCCTGCACGGCGGAATGTCTGTCTCGTTCGGCGGCTGCAGTCTTCGACTGCAAGAGAGCCTCGTCGGCCAACTTTTGGAAGGCGCTGAGGTCGGCGGCATTTTGTTGCCGTTTCTGTTCGACCTCGGCGGCTCGCTGCTCAGCCGATGCCTGGGCCAACGCTGCACGTCCATCAAGCACTTGCCGCCAGTTGTAAGTGTTGAAGATCAACTGGTTGATGCTGAAGCTGACCGGTCCGCGGCGGAGCGGCATTTGGAGGTCCTTCACCTCGCCGCTTAACTGTCCGCTCGAGAAGGTTGGGTTGGTGTAGACGATACCAATCAGCCCGATGAGCGAGAACAGGCTACCGAATAGTGTGTACAGGAAGAACTTACGGGCGGCATCCCGCTTGCCACCCCCGACCCCCCAACCGCCGATCAAAAAGAAAGTCGGGATGAGGGTGAGTTCGAAGAAGACGTAGAAGAGAATCACGTCGAACGAGGCGAACGCCCCGGTGACGGCCGTTTGTAGCACGAACACCCAGGCGTAGTAGCCGCCCGCCTTCTCCCGGGCCGAGTGCCACGAGAGCGAGACCGCAACATAGGTCATTATGCTGGCGAGCAGGATCAGCCACATGTTCAGGCCGTCGAGGCCGACGAAAAACTGCACCGCGGGAGGAACGCTCGGCACTTTCGGGTCGGGCTTACCGACCATGAACAGGTTCCACGAGGTGCGGTGTTCCTGACTTCCCCCGGCGATAGCGGTGCCTTCTCCAGAGTCGCCCGGCACGGCTATCGGGCAGAATGTGTCGTTGCTCGCGTGGGTGTGAGAGGCCGAGTACATGGCGGCCACGGCCACCAGGAAAATGGTCAACATCAGGTGTAACGCGGCGAAAAGGCCCGATAACCGGCGAGCGGCTCGGAACCTCTCCCCAGTGAGCGCCACCAACGCAGCGAACCCGAGCGGGGCGAACATGACAACCATCAGCAGCACCCGCAAGGTGCCGGGGGCGAACAGATTGTCGTACAACGAGTCCATTGGGTGGTGCCGGTGGTGGGGGTGGCTTAGCGGCCGGAGCGGAGTACGACGACAGTAAGGAACACGGCCAGCCCGAGGACCATCCCCAGGGCATAAAACTGCACCAACCCGTTCTGGAGCGGCCGTAGCACCGCCCCAAGGAAACGCGGGATAAAGCTGATCAACCGGGCGAGGGCGTCGAGGAATCCATCGAACTGCCCACTTCCGGAGGCTGCCGTCTCGGCCGGGAGTACTACTGTCGCCCCATACACCTCGTCGACGTAGGCCTTATTCTGCGACAGGGCGAAGACTGGTTTCAGTACTGTCGGCACCTTCTCTGGCCCGCCCTTGCGATAGAGCATTGCCGCGATCCCGATGCCCGCCAGGGAGAGCACCGAACTAATGGCCGCCACCGTGACATTAAACGCATGGTGTCCAACGCTCATGTTGGTCGTTTTGTGGAAGGCCTCGTCGGCATGGTGCAACACTGGGCTGCGTTCGAGGAAGTGACCGAACCAGTGCGTGAGCGGGTCGACAACCGCCCCGATCGCCAGTGCGCCGACGGCCAGAATCACCAGAGGGATTGTCATCGCAGGCGACGACTCGTGGGCATGCCCGTGCGCCTCGTGTGGAACTCGCTCCTCTCCCCAGAATGTGAGGAAATACGCCCGGAAGGTGTAGAAAGCGGTCATCAATGCCGTCAGACAGGCAACCAGGTAGACCGTGTAGTAGTAACCGTGGAAGACCGATCGGCCGGTCCCAGCGTCGTGCAGCGCCGTCAGTATCTGGTCCTTGCTCCAGAAGCCGGAGAGCAGGGGGAAGCCGGCGAGAGCCAGCGAGCCAATCAAGAAAGTCGCATGCGTGACCGGCATCAGCTTTCTCAACCCGCCGAACTTCCGCATGTCAATCACGTTCCCCATTGCGTGCATCACAGACCCACTGCCAAGGAATAGCAGGGCCTTGAAAAAGGCGTGGGTGAACAGGTGAAAGATGGCGGCAGTTACCGCAATGTTCGGAGCGATCGCCCCGCCGCATCCGAGGCCCATGAACATGAATCCGAGTTGGCTGACGGTGCTATACGCTAGGACTCGCTTGAGATCGTACTGGGCCAGCGCGATGAACGCGGCGAGCAGGGCAGTCAAGCCACCAACGATCGTCACCACGATCTGTGCGGTGGGACTGAGTGCAAACAGCGGGGCCGTCCGGGCGAGCAAGTACACGCCGGCTGTCACCATAGTGGCGGCGTGGATCAACGCCGACACTGGTGTCGGGCCTTCCATGGCGTCGGGAAGCCACACATAGAGCGGCAGTTGCGCGGACTTGCCAACTGCACCACAGAACAGCAGCAAGCAGCACAAGGTGATCTGGTCCGCGGCTGGCGGCTGATGCGTGATGTGATCGACGAGTTGGTCGATATTCGAGTGGTAGCCGCCGAATTTCCACAGCCAGAAGATGCCTAGGATCATCCCCACGTCGCCCAGGCGGGTGACGAGGAACGCCTTGCGGGCGGCGGCGGCGGCACTTGGTTTGGTGTAGTAGTACCCCACTAGCAAGTAACTACACAATCCGACGCCTTCCCACCCAGCCACGAGCAGGAAGAAGTTGTTCGACGTCACCAGCAAGCACATCGCGAAGACGAACAACCCCATCACTGCGAAGTACCGTGCGAATCCGTCGTCGCCTTTCATGTAGCTCGCCGAGAAGACGGCAATAAAGGTGGCGATGAACGTCACCGTACTGAGCATGATCAGGGAGAGCGAATCAAGATGGAATGCTACCGGAACCTTCATGTCGCCGACGGTGAACCACGTCCCGAGTTCAGCCTTGTAGCTGAGCGGGTCTTTTCCGCCAGCCAGGGTGAACAGGACGTACCCGCTGATCACCCCCGCAGCGGCGAACGTTAGTACGGCAGGCATGTGGGCCAGCCTGGGCAAGCGGGCCGCGCCGCACAGAGCGGAAAGGACCGAGCCAAGTAGTGGCAGCGTCACAGCGATCAAGGATAGCCCGATCGGGCTGAGCGGATCAGGCACGCGAGGACTCCGGGAACGGGGCGGCGACCTGCTCCGGCCGAAGGCCGGGGACGGGCAACTTCGGCTCGTCGTCGGCGGGCGGGAGGGGCAATGGCACTGCATCGGTGGCAGCCGGAACGCCCGTCTCCCGCACCTGTTGCCAGTCGCCCGAGTCGAGCGTCTTGCCCCGGCGGTAGAGCATCAGAAACAGGGCCATAGCCAACCCCGCCTCGCAGGCGGCCACGGTGATCACGAACAAGCCCATCGCCTGTCCACTCAATGTGCCGTGGAAGCGGCCGAAGGCCAACAAGTTAATGACTACTCCCTGCAGCATCAACTCGGCGCAGAGAAACATGGTGATGAGGTTGCGGCGAGTGAGGAATCCCACCAGCCCGAGAGCGAACAGCGTCGCCCCGACCCCAAGAAAGTGCCAGAGGGTGATCATGCGGGCACCTCCTTCGCGGGGTTGCGGCGGCCGGCGATGGCCACCGC
Source organism: Fimbriiglobus sp. (assembly GCA_025459365.1). Taxonomy (GTDB): domain Bacteria; phylum Planctomycetota; class Planctomycetia; order Gemmatales; family Gemmataceae; genus JALHQU01. The sequence goes on from JALOQR010000102.1 coordinate 7,188, forward strand.
CCCGACCGTGGCGACCAGCAGAAGCGTGCCGGCCATTTCCACCGCCAACAGGTATTCCGAGTACAGCACAGTTCCCAAGTTCGCCACGTTCCGAGCTGGCAGGTGGCCGTTGCCTAGGTAGACGATTAGCTCAGGCCGAAGGGCCGCCGCAGCCTTCGATTTGTCTGCCGCGTTCTGGGCGTTAAACACCTTGTCGTTCGACTTGCGCAACTCGATGGTCTGGGCAAGGAAGGCCGCCACACGCGGATCGGCGTCGTGAGATGCGAGCCGCTGGGCCACAGTTGGCTTGCCATCAACACGGTTGACAAGTACGTCGTTCACCAGATTGTTTGCCTCGTCGGCCTCGCCTGCGTCGAGTTTCGACACCGCCTCGGTTAGCCGGACTCGCTCAATGCTTGTAAGTAGGGCTTCTGGACCGGTGCTGTCTGCCTCGCTGCTGTGAAGGGTGAACAGCACTAAACCGAGGAAGGCAAACCCCGCGAGCGCTCCGAGCAGTGGCTCGCGGCTGCGGTCGTTCTCATCGGACGCTGTGCGCACGTTCGAGAGCATCAGGACGAACAGGAACGTCACGATGATGGCGCCGGCGTAGATGATGATAGTGGCGGCCATCAGGAACGGAGCCGCGAGCAGCAGGAACAGCCCGCATGTGCTGAGGATGACGAAGGCGAACGCAATCGCTCCACGGGCCGGGTTTCGCTGCGTTACCAGCACCATGCCGAACACGATTGCCCCAGCAGCAAACAGCCAGAACAGCCCGCTCCCCACCCAGTCGATGTTGGCGGCGTCGGAGGCGGCGAGCGGTTGGCCGAAGCGGGTGATGAGGAAGGCAGCGAGGGTGCCCATGCCGCAAAGCACCAAGGCGACTCCGCCTGCCACCCACCGTCCACGAGGGCGGGGGAGGAGGAAGAACACCCCCAGCCCGCCTAGCATTGTGGCGAGGATCAACTGCAAGATCGGATTGTTGATGTCGAGCGACATTCGGGGGTTCGTGGGGTGGGGGAACAGCAGTGTTTTAGCGAGGCGGCAAGGTGCCCGGTATGCTCTGTCGTTGATGAGTGCGGTTCGAGCCAGCCGCACTCGTCAACGACGGAGTACATCAGACGGGCGGCGCCTCGGACGCCGGGCCGAGTGCTCCAGATCGCGTCCGCACCGGATCGGTGCCGGCCTTCGTCGTCTGGTCGAACACACTGAGCAACTTTTCCTTGTCGAAGATCATTTGCTCGCGGCTCAGGCCTGTGAGATCATAAAGCGTTGTGAGTTCGATGGCATCGACTGGGCAGGCTTCCTCGCACATGCCGCAATAGATGCAACGAAGTTCGTCGATGACAAAGGTCTCGGGGTACTTCTCGCGGTCTTTCCAGGCCTCGGGGGCCGGAGCGGCGACAATGTCGATGCAGTGGGCCGGACAAGCAGTGGCACACATGTAGCACGCTACGCATTTCGTACGGCCTTGTTCGTCTTTGTTCAGCCGGTGAACACCGCGATAGTTCGGCGGTAGCTTAGGCTCTTGCTCGGGGTACGACTCCGTGAGACGTGACCCGACCGACAACAAGTGCTTCACCGTCGTCGTCAGCCCGTCGGTGATGATCGGCAGATACAATTGCTCGAACAACCCGAGCTTGGCCGGCTCCACCCAAGTCACTTCCGATTCGGCAGGCATGTCAACCACCTCGGTGAAGGTCGCGGTCGAGAGGGACGGAAAGTCCGCGAGGCCCGACAATCCTGTTCATTACCGTGCTGCCAGTTCTGGTTGGCGTTTCACAACTCGCCGACGCGGTGTGTTATTTGGCCCTTTGCCGAACAGAACGCCCAGCACCCCGGCAGACAAGAACAGTGCTACCGACACGCCGGTCAGCACCCAATTGTTGAGGTTGAACTCACGGACCAGCATTGCCGCAAGGAGGTGCAGGATGCTCAGCGGGATCATGACCTTCCAGGCGAGGTCCATGAGTTGATCGAACCGGAAACGTGGAATAGTCCAGCGGACCAGTTGGTACATCACGAGGAAGAATCCGGCTTTGGCGAGGATGATGCCAGATTTAATCACCCCATTCCAGATCACGCTGTCGGCCATCAGATTTTCCAGCCCGAAAAGCGACCACCCACCGCAGAACACCACCGTCATGAGAAGGCTAGTGGTGATCATGTGGGTGTACTCACCGATCATGAACATCCCGAAGTTCAGGCTTCCATACTCAGTCAGGTATCCGCCTACGAGCTCTTGCTCGGCCTCGGGTAGGTCGAACGGCAGGCGGTTGCACTCGGCGTAGACACTGGTCATGAAGAGTAGGAATGCGAGCGGCTGGAAAGCGATGAACCAGCCGTGTTTGGCTTGCCAGTCGATCATCCCTTCCATGTTGAGCGTGCCAGTAAACAGGAGCACGCCGACAATACTCATCCCAAGCGGGATTTCGTAGCTGATGATTTGGGCGGAACTGCGGAGACAACCAAGCAGCGAGTACTTGTTGTCTGACGCCCAGCCGCCGAGAATAATGCCATAGACCGCGAGGCTGCCGACCGCAAAAACATACAGAATACCGATGTCAAGCCCCGGCAGGATGACACCCTTGAACTCTTTCTTGTTTGCGACCACCTGTTCTTCAAACTTGGCAACGGCGTCGGCAGTTGGGGCGGGAGTGCCGGCCTCAGTGACAGTAGCAACTAGCTGTACGGGCGGTTGGGTTGGCCCCCACGGCACCACCGCGAGCGCTACCAGTGCCGTACACATGCTGGCGGCTGGTGCCATCAAGAAGAAAAGTTTGTCGACGTGCCGGGGGATTGGCGCTTCCTTGAGGAAGAATTTACCACCATCGGCGAGCGGTTGCAACAATCCGAGTGGGCCGACGCGGTTCGGGCCGAAACGGTCCTGCATCCACGCCGAGATTTTTCGCTCCGAAAGCGTGAGGTAGCCAACGGTTGGCATCACGACGGCGATCACGCCGAAGATGACGATTCCGAGTGTAAGCCAGTCGAACTCAGGCATGGTTCTACCTTCCTAAGCGAGCGGCCCGCATCTGCGGGCTGGTTCAAGAATCGCAAGCACCAGGGAGCCAACGCTCCCCGCTCGCCGGATCACACCGTTGCCAATGCAACTTTTTTGTTCGCCGTCGTCTTCAGTTCGGCCAAAGCCGCGAACTGCGGGAACTGTTTCGCTAGTTCATCCCGCACGGGGGCCACGGTTGCCAACCCCTTTTTCCCGGCCATGTCGAAGGCCACTTGCAGTTCGCTACGTACTTCGGTGCCAGGCTTCACCGCCCGTGGGAACGGTTGCACGTATCCGGCGTGGTTGACGAACGTCCCCTCTTTCTCGAAGGGAGTGGTGGCGGGCAGGACAACAGTCGCGGCAGCGGTCAGCTTACTCGCAAAGTGGTCTTGCACGATCAGCGTTGGCGGGGCTTTCCAACCGTCGGGGATTGCCATGTCCACCCACTTCGGTTCGCGGTAGCCACCAGCGAACCAGAGGAAGTTCAGGTCGTGGTGTGTCACGTCGGTAAATCGAATCAACTCGCCCTGCAACTGCTTGAGCACCGCCTCGACGCCATGCCTGTTCGGGCACTTCTCGGCGTGGATGGTGAACTTGGCCGGCGGGACATGCTCTCCTTTGGCGTTCTTCGGGTAGTGGTCGTCCTCCCCGACGACCGGCACAGGGCCGAGCACTAGCCGCACGTCCTTGTTGATGCCCTTGAACGCCGTACCGAGGGCGAAAGCCTCTTCAACGGTCAGGAACGGAGAGAGAACGACTACCGCTTTCTTGCCGGTCACGTACAGTGCGTCTTCGACCAACTTCTTGAGCATGCTGGGGAAGGCCGGGCCAAGCGGAGCAGCCTTCAGTTTGCCATCGGCCGCTTTCGTGTAGGTGCGGATGATGCGGTCGGGCGACTGTGCGTAGTGATAACCCCAGCGTCCCTCGTCGCAAATGAAGTAGCCCTGGGCGTCGAGGTTTTCGCGTGCCCGCAGGCGGTAGACGATGTCCTTGTTGGTGTCGGTGTGGACGCTACACCCAGTTGAGCAGTTGCCGCAGACGTTGTCAGTTGTCTTCAGGTACCACACACGCTGAGTGTAAAGAAAGTCCTTGCTACCGAGCGCTCCGACGGGGCATAGATCCACCACATTGCCCGAAAGTTTGTTCTCCAATGGGAAGCCGGGAAAAACGTCGATCTCTTCGTGGTGCCCGCGGCCGACGACTTGCAATTCGGCCGTGCCGCTGATCTCGCGTGTGAAGCGTACGCATCGCGTACACATAATGCATCGGTCGGTGAACAGGGTGATTTTGCTGCTCAATTCAGGCTTATTCGGGGGCTGATTTTTTTCGTCTACCAACCGGCTCTCGGTGCGGCCGAACTGGTAGCTATAGTCTTGCAGCTTGCACTCACCAGCCTTGTCGCATACTGGGCAATCGAGTGGGTGGTTGAGGAGCAGCCCTTCGAGCGTGTCGGCCTGGGCTTTCTTGGCGCGGTCGCCGGGCTTGTAGGCCGGGTCGTAGGCCAGTGGGGTATTCGCACGCTTCGTGGCGTACTCCCCAGTCACAATGACACTGCCGTCCTTCACAGGTGTTTGGCAGCCAGGGAACACCTTCGGCTGCATGGTCACCTTGCCATCCTTCAACTCGCCCATTTCCACAAGGCACATGCGGCAAGATGCCACCACGCTCAGGCCGGGGTGATAGCAGTAATGCGGCACGAGCACGCCCGCGAGTTCGGCGGCTTGCACGCAATTTAGCTTCTTCGTGCCGATCTCGACCGGCGTGTCGTTTACATAAACCGTTGGCATCGAAAAACCGCCTTCGCGAATGTCGGATCACCGCGTCGTTCACCGGAAGAACCCGCGGGCAGAAACCCAAACGATCGCCGCCACCATTGAACCGACTGCTACCGTCCCGACGACCGCCACACGCCTGGTAACGTCCCAGCGACTTTGCGAGACGACCAACACGTTCACCATCGTCGCCAACCCCGTCATCGTGAGGCACCACGATGAGCGACCGAGGGAGAAAAACAGTACCACATCGCACAGTACCGGCAGCACTGCCAGTGCGTTCAGCCACCACGGGATACCGAGTGACCTCTCCTTGGCCACCTTTTGTTTCGCCTTTCCACCCGCCAGGGCGAGTGCGATGGCGAGGGCGGTAGCCCTGGGATCGGCCGGGGGCGGTGGGCGTAGTTCCAGTTCTAGATCGCCGCCAGGTAGCGCAATCAATAGTGCCGACCCACTCGAGCGCACCTGCGTGGTTCCAGGCGTCAGATGGAGGATCTCCATCCCGTTGTGCAACAGCCTCAACCCATCTTCGCCGAAAGTACCGTCGTACATTCCGGCCCGCCACCCCTGCGGGCGAGAAAGGGCATAGGCCTGGAAGGTAGTGACGGCGATCATCGCATCACCGGATCGCCATGTACTGCTTCACCTCGTCGGCAGTGGCCCGGCGGATCGAGCCTGATGGGCCGAGGCAAACGATCCCTCCAGCTTTGTCTGCGTCCACCTCGTAGGCCCACAAGGAGTTCTTGTTCGCCGTGCCAGTCAAGATGATCACCCCCTCCTCAATTTTTTTGAGGATGTGCTGGGTGTCGGCCTGACTCTTGAGACTTTGCTGCACCTCGGCTACGGTCGGCATGCGGTTGTTGTTCAACTCGTACTCGAAGATAAACAACTGTACCGCTTGAAAGTCGGTCATTTGGGCCAACCGCTCACCGGCCCGCTTGGCGTTGCGCAGGGCCGATTGATCAGCCCGATAGTTGGTGTTGCGATCGTCCACCGTTGGCGTTGTATCGGCGGTCGTCGGCGTCGATTTCTTCGGCACGTTAATGGTGAAATTACAGCCACAAGCCGCGAGCGCGGGCAACATCAGGAGCACGAGTCGCCACATAACCGACCTCCAGGTTAGTGGGCACCGGCCATCGCGAGCGGCTTTGAGTGTTTGCTCTTGTAGCCGTCGCGAATGGCGTCCTCGAATTCCTTACGGAATTTGCGGATGGCCGTCTTCACCGGCCAGCCGGCTCCGTCGCTCAGCCCGCAAATGGTTGATCCCGGCATGATGCCGATGCGGTCGGCGACGTCCACCAGAACGTCCAGGTCTTCGCGGCGGCCCTGTCCGCGACGCAGCCGGTCGGTGATCTTGAGCATCCACCCGGTGCCTTCGCGGCATGGGGTGCACTGCCCGCAACTCTCGTGGCTGAAGAACTGGCAGACGTTGTGCAGTACGTCCACCATGCTGGTGCTGTCATCGACGACCGTGATGGCGGCCGTGCCGAGGCCGAGGCAGCCAATCTTGCCGGGGCCGTTGAAGTCCAGGGGAATATCGTATTCGGTTTTGCCGTCTTCGCCCCGGGCCGCCGC
>JALOQR010000390.1 GCA_025459365.1 Fimbriiglobus sp.
AGGTTCTTGAGCTTGGTAAGTTTACCCACTTCCGCGTCGGTCAGCTTGCACCCGGTGAGGACGAGCAGTTGAAGTGGCCGCAGGCTTCCGATCGCCGAGGCCTCGTCTGCCGTCAGGGTGCCGCCGGTCACGTAGAGTTGTTGGAGGTTGGGGAGTTGGCTGAGTGCGGCGAAGGCTTTTTCGGTGATTTTCGTGGCGTCTCGGAGGTCGAGCGAACCGAGCGTGGGTTGCTTGACCACGGCCAGGAGGGCGGCCTCGGTCGGTTTGTTGAACGTGGCCGCTACCCGCGATTCGGCGTCCAGCCCCGACTGAACCTTGGCGGTGCCCCCATGTTTGACGACCAGGGTAATGAGTTCGGCTTCAGCCTCTGTCGGCTTCTCGTTGGCGGCCAGAAGGGGCGGGGCGACGGCGAGCAACAGGGCGAACGGGGCGAAGCGGAGCACTCGTGGCACCTCGGCGGGCAGATCTCACCCCATATTGGACTGCGATCGACATCGAAAGTTCCGGGGGCGATCCCGGTTCCGATCATCTCGTGGCAGTTGCCACGGCCAGGTTACATCCGGCTTCGAACTCGGTCAGATCAACCCACTCTTTCACAGTGTGGATGTCGTTCTGTCCAGCTCCAAATGTGACGGTGGGCAGGCCGTGCTTCACCATCCAATTGGCGTCCAGCCCACCGTTTGCTACCCGCAAGTTCGGCACTCGCCCCAGGGCCGAGACCGCCGCTGCCGCCCGCTTCACCACCTGTGCGGAGTCCTTCAGCCGGAACGGGTAGTAGTCGGTTCGAGCGGTGAACTTCGCCTTCCCCGGTTCACCGACGTGGTCGGTGACGGCTGCAGCCGCCACCTCGAATGCCGCCTTGTACGCAGCCGTGATAGCCTTGAACACCTTCGGATCGTGGCTCCGGCTCTCCCCTTTCGCCAGCAGGTAGTCGGTGACGACGTTGGTCGCGTCGCCCGCTGGCCCGCCATCTTTCCCGCTTACCGGACCGACGTTGCTAGTGCCTTCGCCGATGTCTTTCGTCACCTTCCCCCACCACCCGCCGGCCCGCACATCGGCCAGGGCCAAGGCCAGCATCAGCGTTGAGGAAATCCCCCGCTCCGGTGCGACTCCTGCGTGGGACGCCTTGCCGAGCAACTCCACCTCCCAGCGGTCGGCCCCGACGGCCCCGAGGATCACGTCGCTCGCCGACCGACCATCGAAGTTGAAGCCCATCGTTGCTCCTCCGAGGTCGGCCACGTTCAAATAGCGTGCCCCGAAAAGGCCAGACTCTTCCCGCACGGTGAACAGAAACGTGATCGGTGGGTGTGGTAGTTTGTGGGCGATCAATTCAGCCGCGAGTGTCACGAGCACGGCACAACCGGTCCGGTTGTCGCCGCCGAGGGCCGTGTTGGCGGTGTTGACGATTTTGCCGGGCACTTTCTTCGGCTTCGCTCCGGCACACAGTGGCACGGTGTCCATGTGCGTCATGAAGAGAATCGGCGGTTGATCTTTCAGGGCTCCCACGCCGGGCAAGGTGGCGATCAGGTTGCCGGTCTGGGTGGGAAGCGGGATCCGGGAGTTGGCGTCGTCGTGCTTGATGTTTCTGGCGGAAACGCCAGATTCACGGAGTGCGGCGGTGATTTCCTTGGCGATCAGTTTCTCCTCGCCGGTGATGCCCGGCACCGAGAGGAAGCGGAGCAGGCGATTCACGGCGGCGGGGGTATCGATGGCGTGCATGGCAGCGGCGGGTCCGGGGGGAATCCGGAAATTGTAGATGTGAAAGCGGGAACGGAGCGAATGGGTGAGCCAGTCGCACACCCATTCGCTCCGTTCCCGCTTCAACTTCCTGATTACCAGCCCCAGCGGCGGATGTAAGCCCCGCTGCCGGGGTTGTACTGGTTGCCGGTCCACGGGTTCTGGTAGACGCCGGTGCCGGGCACTTTGCCCCACGGGGTGTAAGCGCCGGTGCCAGGCACGTAGTGGTAGTCGCCGCTCCACTTGCTGACGGTGCCCGCCCACGGGCGATACACACTACCGGTGTACGGGTTGATGTTGGTCCCGCCGGGGAGGCCGTAGTATCGGCCTGGGCGGATCTCGGCCGACTGGAACGCGCCGCCGGGAACCCGCCCGCCCCCGCCAAAGATGATCTGGGCCTGGGCGGACGAATCCGAGAACAGAACGCCGGCGGCGAGGCCGGCCACGACGAACAGGGAGCGGAGCATGGGTGAACCTCGGTTGTGATGGGCGGCGGTGAGATGCCGCCCACTCATCGGGGGATACTCTTCTGCGAGGCAAACTTGCGGGCAAAGCACTGGATGCGAGAAGAATGAATGGAACCAATCGAAAAAAGTGTGCCTGGCCCTCGGATGATGCCATCGGCGAGGCTGGAGGAATTAGCCTGCCGATGAACCCTAAACTACCTGCATGAACGCCGACCGCGATGAGCAACTAGCCCTGTTGATTGCTGATCTATCGGATCAGGCCCGCCGAGGGTGTACTCCGGACGTCGACGCCATCGCCGGCCGGCATCCAGAACTTTCCTCTGAACTGCGGGAATTGTGGGCGGTGGCACAGTTCGCCGATCTCGCCCGAGGATCGGGGGAAACCACCGTCGCCCATAGCGACCGCCCTGAGGAGTCGCCCGCTCCGCTCCCTCGTCTGTTCGGCGACTTCACCCTGGAGGCCGAACTTGGCCGCGGTGGCATGGGGGTGGTGTACCGGGCACGCCAGCGGTCGCTCGACCGCACGGTGGCAATCAAGATGGTCCGCGAGGCACATCTGGCCAGCGAGGCCGATCGTGGGCGGTTTCGTGGCGAGGCTGAGGCCGCCGCCCGCCTGCACCATCCAAATATTGTCGCCGTCCACGAGGTCGGCAGCAACGACGGGCAAGCGTACTTGTGCATGGAGTACGTCAATGGCTGCACACTCGCCCAGTTGGTGAATGCCGAGGGGCCACTGCCTCCGCGGGCCGCTGCCGAGTTGGTGGCCACCATCGCCCGGGCCGTGCAGCACGCCCACGAACATGGCGTGCTGCATCGCGACCTGAAACCGAGCAACATCCTGTTGGCCACCGAGAGTGAGGGGTATCCATCCTGGGGTGCTGAACCAGACCGCCCCCGCGGCCCGCTCGCCCCCAAAGTGTCCGACTTCGGCCTCGCCAAACGCACCGACCGTGCAGAATCACTCACCCGCACCGGAGCAGTGGTCGGCACACCGAGTTACATGGCTCCGGAGCAGGCGACCAACCGGCGAGACATCACCCCGGCGGCCGATGTGTATTCACTCGGCGCGATCCTGTACGAACTGCTCACCGGCCGCCCGCCGTTTCAGGCCTCGAACCCGGTGGATACGCTGCTTCTCGTGCTCGAACAAGAGCCAATCCCTCCGCGAGACCTCAACCCGACCGTCGACCGCGACCTGGAATTGATTTGCCTGAAGTGCTTGCAGAAACCATCGGAACTCCGGTACCAGTCGGCGGCGGCCCTGGCGGCGGATCTGGAAGCGTATCGCGTCGGCGACAAACTCACCGTGCAAGATAGTCTGGGGGCGTTCGTGTCGCGGTTGCTACGCGAAACGCACCACGCGGCGGTGCTTGAGAACTGGGGCCTGCTGTGGATGTGGCACAGCCTGGCGATTTTCCTGATTTGCCTGGCGACGCAAGTCCTGGCATGGCTAAGGATCGACGACCACGGCGCGTACCTGATCCTGTGGGGGGCAGGGTTGATCACTTGGGGG
>JALOQR010000103.1 GCA_025459365.1 Fimbriiglobus sp.
CGCGTCGAACCACAACACCTCACGGAGGGGACGACATGCGACGGATTCTGAGCGTGGCGGCGGTGCTGATCATGGCAGGCGTGGCCGCCGCCCAGGACAAGGGGCCGGAAGGCACCTACACGGTGAAATCGGCGAGTATGAGTGGGCAGGCCCTACCGGCCGACGTGCTGGCAACACTCTCGGAGGTGCGGATCACCGCCACCGAGTTCGTGATCGTGCAGGCGAGCGGCATGGAGGAAAAAGCCGCCATCAAGCTGGACGCGAAAGCCGGTACCCTCGACATGACCGGCGCCAAGCCGCGGTTGGGGGTGTTCAAGGTGGAGAACGGCGAACTGACCGTCGCCATCGGCCCGGCCAACGGCAAACGCCCCGCCGACACAAAAGGGGGCGACGGCATCAAGGTGATGGTGTTGGCGAAGAAAAAGTGACCGCCCGCACACGGCCGGTGTGAGCCGGCCGTGCGTTTTGGAGCCTCCTCTCATGCGACCACTCCTTCCGCTGCTTTTCCTGATCACCCCCGCCTTCGCCCAGGACAAAGCCCTGGAGAAACTCGCCGGTAACTACTCTGTCAAGGAGTTCGTCCGTGAGGGGAAGGCAGTGCCCGACGACGTGCGGAAGAGCATTTCCGCCGTGAAGATCGCCGGCGATAAGCTCACCATCACCACCAATGGCAAGGAACTGGTGGCCAAGCTCAAGGTGAGCGACAAAACCGCCCCGGCCGAGATCGACCTGTTCCCACAGAATGAACCGTTCGAGAAAGACCGCCCATTCAAAGGGCTGGTGGAATTGAAGGGCAATACTCTCACTCTGGCCTACGTCGAGGACGGCGACCGACCGAAGGATTTCAAGACCGAAGTGAAGACCAGCACCCGACTCGTGCTGGAAAAGAAGTGACCAGTTCAAGCCCCGCCGGCCACCCATTGGGCCGAAAACGCCATCAATTCTGGGAAGAACACCGCGAACTCGCCTCGTAGGGCCTCGTGGTGTTCTGCTAAATCCGGCATCGCTTCCGTCAGGTCAACCGCCCGCTGAGGGATGCGCTGACGCAGAATGTGGGTCAACCGCACCAGTGCTGCCTCAATTCCTTCCAGTTCTCGGTACGTCATGAGGCGGTTTGTCGTGGCGATCCGCTGCACACTCCCGCAGGCCTCCTCGGGTAGCAGGTGAGCGGTGGCTCGCAAATCCGCGTTCACCTCGAACGCCCACTGCTCCAACGGCACTGGGCACCAGTCGGCCCAACTCGTCGCCAGTAGGTAATCGAAGTACACGTCCAGGATTATTCCGCCGAACCATCCCCACCGGTCGCTCATTCGGGCAAGACATCGGCCGACGGCTGGGTGTCGGTCGGTGAAGGCGTCGATCTGCTGATGCTGTTGAATGCCGCGACGGATACCGTTCGTCAGGCTGGCGATTTCTCGATGCCAGACGTAATCCGCCGCCAGGTTACCGAGACGGCTTTCGGGCGTCGGTTCGGCCAGAAGCAGGTGAGCCAGGTGATTCATGGCGAGATTCTACCGTCGTCGCGGAGAATGCCGTGGCTCCGTCACCCAAACAACCTACACCGGTGCTTCACCCGCCGAAGTGTGATCGGGTCGTTCGCAGGCTCGCCCAGCTTGATACGAACAATGGATCGGCTTGTCGGTCGGCATGGGGCGGCGGGTAGGGCAACCTTTCCCTCATTCTCCTCGGTGCCGACGGGTGGATTTTTTCCAGTTTTCTTGTCCAGATCGGCTTGCGTTCGGCCATTCATGGGGGGGGTGTCTGCCACACTGCCACCTGCCACACATATACCCCCCCGGCCACTGGTCACACTGTCGGCCAAGGGGAAATCGACGTAAATACTTTTAGAGAAAGAATTTCGGTTGCATGGCCGGCGGGGGCTGCGGCGACACTCGGCTGGCGGTGCGAGCGACCGCCGGGCGCACTCGCATCGCGGTCGACTCCTCGGCGGGAACTCGCCGAAGGGGGGAGTGCCCAACGCGGGCAGGTCGCTCGCGCTCGGTCACAAGGAAAATGGTACGGGGTGGGTCGTCCGGGCCGTTACGGGCGATGCACCACCCGCGCCGTCACCCGCTCGCGGCTCAGCCGGCCAGCCAACTCCTCCGCCTGCCCGCGGCTGATCCCTTCGACGAGCGTGAACGGCTTCGCCTTCAACAACTCGGCCGCTTCCTCCTGGCTGCACCCGCGGGCCGTCCGCACCAGCGGCACCAACTCGGCCGCGGCAGTGAGCGGGAAGTCGTCTACCACTACGCCCCACTCAGCCGGCGGTCGCTCCTGCCGTAGCATCCGTTCGAGGTCGGCCAGTTCCATCACCGCCGTCAACTTGGCCCCGACTTGCAGTCGCGTCCCCTTGGGTATGCCGGTGGTGGCGAATGGTTCGGCCCCGGCCAGCCCCACTGGCAGTAGGCGATAGTCGATCATCAACTCATGCAGGGTGCGGTCGGTGAGATGATCGCCGGCGTCGGCCACCAGTTCCACCACGGCCAGCGTGCGGGCGGAGACGTAAACGAGCGAGTGAACGCGGTCACCGAGCAAGGCGGTGGCGAACGCAGGTGCCGCGAGCGCCGGCGGGGAGAGGACGTGCCGAATGCCCACCGCTTCGCGGGCGGCCTGGGCGAAGTCGGCGTCGGCCACTCGCACCACCACCCGCTGTTCGGCGTTCTGCTCTCGCACCAGCAGGGCGATTTCGAGGTTCGCCAATTCCGACGAGGTGGCGGCAATCACCGCCCGGGCGGTGCCGGCGCGGGCCTGGGCGAGCGTTTCGGGCACGGTGGCGTCGCCCGCCACCACTGCGGCCCCCATCCGCCGCACGGTTGGCACGAATGGGGCGTCGGCCGTTCGCTCCACCGCCACCACCTTCACCCCGAGGCGGATCAACTCCTGCACGCACCGGTAACCGACGTTCCCCAGCCCGCACACCACGACATGCCCGCCTTCCGGGATGCGGCCTTCTTCGAGTGCCCCCCGCAGCCGGGCCTTGAGTAGGTAGTTCGTCAGGATGGCGGTGAACGCGGCGATGAGCGCTGCCCCGACCAACTTCAGCCCCGCGATGAACACCTTCACCCCGGCGGTGCGGTTCTCGCCGTGCAACTCCGATCCGGTGGCGGCCACGTTCACCGTCTGGAAGAAGCTGTCGGCCCAGCCGTCGCCACCGGCGAAGCGAAACACCAGGATGCTGACCAGCAGTGTGACGAAGAGTGTGGCGGAGGCGATCTTCACCGGGGCATCGATGGCGCCGAACATCCGCTTCGTCACCCGCCACAATCGCCGGATCAGCCCGCCGCGAAAGATCCCTTCGTTCTTCTGGCCGAGTAGGGGAGCGACGGCGGTCGGCGCCCCGCACACCACCACCCGGTCGCCGTGGGCCAGCACATCGGCCGGGTCGATCTCGTGCAACACGCGGGCGGGGGAATCAGCCCGCTGATGGGCGAGCACGATCAGCTTGTGACCTTCGGCCAATTCCCGGATGGTTCGCCCGAGAAGGGGAGATTCGGCGGCCAGTTCGGCCCGGGCAATCTGCTGCGGCTCGGAGTCGATGGCGAAGGCGGCGAGCGACTCGCCGCTCACAGCCGTCAGGGCCATGAGTGGGGCAGTCAGTGCCGACACAGACAACCCGACGGTATTCCTCACGGCCCCGCCGAGGCGGGCAATCAGGGTCTGGTTGAACATCCGCACCACGACGCGGGCGGTAGGGTTGAGTCGGCGGGCGAGAAGGGCGGCGGCCACGTTCACACGGTCGTCGCCGGTGACGACGAGGAAGCCGTCGGCGGTTTGCACGCCGGCCTTCTCCAGTACCTCGGGGCGGCGACAGTCGCCGACGACGAGCGTCACGCCGGCGAGGCGGGGGTCATCCGGGCGGGCGTGGAGGTCGATCGCGGTGACAGTGAATCCCATCGCCCGTAGGGATTCGAGCACCCGCCACCCGACGCGCCCGAGACCGCACAACACCACGCCACGGTTCATGAGGTGCTCCGGTTGCCGGGTTGGGTCGCCCACGGCGAGAGGGGATCGGACCACCCCCGTGGGCACTTTTTACGGATAATGCCCTCACCCACCCCGCCCTGCCATTCGCCGAGGCCCACCATGAATTGGGATGACCCTGTTTGCCTCTGCTTCCGGGTGACGAAACGGAAACTGGTCAACTTCGTGCGGCGGGAGCTGCCGGCGGTGCCGAGCCAGTTGTCGGCGTGCGGTGGTGCGGGTACCGGGTGCGGTTGGTGCGTGCCGTTCCTGGTGAAGTTGTTTCATCAGCACGCCGACGACTTGCCCACCGCCGAGGAATACGCCGCGGCCCGGAACAGCTATTTGAAGGAAGGCCGCGGCACCCCGCCTGAATCTTCATCCGATACCTCCGCCGATTCACCTGGCCCTTAACAACGCTGCCAGGTTTCGCGACAGTCGGCAAAACCGTTTCACTTCTCCCGACCGGATGGTTGACTCGCCCCCGATGCGATCTATGGTTCGGCCGTGGGTGACCGCCCGGCAACGCTCCGCCCCGCCCGCCCGACAGGGTCCGCCGCTCACCGGCGACTGGACGACGAACGGCAACCGGACAGCCAGGACTGGTCGAGTGGGCATGGGCGTTGAAGCCCGGCGCACCGAACATCTGGAGACGTTGCCATGTTCAGGACGGTGGTCCGGAACGGCGTGGACTTCCTGAAGAGGGAAGACGGGCCTACGGCAGTCGAGTACGCGGTCATGTTGGCTCTGATCGTGGTGGTGTGCGTCGCCGCCATTGCCACGATCGGTTCGAACACCAACGCCGTGTATCAGAACAGTGTGTTGAACTCGGCGCTCAAGCCCTCCTAAACGGGGCGACGCCACGACTACCGGCAGTGCGGGGAACACCGCCGGCGGTCGCCATCCTTCCATCCTTCTCACCTGGGGGAGCGCACCATGCGCAACAGCCTGAAGACCGTGGTCGAGTTCCTGAAGCGCGAAGACGGCCCGACCGCCGTCGAATACGCCGTGATGTTGGCGCTCATTGTGGTGGTGTGCATTGCCGCCATCACCGCCATCGGCTCGGCCAGCAACCAGACGTTCAGCAGCGTTGGCTCGGCCATCAAGCCGAGCTAACGGCCGCCAACGCCGGTGTGACAACAACCGCGGGCCGAGCCAGACCGGCTCGGCCCGCGCCGCTTCCGGAACCCGTCCGCTCAACCCCCGAGCCTTCCGAGGACCCCGCCAGTGGCCACCCAACTGACCGCCCCGACCGCCGCCCCCGCGGCCACCGACGATTCACTCGGCATCGACCGAGCCTTCGTCTTTTCCATGGCCCGCGTGCCGCTCATCGCCGTTGCCTGGGTGGCGGCGGCCTGGTTGGCCCACCTCGCCTGGTCGGCCTGCGTGCCCGGCACCCTGAATTACGGCCCGATGATCGTCCTCGCCGCTGGCATGATCCTGGCCGCTGTGATCGATGGTTGGGCGTTCAAGGTGCCCAACTGGGTGACTCTGAGCCTGGTGGTGAGCGGGTGGTACGTCGGCCTGCTGCACGATTTCGGTGTGAACCTCGTGCCGGGCTTCGACCCCGTCGCCGGCATGACCGGTGGCATCGGCGGGGCGCTCGCCGGCACCGCCCTCGGCTTCCTGCTCCTGTTCCCCATCCTGTTCATCCAGGGCATGGGGCAGGGCGACGTGAAGATGCAGATGGGCTTCGGCTCGTGGTGCGGTGCCCTGTTCGGCCTGTGGGTGGGGATGAGTGTGGTGCTGTGGGCGTTCTGCGTGGGGGTGATTGTCGGCGGGGTGTTCGCCGTGGTGATGATGCTCCTCCGCGGCCAGTTCGGGAAGAACAAGCAGAACTTCCAGGCGATCTTCGGCGACCTGCAAACGCTCTTCACCAAAGGGGCGAAGCCGGCCGCCGACCGGGCCAATGCCCGCCGCCCGGAGTGGGTGCGGCTGCCCTACGGCGTGCCGCTCTGCGTCGGCTTCCTCGGCTACCTGGGCTACCGGTTCGTGCTCCCGGTGCTGTCCGCCGCACAGTAACGACCTGAGAACGAGGCAACTCCGCCCACCCGAACGGGTGGGCCTTTCTCGTTCCACGACTCCAATTGTCCGACCATCTCTTCTCGGGTGGCGACGTAGGACATCCCTGCTGGCACCAAGCTCAACGACCCTCGCGTTCATGAACTGATCGTCTGTCGGCACCTTTCGCTCTCTGCAAGCTCGCCAGCCACGGCACCGACACCAGCCGACATCCAGAACTTGTGAATCATCCGGGCCGCCGAGGTGGTGGCCGCGTGTGATCTCGCCCGCAGATCGGATGGGTGTCGCGACGGGCTGACGACGCTTCCCGTTTCGATCTCGCCGACCCTCATCGGAGTCCCGCTCGATGGGGGAAAAGTGCGAATCGTGGTGGCGGGCAGTCCAGAGCTGCGGTCGGCGGTTTCCGGATTGTTCGCAGTCGGTGCGGACCCCTCGACTCTGCTCGCTTGCGCTCCAGTCGGCGTTGCACGAGCTACTCGCCGTGCTCACGGAACAGTGAGCAACAGGCGTTGTCTGGATCCTGGACACCTTTAAGTCGGCCCCCACCCAACTTCTCCCGTCTTGAGCGAATCTCCCAGTCTTTCCAGCCGATCTACGCCACTGCCATCGCACTCCCGGCCGGTTCGATGAGGCTGCTTTGATTGGCAATACGGGCAGGATCGGAATGCCGGGTACTACCGGAAAGACTGAAGGGACACCGGGGAGGAGGACGAAGAAGGTGGCGTGATAACACCGCTACACGGCGTAAAGCTGGAGAACCAGGAAGAAACGGTTCCCCCGCAACTTCCCTTGCGAAAGGAGAACTCCGTTCTAGGGTTCGTTGCTGCACCGGGTGCGATCTGCCCGGTTGAATGTGCGAACAACGAACCCGCAGGCCGTCGCGACCCGAGCCGCGGGCGATGCCACCTGCCCCAGAACGACCGCCCCGCCTACCCCCTTCGGGCGGCGGCCGGCCGAAAGGGGTAGGAGGTCCGCGGGCGCGATCTGTCTTCTCCGAGGGGCGAACCCGATGAAGCCGAAGAACCTGGTCTTGATCGCAGTGGCGGTGGTGTGTGGGCTGGCGGCGGCGTTCCTGACTGCCCGCCTGACGGCCGGCGGTGGAAAGCGGGAACCCGCGGTCGACATGGTCGAAGTGCCCGTGGCGGCCAAGGACATCCCGATCGGCACCAAGCTGCCGCAAAAGGAATTGGAAATCTTCTTCGTGAAGAAGAACTTCCCGAAAGACGCCGTGCCGCCGAGTGCGGTACTGAACATGGAAGACCTGGCAGACAAGCGGACCATGCGGCCGATCCGCCAGAACGAAACGGTCAGCACCGGCGACGTGAACGCCAAAGGGTTTATCGACCCGCCAGACGGGATGGTGCTCATGACCACCCCGATTAGCCTCGATCAAAGCGCCAGCGGGTTCGCCCTGCCGGGGTACAAGGTGATGGTGATCGCCACCAAGAAGAGCCAGAAGAAGAACTTGGAGATCGTGTTCCCACTGTTCATCGACGCTCTCATCCTGGCGGTGGACACCAACCCGACGGCCCCGGCGGCCGGTGGCCAGCAGGGCCAGCAGGGGAGCGGGCAGCAAAGCGGTGCGACCGCCGCGGGGTTCCAGAACGTGAGCATGATCTCGTTGGCCGTCACGCCGCAGCAATCCATCCTGCTGGCGATGGCTGCCCGCAGCGAGGTCAGCCTTCGCCTCGGCCTGCCCCCGCAGGACGAGCAGAAGAAGCAGGTAGTGATCGACGGGTACAGGCACCTGGTACCGACGCAGGAGGAGATCTTCAACATCATGGCCGACCGCTGGCCGGATGAGGAAAAGCACAGTGAGCCAGTGAAGGTGGAGACGGTGAAAGTGAAGGTGCCCGCCGAGGCCATCGCCCGCGACACCCGCCTCACCCAGGAACTGCTCGACAAGAAGTTCAAGGCCATCGACTACCCGAAGGACCTGCTCCCCGATTCGGTGGCGACCGAGGACAAAGACCTGCTCGATCAGTACGCCGCCGCCGAGTTGGTGCCTGGCCTGATGGTTCCCCGGCCCCACCTGAGCAAGGCCGAGCCGAAGAAGCCCGAGGTGCTGCCGGCCAATCCGGAAAAGCCGCATGAACTGGTGCTCGCCGGGGCGAAGGCCGGGCAGAACGACGAAGCGGCCAGCCCGAAAGGGGACACCGATACGACGGCTGCCGACCCGAAGCCGAAGGAGTATGTGTTCGTGGCCATTACCACCCCGCAGGGCAAGCGGTACCAGAAGTTCGAGGTGACGCCCAAGGGGAATAAGTACGTTGGCGATGTGACCGAGGACGATTACCAGGCGACCCAAGAAGGCCGGGACGGCAAGCCGGCCAGGTGATCACTCAGCAGTGAATGGCGGGCCGAGGCGGATGGATTCGCCCCGACCCACACCGGCGGGCGACCGCCGGAGACGACGACAGCCCTGCCGGGACTCCGCTCCCGGCAATTCCCAGACCGCGGCGGGGAACGACTCCCCGACGCCCAGCGAGGTGAACGGATGCACCTGACCACGATTTTCCGCCGCCGCATGCTCGCGGGGATGGCCGCCGTCGCCGGGTTGGTGGGCGGCTCGGCGGTCGCGCAACAACCCCAGCCGGCGACCGCCCAGCCCGGCCAGACCCGCCCGCCCCAGGCCGGTCAGACTCCAGACACCGGGGACATCAAGGTGGGCAAACTTGGTGAGCTGCTCGTGCCGCTCTCCGGGCTGGCCAGCTTCGACCCCAAGACAGGGCAGAAGATCACGGCCCTGGAAGTGAGCAACGGGGACGTACTCGACGCCAAAGCCGTCGCCCCGGACCTGACCAAGGTTCAACTGACCGGCAAGCTGGGTGGGGCCAGCCGCCTGCGGGTCGTCTTCGCCGATCGGTCGGAGGCGACGTACACGGTGATCGTTCAGCCCGACTACGAACAACTGAAGTTCGTGCTGAAACGGGCGGTGCCGACGGCCAACATCGACGTCATCCCCGGTGTGGGGAACGTCATCATCCTGAGCGGGATGGTGACCCGCCCAGAAGAAGCCGACACGGCGATCCGGATCGCCAGCAGCGCCGTCGGCGGGAACGTGCAGAACGTGATCAACGCCCTGAACATCGGCGGTAGCCAGCACGTCGCGATCGACGTGACGGTGGCCCAGGTGGACCGGACCGAGATCAAGGAACGGGGCTTCGCCTTCGGTGCGTTCGGCCAGAACTTCCAGGTCGCCAACGTACTCGGCGGCCTGGCCACCCTGCCCCAGGGCGGCGGTGGTGGGGGCGGCAACCCGCTCCAGATTGGCACGGCGAACATCGCCTTCAGCATCGTCCCTGGCCAGTTCGTCGGTGCCCTGCGGGCGCTGCGGACGGAAGGGCTGGCGAAGTTCCTGAGCGAGCCGAAACTGGTGACCATGAGCGGCCGGCCGGCTCTGCTCCGGGCCGGTGGGCGGCAAGCGGTGCTTAGCCCGCAAGTCGGGCTGGGTGGGGCTGGGGCGATCCTGGAACCGGTCGGCACCGAGTTGGAGGTGCTGCCCATCGTCCGCGGGGACGGGAAGATTTACCTCGAACTGAACCCACGGATCACCTCGGTGAACAACGGACGCGGCCTGAACACGGCCAGCGGGTTCACCCCAGGGTTCAACGAGCAGCAGACCCGCACCAGCGTGGTACTCGAACCGGGGCAGACGTTCGCCATCGCCGGCCTGCTGGAGACGAGCGTGCAGGCCAGTGCCGAGAAAGTGCCTTACCTCGGTGACATGCCTCTGATCGGCTCGGTGTTCAGCAGTGTGCGGCACGATGAGCGGGAAACCGAACTGCTCATCCTGGTCACTCCGCGACTCCAGGAGCCGATGAACTGCGACCAGGTCGGCCGGCGAGTTCCGGGGAAGGAGACCCGCACCCCGGACGATTATGAGCTATTCCTTGAGGGCCTGGTAGAGGCTCCTCGCGGACAGCGGAAAGTGTGGAACGGCCGGCACGCGGGTTACAACACGGCGTGGAAGTGCAACCCGGCTGGCTTCCCCTGTGTTGGGAACGTGTGTGGTCAGGGCGGTGCGGCGTGCCCGACCGGCACCTGCAACACCCCCGGCGGGCTGAGGGCACCCACCCCGGCCGATCTGGTGCCGATCGGCCCGAACACTGGGGCTGCCCCAGTGGTGCCGAGTGGCTCGGTGGTCCCGAGCGGTGGCTACGCCCCGCTCACCCCGGCTCCGACCTGGACGAAGGGCGAGAAGTAACGCCCAGTTGGCTTGAGCAGTGAACCCCGGTGGGCGGGTCCAACGCGACCCGCCCACCACCGCCCCCGATGACTTACACCCCGCGCCGACACCCGACCTCGGTGGCCGAACATGCAGAGAGTTGCCATCGTCGACCCGACCGACTCCAGCCGCGAGTCCCTCCGGACTTTGCTGCTCGGGGTCGACTTCGTTTGGCTTGAAGCCGAGTGTACCCGATACGAGTACTTCTTCGACGTCATCCAGCAGTCCATGCCCGACCTCGCGGTGGTGTCACTCGACGCCGACAAGGGGAAGGCGCTGCAGATGATCGGGGAACTCTCGATCGAACACCCGAAGCTCCCCATCCTCACGATCAGCCAGGACCACCAGGCCCTTCTTCAGTCGCTCCAGAAAGGGGCGAAGTACTTCCTCACCCATCCGGTGGGGCTGGAAGACATGCTCGCTGCTTTGCGGCGAGCGGTGGGTGAATCTGGCTCGGCCTCCGCCGACCAGCCATCGGGCGGTATGCCCTCTCGCAATCAGGCCGCTTCCAACATTATTGCCGTCCTCGGCTCCCGCGGCGGCGTGGGGACCACCAGTATCGCCGTGAACCTGGCCGCGACCATCGCGGCCAGCCTGCCCGACGAACCGGGCAGCGGTGTGGCCGTGGTCGACCTTGACCTGGCACTCGGCGACGCCGACTTTGCCATCGAGGTGAACGGCATGGAGAACATCTCCATTGCCGATCTGGCACGAAACATCGAACGGCTCGACATGAACTTTCTTCGCCGCGCGCTGGCCAAGCACGAGGCGAGCCGGCTGGCCATCCTCCGGCATCCTCTCGAAATCCAGGATGTTGGCGTGCTCCATGAAGGGCACATCGAACGCATCGTCAACCTACTGCGGGTGAGCTACTCCCACCTCGTACTCGATCTGAGTAAGTCGGTCCTCCCGACCGACCTGATGGCCCTTCGGCTCGCCGACACCGTGCTGCTCACCGCTCAACTCGAGGTGAGCAGCCTGCGGAACGTGGTGCGTCTGCTCCACTACCTCGGGCAGGAACCAGGGCTGACCGACAAGGTGAAGATCCTGCTCAACCGGGTCGGCTCGGACGCCGTTGAGGAAGGGATCAGCCTGAAGAAGGCCGAGGAAGTGATCGGCAAACCGATCTTCTGGCAAATTCCGAATGACCCGAAGGCGGTGATCGCCGCTCGCGTGGCCGGTGAGCCACTGGTGCGGCACAGCCCGAAGAGCCGTGCCCAGCAAGCCCTGTTCGGCCTCGCCCAGGCGCTGGCCGGCCGGACCGCCCCGCCGGAACCGGCGAAGTCGAAGGCGGCCTGGAGCCTGTTCGGCAAGAAGTGATCGACCCCCTAAGCCCCGCACCACTGCCGAGGTCCCACGATGTCCCGGTTGCAGCAAGGAATCTCGAAGCTGAACAGCCTGAGCGCCCAGGGCGGCGGCAGCACCGGTATGTCGCGGCTGTCCAGCCCGAGCTTCGGGGGGTCGCACAGTGGGGCGGGTAAGAACTTCGAAGAATTGAAGCGGCAGATCCACTCGAAGTTGGTTGAGCGGCTCGACCTCAGCCGGGTGAAGGATCTCGCGTCCGACGCCATGCGGCGCGACATTCGCCGGGCCATCGAGCACCTGTGCGATACCGAGAACCCGCTCCTCAACCGCATCGAGCGGGAAAAGTTGATCGAGGAGATCCTCGACGAAACCCTCGGGTTCGGCCCGCTGGAGCCGCTGCTCAAGGACCCGACGGTCTCGGAAGTGATGGTGAACGGGCCGAGGAAGATCTACGTCGAACGTCGCGGGAAAATCGAGAAGTCGGATGTGACCTTCCGCGACGGCGACCACTTGCTCCAAATTATCGACCGCATCGTGTCGAAGGTCGGCCGGCGCGTCGACGAAACCAGCCCGCTGTGCGACGCCCGCCTTCCCGACGGTAGCCGGGTGAACGCTGTCATCCCGCCCATCGCCCTCGATGGAGCCAGCTTGAGCATCCGGCGGTTCGGGGCCACCCCCCTGAAACTGGAAGACCTGCTCAACTACAAGGCCTTCACGCCCGAAATGGCCATGCTGTTGGAAGGGGCGATCAAGGCCCGGCTGAACGTACTGATCAGCGGTGGTACCGGCTCGGGCAAAACGACCCTACTGAACACACTGAGTGCCTTCATCCCTGGCGATGAACGACTCGTGACCATCGAAGACGCGGCCGAACTCCAGCTTCAACAAGACCACATCGTGCGGATGGAAACCCGCCCGCCGAACATCGAAGGCAAGGGGGCGATCACCTGCCGCGACCTGGTGAAGAACGCCCTCCGGATGCGGCCCGACCGCATTATCGTCGGTGAATGCCGGGGGTCGGAGGCGCTGGACATGCTCCAGGCGATGAACACTGGCCACGCCGGGAGCATGACAACCCTGCACAGCAACACCCCGCGGGATGCTCTCTCGCGTCTGGAAACCATGATCATGATGGCTGGCACCGAGTTGCCCATCAAAGCCATGCGGCAGCAGATCAGCTCGGCTGTCGACCTGATTATCCAGATCAGCCGTTTGCAGGGCGGGCCGCGAAAGATGGTGAGCATCACGGAAGTGATGAACATGGAACAAGACATCATCATCATGCAGGAAATTTTCCGCTTCAAGCAACTCGGGGTGGACCAAAACGGGCGGGCCTTCGGCCAGTTCGAAGCCACGGGTGTGCGGCCGACGTTCGTTCAGCGGCTGGAGCAGAAAGGGATCAAGCTGCCGAGCAACATGTTCACCGAACGGATCCTGTCCCGCGACTGATCCAGTCCCGAGTTCCGAGTTTTGGGTTTCGCGAGGATGCAAACCCCGAACGAGGCGAACCGGATCAAGAAGCTCAGAACCACGAAACCCTGGTGACGGAACACAGAACCCGGAATTCGAAACTCGGAACTACCTGGAACCCGCACCATGGACCCCCTGATTCTCTCGATCGTCGTCGGCGTGCTGGTGGTTGGCGCCGTGTTGGCGGCGGCCTTCGCCCTTACTGGCCGCGATACCACCCGTGCCTCCGAACGGCTCGACGCCCTCGTCGGGCGAAACTCCCGCAAGGAGTCGTCGGCCGACATCCTGCTCAAGCAGGCGTTGCAAGAGGTGGACAAAAAGACGCTGCTCGACAAGCTGACGCCCAGCTTCTTGAACCTGAACAAGATGATCGAGCAGGCGGACGCCAACTTCAAGCCGAGCACCCTGTTCGGGGTCGGTTTGCTGGCGGCGGCGGTCAGCGGGTTGGCTCAGCGGGTTGGCAGTCGGCCTGATGGTCAACCTGTACGTCGCTCCCGTGGTGGCGCTTGTTGCTTTCGCCGTACCGTTCCTGTGGCTGCTGATGAAACGGAAGAAGCGGCTGAACATGTTCGCTCAGCAACTGCCGGAGGCGATGGAACTGGTAGCGCGGGCGTTGCGGGCGGGGCACTCGCTGGCCGCGGGTCTGCACGTGGTGGCCGAGGAAATGCCTGCCCCCATCTCCAAGGAGTTTGGGCGGGTGTACGAGGAGCAAAACCTGGGCATCACGATGGAAGAGGCGCTCAAGATGCTCTGCGACCGGGTGCCAAACCTCGACCTGAAGTTCTTCGCCACCAGCGTGATCATCCAGCGGCAAACCGGGGGCGACCTCGCCGAGATCCTGGACCGCATCGGGCACGTCATCCGTGAACGGATCAAGATCCTGGGGCAGGTAAAGGCACTCACCGCCGAGGGTCGGCTGTCGGGTATCGTGCTCATCGCTCTGCCCGTTGGCCTGTTCATCCTCATGCTCTGGATGAAGCCAGACTACATCGAACTGCTGTGGAAGGACTCGATGGGTCAGATGATGTCCATCGGGGCCATCATCTCCATGCTCATCGGCACCTTCGCCATCAAGAAGATCGTCGACATCAAGGTGTGAGCGGGAGTGGCCAGCGGCGGGCAGTCGATGGCCACACAAGCAACAGACATCGGCACGGAAGCGAAGACACCCCTGGACACCGCACCCCTGATCGCATCGGTCACTGGTCCCCGACCACTGGCCACTTCGGAGACCACCCGTGACCCCGTTCGCGTTCCTGTCGGCCGAGACACTGCTGCCGATTTTCGTGTTCTTCGCCATCGTTTGCGGCGTCTTCTGGGTGCTGTCGTTCCTCTCCAAGCGGAACAGCAACGCCGAGGACCGGCTCGATCGGATCGGTCGGCCGAAGTCGCTCATGGAATTGGAACTGTCGCAAAATGAATCGCGGCAGAAGTTTGCCGGGCTGAAGGACGCGTTCAGCAAACTCGGCGTGTCGATGCAGCCGAAGTCGGAGTTGGAGAAGAACGGCCTGCGGGTGAAACTGGCGAATGCCGGCTTCCGGAGCGAGAACGCCCCCACCATTTACCTCGGCCTGCGGTTGGTGTGCCTGGGCGTGATTGCCCTCCCGGCTGCGGTGGCTTGCCTGGCGGTGTGGGGATTTACCCTGTCGGCTCTCTGGAAAATCGGATTGGCCACCTGCGCTGGGTTCTATCTGCCGCAGATCGGCCTCTGGCTGCTCATCAACGACCGCAAGCAGTCGATCTTCTTCACTCTGCCCGATGCCCTCGACCTCCTGGTGGTTTGCGTGGAGTCCGGCCTCGGGTTGGACGCGGCCATGCGAAAAGTGACGGAAGAGATGAAGGACCACGCCAAAACCATCTGCGAAGAAATGGCCCTGGCGAACCTCCAACTCCAGATGGGCCGCCCGCGGCGGGAAGTGCTGCACGACCTCGGGGTGCGCACGGGCGTCGACGACGTCAAGAGCCTGGCGGCCATCCTCATCCAGGCCGACCGATTCGGTGCGAGTATCGCTCAGGCCCTGCGGGTGCAGTCGGACAGCATGCGGACGCGGCGGCGGCAGAAGGCGGAGGAAGAAGCGGCCAAAACGGCGGTGAAACTCATCTTCCCGCTCGTGCTGTTCATCTTCCCGGCCATCTTTGTGGTGCTGGTAGGCCCGGCTGCCATCCAGATCCAGAAGAACCTGTTGAACAAGATGGGCTAATGCCGAAAGAGGTGATGCCCGGAGAGAGGGGGTAGGATGCCCCCGAACCCTTCACGGAGGAAAAGCACGATGACTGGGAAGACCCGGAAAGCGCGGGCCGCAGTGTTCGCCCTGGCGGCGGGAGTGATGGGAGCCGTCGGGTGCGCCGGCCCCGGCCTGCAAGAACGGTTCCAGCATGTGAACAACAACAATAGCTGGCCTGAGCGGAACAGCTTTCTCGCCCGGCAAGCAGTGCTCCACCCGTTCGAGGTGCAGCAAAACAACGCAGCGGTGGTGAACGACGTTCTGCTGAACGCCCACTTCGAGAACGGTTCCGAAAAGCTGAACGGGGTTGGGCGTAGCAAACTCGACCAACTCACCCGCAAGATGCCCGCCCCGAACCCGGTGGTGTGGCTTCAGACGGCCAACGACGTGGTGTACGACGATAAAGCGCCCGAGAAGACGATGATCGCTCGCAGCGACCTCGACCAGAAGCGGGCCTCGGCCGTACTCGCCTACCTGAACGCTCGCCCGTCCCGCGGGGTGACCTACAGCGTGCAGGCCATCGACATCGACGACCCGAGCATCAACAGCACTGGCCCAGCGTCGGCTCTCCGTGGGCTGCAGACCCAGTTCAGCAGCGGCATCAGCGGTGCGGTCGGCGGTGGCAACGTACTCGGCTCGGGCGGCGGCCAGGCGACCAACACCATCGGCGTTGCTCCGACCGCCGGCGGCCAGCAGCCGGCGGGCGGCACTCCGCAGGCGGGCGGCGGGACGGGGGCTGGCCCTGGTGGGCAGCGGTAACCCGTCGGCTGGTCACGCGACATGATCGACCGCCCTGGCCACGAGCGCCGCTCGCGACCAGGGCGGTTTTCCCTGTTCACTCTTCCGAGAATCGCACCGTGTTTGCCAGCAGCTACAGTGAGGGGTTCGTCAAGTACTGGACCGGGCTGTTCGACAAGACCGAGAGTGTCGTTCTCCTGGCACTTGGCGTCGGCGCGATCTGCATCGCCCTCATCGTGTTTACCGGCAAATGGCGAAAGTAAGCCCGCAGGTGGAATCGGGATCGCCATGGCGGACCACTGGATCACGGCGGTCCCGCCTCTCGTTTTTGATCTACACTTCTCCGCCCGCACCCCGAGACAGCACCCATGCCTGCTCCCGCCCGCCCGGTGATGGCCGACTGGGACGCCAACCCCGCCCCCGAAGCACCGACCACCCCGGAGACGCTCAAGGAGGCCGGGCTGTCGGCCGCGTTCGTCGCCGACATGATCATGCGGACCATTTATTTCCGTGGGCCGCAGGTGGGTCGCGATCTGGCCAAGTTCCTTTGCTTGCCGTTCAAGATCATCCGTGAACCACTCCAATTTCTGAAGTCGGAGAAGTGTATTCAGGTCGATGGCGGTGATCTCGTCGGTGAGGTGAGCTACCGCTACTCGCTCACCGACCTTGGCCGCGGTCGGGCCAACGAGTTGGTCAAGCAGTGTGCCTACGTCGGCCCGGCCCCGGTGCCGCTCGAAGACTACGTCGAGCAGTGCTACCGCCAAACCGTCACCGGGTTGAACTGTTACCCAGAGGTGCTCAAGTCGCCGTTCCGTCACCTGGTCATCCGCGAAGAACTCTTCAACGCGATCGGCCCGGCGATCATCTCCGGGCGCAGCGTGTTCATCTACGGCCCACCCGGGAACGGCAAAACGGCCATCGCCCGGAGCATCGGCGAGTACATGAACTCAGTCGGTGGCAGCATCTACGTACCACACGCGTTCGTCGCCGACGGGAATATCGTCACTCTGTACGATCCGTCGTTGCACGCGGTGGATGACGCCCCAGACGAATTCGGTGGGGATGACAGCGACGCCACCGTGCGGCGGCTCCTGTCGGATGGGGCGGTCGACGAGCGATGGGTGAAAATCCGCCGCCCGGTGATCGTGGTGGGGGGGGAACTGACACTCGACATGCTCGACCTCCGTTTCAACCGCGAGGCCAATTTCTACCAGGCGCCGATCCACTTCAAGGCAAACGGTGGCGTCTTCCTGATCGACGACTTCGGCCGCCAGATCGTCTCCCCGAAAGACCTGCTGAACCGCTGGATTTTGCCCCTCGAAGACCGCCACGACTTCCTCACTGTCGCCACCGGGAAGAAGTTTCAGGTGCCATTCGAGCAACTCATCATCTTCAGTACCAACCTCGACCCGAAAGCGCTGGTGGACGACGCCTTCTTGCGCCGCATCCGGCACAAGGTGGGCATTCAGGCTCCCCAACGAGATGTCTACGAGAAGATTTTTGCCGCGGTGTGCAAGCGGCTCGACATGAACTTCAATGTCGAGGCCGTCGATTACCTGTACGAAAGGTACTACAACCGCGGTCGCGTGCCGCGTGCGTCCGACTGCCGGGATTTGCTGGAAACGGTCCAGTCGATTTGTCGATACAGACGGCAACCTGTGCATCTTACGAAGGACCTGATCGCCGAGGCGGCCGGCAGCTTCATCGCCGAGTTTACCTGAGATCAGGTGGTACAGGCATTCCTGCCTGTGGCCCCGCACAGACAAAATAGCCTGCGCCACAGGCATACGGAGCGACCCATGGACGGGCAGCTGCGACTTTGGTTGACGGGCGGGTTGTTGGCCGTCGCCCTCCCTGCCGTTGGCTGTAAGGTCTTCGACAAGCCCCCAGCGACCGAGGGAATGCCACCAGTTACCCCGGTTGGGCACACCCCGGCCAACAACAACCCCGTGCTTCAAGCGGGATGGCGTCCGTCGGCCGCGGTGCAACAGTTCCGGCCAACAGAGACTCCGACAGCACTGCCGCAGGCAAAGAAGAAGGGCCAGCCCTTCAAGCCCGAAACCGACATCGCTATCGCGGACACGGAACTGGAAGCGGCGTTCGACGAGAACCGCTCCGGTACCGACCGCGACCGCATCATCGATGTCGCCCGTCAGCGCTTCCAACACGCGCTCAAGAAAGACCCCAAGAACAAGGGGGCATTGCTCGGGCTGGCCAAGTTGTACACCTGGGCCGGCGACCGTGACCGGGCGGTGGCAACCTACAGCGAAGCACTTAAGCTCTACCCGAACGACAAGGAAGTAGCGTTTGCACTCATGCGGACGCACATCCGGTTCGAGGAATGGCCCGCAGCAGCGAAGGCGTGCGAGTCGGCCCTGGCACTCGACAAGGAGAACCGCACCTTCCGCAAGGCGTATGGAGTGGTGCTGGCCAAGGCCGAGCGGTGGGATGAGGCATTTGAAAACCTGATGATGGTGATGTCGGAGGTCGAGGCCCGCCTGTTCCTCGGCCGGATGCTCATCGACACCGGACGGGTACCGCAGGGGCAGGAACAGTTGCAGGTTGTCCTCCAGAAAGATCCGCAGAATGAAACCGCCCAGCGGGTGCTCACAGAACTGGCAGAGTATCAGCAAACGGGTCAGAAGTAGTGCCTCGCGCTGCCGGGTTTGGGAACCCGGCTCTCGTTGGCATAACCCGCACGCGGCGGCGAGAGCTCCGACTCTGTCGGCGCACTCGTCGCTTTTCAGTTTCCGACCCCTGGACCGTTGCGATACGATGACGGCACCTCCGCGAGGTGCCCCATGCTCTGCCGTGTTGTGTCCGTTCTCCTGCTTCTCTCCCCATTATCCGTTGCTGCCCCGGTGCCCAAGAGCCTGAAAAGCACCACAGCTTCTCCGGATGGAGTTTGGAAACTGGTCGAGTTTTGGTCGAATGGGCAAAAGGGCAACATCGTCGGCATGACCTCCATCTGGGTGCTGGATGGGGAGGCCTTTTATGTCGGGCCGAAAGTCGAGGCCAACTACTGGCAACTCACTTCACAAGACCGCACCGACCCGCTCGCTCGCCGGTTCGCCCACGGACGCATGGCCACC
Organism: Fimbriiglobus sp.; assembly: GCA_025459365.1. GTDB lineage: Bacteria > Planctomycetota > Planctomycetia > Gemmatales > Gemmataceae > JALHQU01. The sequence continues at coordinate 19,041 of JALOQR010000103.1, forward strand.
AGTACCCACCCGGCACGGCTGATGGTCGAGGGCGATACCCTCCGGTTCTGTTATGGTTTCGATACGTCCAGCGAAATCACGGAGTGTAGTCCGGCTCGAAACGTCCATTATTATGTGTTTACCCGCCTGTCGCCCGACGATCCGGCGGCGACCGCTGCCCTCCACCCACCGAAATAACCACTTTCCCGGTGCCGACATGTACCGCCTTGCAATCCTGGTTGTTCTCGTCGGCTCGCTTGCCGTTGCCGCACCTGTGCCGAAAGACCTGAGGAAGAAGCCTGCCAATTTGAACGGGGTGTGGGAAGTGGTCGAGTACCACGTCAACGGGAACAAGAGCAACAGCACGATCTCCACCAAGTGGGTGATCGATGGGGAGAGCCTGACGATTGAGCGGGTGGCGAAGGGTGGTGCGGTGATTGGCAAAGCAGCGAACGTGTCGTACTTCCTGGTCAAGCCCGAGGGCGGGCCGGCCAACGCCCTCGACTACACCTACGTGTACACCAACAACGCGATCCCGTCCCGCGCCATGCCCGGAGTGTATGAGTTAGACGCTGACACACTCAAGTTCTGCTGGACCAACACACCAAACGGCGAACGCCCCGGCGAGTGCAAGCCGGCCCAGGGAAACCTGATGTATGTGTTCAAGCGGGTGGACTCGAAGTAATCCCAGAGGCCCGGCCGATGCGAACGCTTCTCGCCCTGTTGGTGTTCGCCTTCCCTCTGCTCGCCGCCCCGGTGCCCAAGGCGCTGAAGGCGAAGCCCGTGTCCATCGATGGCGACTGGCGGTGGGAGACTCAGGAGGCGAACGGCCAGGTGTCGCCAGCGCCGAAAGGCGACTACCTCCTCTGGCGGGTGGCCGGCGACACCATGACGTTGATCCGCGAGAGCGGGGGGCCGGAGGGTGTGTACACGTGCCGATTCGTGAGCGAAGAGAGGCCCGACAGCCCGCGGACATTCGAGTACAAGGTGGACCGAAACGGTTACCACCGCCGCGGGGTGTGCGAACTCGACGGTGACACGCTCCGGGTGGCGTTCGGCGACAACTCCAATATCCCGCCCGCCGAGGTGAAGAGCGGGCCAAAGACCAGCCTGTACGTGTTCAAGCGAGTGATCGACACCAAATGAGGCGACTACTGTGCGTCCTATCCTCGCCCTGATGTTCACGGCCGCATCGCTGGCCGTCGCCGCCCCGGTGCCGAAGAGCCTGCGGAAACAGGCGGATGTGGCCGACATCGTCGGCCTGTGGGTGAAGCAACCCGGCGACAAGACCGGCTGGTACTTCAATGCCGACGGGAGCGCTGGCCTGGGCGACCCGGTGTCCCGCAGCGGGTGTCAGGCGGTGTACACGGTGGACCTCACACAGACGCCCAAACACCTCAACTGGTCGCAGGACGGTGGTCGATCGTGGTATCTGGCGGTGTACGAAATCGAGAACGATGTGCTGCGAATCAACTTCGGCTCAGGCGGGTCGGGTGCTCGGCCGACACAGATCGGCCCGAACACCGGCAGCCAGTTCGAGACCGGCACTCGTAGCCCGAATTACAGAAAGTAGTCACATTCTAGCTCTTTCGCTTTGGCCCGCGGATGGCGTCGGCGGTCAGCGGGTCGTCTGGCCAACTGTGCTTCGGGTAGCGTGCCCGGAGTTCCTTCCGCACAACTGGGTAGCCATTCGCCCAGAAACTGGCGAGGTCGTCGGTCACCTGCTGGGGGCGGTAATTCGGGGCGAGCAGGTGTAGTAACACCTTCACCCGCCCGCCGCCCACCCGTGGTGTATCAGTCAGCCCGAACAACTCCTGAATCCGCACCGCTAGCACCGGCGGGCGGCCCGGCTGGTACTCCAGGGCGATGTGGCTTCCGGTCGGCACCTCGATCCGCTCGGGGGCCTCCCGTTCGACCAGTTGCAGTTGCGAGTAGCTGAACCGGCCCTTCAGGTGGTCGAGCCAGGGGCCGTTCCGCACTGCATCAATGCTCCGGCGCCCGCGGCACAGGTCGGGGAGCATCGCCTGGAGTGCGTCGTCGTCGAGGGCGGGCAAGTCGGCGTCCGGCATCCACTCCTTGAGGCACTGCACGCGGAGGAGAAAGTTGCCGGCGGGCGAATCGGCCGCTGGTGAAGCCTTTGGCCACAGCCGCACGCACGCGGCGGCCAACACCTCGGCGGCGTGGGTCTCGTCGGCGAAGTGCCCTTGTGTGTCGTCGAGCATCAGGTCGGCGAACCGCGTCTGTTTGCGGGCGATGAGTTTTTCGGTCGTGTTGTCGAAGATCACCTCGTGTGAAGTGATCAGTTGCTCGGCCGGCAGCCAATCCCGCATCACTCCCGAGGCCAACCGCACGAGCGACTCCGTTCCGCCGGCGTCCACGTCCACGCACACGAACAGTTCCGGTTCGAGCACGCCCGACGACGGAGCGAGCTTCACCCCCCTCCCGCCGACCATCCGGGCACGGCGGTCGTTTGGCGACCGCCTCCGGGCCAGCCGATCGGGGTACGCGGCGAAGATGGCGCGGAGGAGGGTGTCGTCGCGAGCCGAGCGGCGTGAGCCATCGGGTTCTTCAGCAACTCGGCGGCTCACGCCGCTTGGCTCGCCGAGTGCGGACAACTGCCTCGCGACTTCCAGAACCTGTTTCGCCCCGCCGGGGTGTAACTCGCCGACCGCGAACCGCGTGCGGCCGGTGCGCTCGTACTCTTCGATCGCTTCCACCCGGTCGAGCAGGTCCGATTCCGTCGTCTCGCGGCGGCCGTGGAACTGCGGTGGGCCATCCTCCCGCAGGAACGGGTCGCGGTCGGACAGGA
>JALOQR010000391.1 GCA_025459365.1 Fimbriiglobus sp.
GCGGTGGTGAGTGTCGGGCTTTCGATACCGACGACGGCGGTGTTGAAGTGGAACTTCACCCCATGCGCTTCCGCCAGAAAGCGTGGGAGTTGGGCGATCGCCTGTCGCGGATCCACCACACACTCGGTCGGGCTGTGTAGTACGGCTTTCAGGCCGGCGGGGTTGAGGTGTGTGAAACGTGTGGCCGCGGCCGCGGGCGACAGCAGTTCGCACTCGACGCCCAGGCCGGGGGCGACGGCCGCGAACTCCTCGAGTACGGCCCGCTCGTCGTCCTCGTACACCGCGTGAACCGATCCGCACTCTTCTAGCCAGACTCCGGCCTTGTCTCGCAGTTCCAGCCAGAATCGTCGGCTTTCCATTGCCGTCTGGTAGAGTTCCCCCGCTGGCTGACCGATCGGCCACACCATGCCGAAGTTACGCACCGAAGCCATCTCGGCCTGTCGCCCTCGCTCAAACACCGTCACCGAGAGGCCACGGCGAGCCGCAGACCAGGCCCACGCCAGACCAACAATCCCGGCGCCCACGATGGCCACATCGACGGTGCGGTTCATCCCCGATCGCCCTCTTCTGTGTAGCACGCACTCACGTGGGCGCTGTACTCGCCCGGATGATCAGTGTACTCGGCACGACTACCTTGACGGGCGGGCGCGTGGGGTTTTCCAGCCGGTGCTTCATCAGCCGCAGGGCGATGTCGGCCATCGCTTCGCCGGGGTAGTCGAAGGTGGTGAGTGGGATGCTGAATTCCGCCGCGATCGGCAAATTGTCGAAACCCACCACGCCGATGTCCTTTGGCACTCGGATCCGCCGCTGGAGCAATTCGACGATCACCCCGACCGCGGAGTAGTCCTGGTAGCAGACGACTCCGTCGAGCTTGTGCCGCACAACTTCGTCGGCGACCGAGGCGTATGCCTCGCGGGTGGGTAGGTCGGTAGGTTGGCGGATGACCACTGGGGTTGGTGGTGGCTTGCGAACGAAGTCCGAGAACTGAGCATCGTGGACGGCGTGCAGATAACCGGCAATGCGGTCGTTGTGGCTGGTGGTGGGGGAGGCGACGACCAGGCCCACCCGCCGCCGGCCGGTGGCGTACAGGTGTTCGACGCACTCACGGGCCGCGGCGACATCGTCGATGGCCACCAAATCGTGGGCGTGGGCGATCTGCCCACGGATCCCCCGCTCGATGAGCACCACTCGTAACCCAGCCTGTTGGCACCCTTCGACGAATGCCACGTCGGCCGCTGCTTCCGCTGTGCTCACCCGCGATGGCAGCAGGAACACGCCCTTCACCCCGTCGGCCGCCGCCTTCCGAGCCGCCGCCCGCGCCTCCTCGGTGGTCAATGCCGAGGTGACCTCGAATGCGTCGAACGACAGGTGCATGGGCAAGCGCCGGGCGACGGTCAGAAACCCCGCCTGAGCGATCGAGAACGTCTCCCGCTGGGCGGCACCTGGGGTTAGCCGCAAACACACCGCCCATCGGTCAGCCGTTGGCGGGGGGATGCGGTAGCACCCGGATCGTTCGATGGTCTGGATCAGCCCCTTGTCGCGCAGTACCTGGAGCGCTCGCGAGGCGGTGACCACCGAGACCCCGTATTGGGTGGCAATGCCGCGGACACTCGGCATCTTGCCGCCATCCCAGGCGCCGGCCGTTAATTCCGCTTCGATGCGGGCCGCCACTCGGAGGTACTTCGAGCTGGGTTCCAGACAGTCTAGACGGGGTGGGTGGGTCTTCAACCCGCGGTCGTTAGAATGGAGCGACGCGAACCACGCGGAGTGAGGGTGGGGATGACCGACGAGCGAGAGGCCTTCCACGCGGCCATCTGGCAGACACCGGACGACGACCTGCCGCGATTGGTGTACGCCGACTGGCTCGACGAACGGGGTGAGCACGACGAGGCGGCGTTCCTGCGGCTACTGTGCTGTATGCCCTGTGCCACCGGCGGTGGTAGTCGGAGCGTGGGTTGATGTGGATCATGAGGCCAACCAGCAGGTGTTGGAGTTCATTCGCCAGCGGCGGCGAGCGAGAACCGGACTCCAACCGCCGGGCGACCTCATTCCCCTTCGACCAGATCATGAGGTGCGTTGGCCATCGCAAGCCGTGGTGGATCGGCTCTGGGGTGAATTGCAAGAAGTACTTTCACCCGCGGCCGCGTGTGCCATCGACGGCGTGCCTGCCCTTGTGGACGTGTGGAGTGGCGTGATCATGGCGGTGGCTCTGGGGGGGGCCGGTTATGCGATTCGCCGGTTGTCGGACACTGCCGGTGTTCCTCCCCGGCCGGTCAGGCTGCTTGGTGAAGAGTGGGCGCATGGAACCGATGGAGGCTATGAATGCGGTTGGCTGCGCCGGGCGGCCCATCAGTTCGACCCGGTCAACCAACCGACGTGACGTTGCCCGCGGTGCAGCAGTGCGGTTGAAACGGCATCTCGTAAAATCGCTTCCATGATTGCCACCGTACGCAAACTGCTCGAACTGATCCGCTTCAGCCACACCATCTTCGCCCTGCCGTTCGCCTTCCTGAGCGCGGCACTCGCGTGGCGAGCGGAGGGTGAGTTCCGCTGGCTGGATTGCGTCGGCATCCTGCTGTGCATGGTGTTCGCCCGCTCGGCGGCGATGGCGTTCAACCGCCTGGCTGACCGCAAGTACGACGCGGCCAACCCTCGCACCGCGAATCGCCATCTCCCGGCCGGCACGCTCCGGGTGGCAACCGTCGTACTGTTCACGCTGTTCACCTCGGCCGCGTTCGTGGCCTCGACCCTCGTCTTCTACTTCCGTGATCCGCACAACCCCTGGCCGCTGTATCTCTCGGTGCCGGTGCTGCTCTTCGTGTTGTGCTACTCGCTGACCAAACGCTTCACGGCACTCGCTCACTTCTGGCTGGGGGCATCGCTCATGCTCGCCCCGGTGGCGGCGTGGATCGCCGTCCGCGGCCTGACCGACATGGCCACACCGCTGCTCCTCGGCGGGGCGGTGCTGTTCTGGGTGAGCGGGTTCGACATCCTCTACGCCTGCCAGGACACCGACTTCGACAAGAAGGCCGGGCTGAACAGCGTGCCGGCGAAGGTGGGGGTGCGAAATGCCCTTCGCATCGCGGCCGGGTGTCACGCGGTCATGTTCGTGTTGCTCTGCCTACTGCCGCTAGGGAACGAACACCTGCGGTGGGTCTACGGGGCAGGCGTGCTGGCGGTTGGTGGGTTGCTGGTGTACGAACACCGGTTGGTGAAACCCGACGACCTGACCCACGTGAATGCGGCCTTCTTCCAGGTCAACGGCGTCATCAGTTTCGGGTTGTTGGTGGTGGTGCTGCTGCAACTGTGGCTCGTATTCTGACACCATGCTCGATCGATTCACCGCCGCCGCTCTTCCCGACGATCCGCAGTCGCTCCAACTGCTGTTCTTTGACCCGCCAGTATTGGATGCCGAGGCGATCACCGCCTTCCTCCGACCGCACGTGCCGGATGCGGTCTGCGAACTGGCACCCGCTCCGCCTGATGTCGTGACTCAGAATGGCCCGCCGGCTTCCCAAGTTGGGCTGATTTCCTTCGGTGGGCACCTCATCAAGTTGTTTCACTTCGATGCCCCGATGCCTTACGGCCCGGTGGAGAGTTGCGTTGGCCCGGCGATGATCCCCCCACCGATGAAGGTGGATTCCAAGCAACACAAGGCCCACACGCTGCTCTTCAATGCTGGCACGCACCCCGATTTGCTCGAACGGTTCGTGGCGTTGTGTGCGGTGGCCGGGGCACTCGCCCGGTTCGATGCCATCGTGGTGATGAACGAAGAGGCCCGCGCCGCCGTCCCCGCCTTCGATCTCATCCCCGACGACGGTGAAGACGCCCTGAACACCTACCGCAATCTGCCGATTCCCTATCTGCTCGGCGGGTTCCTGAAGATGGACACCGGCGATGCCGAGCGGCCGTGGGTCCGCACCTTCGCCAACCATCGACTGAACCTGCCGAACCTCGCCCGACAACTGAGTGGTCACAGCCAAACCGGCGAGACGTTCCAACTCTTCGCCGGCATGCTCGGTTACTTGCGAACGATGGGAGAAGCTTTCACGGCTGGTGACACGGTGGACCTCGGCGATGGCCCGAAGTTGCAACTTCGCGAGCCACGGGAAGGCGAGTGGTGGCTCGATTCGCCTGGCCCACTGCTGGTGGTGGAGTCGCAGGGATACCATCCGGGTGGTTGATTCTGCCGCCGTGAATGCAATCTTCGTGATCGTACCGACTTCCGCGTTCCCACCTTCGCCTGCAACTGCTTCCCCCTGATGGGTCGTCCGGGAGGCCCGTGTCCCGGGCAGGTCGTAAAATCGCCCTATTGCTCTCCCGAGTTTCACCGATGACCCCTCTGGCCCCCGCCGACCCGACCATCGTCGAGTTCGACGTCCGCACCGACGAAATGTTGGTGAACATGGGGCCGCAGCACCCATCGACCCACGGCGTGCTTCGGCTTGAACTCACCACCGATGGCGAGATCGTGTCCCGAGTGGTCGCTCACCTCGGCTACCTGCACCGCTGCGCGGAGAAGATCGGCGAGAACGTCACCCCCATCCAGTTCATCCCCTACACCGACCGGATGGACTACCTCGCGGCCATGAACATGAACCTCGGCTACTCGCTGGCCGTGGAGAAGTTGTGCGGAATGGTGGTCCCCGAAAAGGCTCAGGTGCTGCGGGTACTGATCTGTGAACTGAACCGCATCGCCTCGCACCTCGTCGGCATGGGCGCCTATGGCCTCGACCTCGGCAGTTTCAGCCCGTTCCTGTATGCCTTCCGTGAGCGGGAGCAGATCCTCGACCTGTTTGAAGCCGTGTGCGGGGCACGCCTGACGTACAGCTACCTGACGATCGGCGGCGCTCACGACGACCTGCCCGCCGGATGGCTGACGAAGTGCCAGCAGTTCCTCGACTACTTCAAGCCCCGTATCCCCGAATACCACGCCCTGCTGACGACGAACCACATCTTCGTGAAGCGGACGGCGAACATCGGCGTGCTGAGCAAGGAACTCGCTCTGGCTCATGGTTGCACCGGGCCGGTTCTCCGCGGTTCGCTCGACCGGCGGAACGGCGACCCGGCCTGGGATTTGAGGAAAACGGAGCCGTACTCCGGTTACGAGGGGTACGACTTCGAGGTGCCAATTCCGCCGTTCGACAACACCCCGCCGGGGGCGGTGATCGGCGACTGCTGGCACCGCTTCTATGTGCGGATGATGGAGGTGGTGCAGAGTATCCGCCTCTGTGAACAGGCGATGGCGAAGTATGCGAAGCTACAAGCTGAGTGGGAGGCGGTGCAGAAGGAACTGGGCACGGAAGCCGCCCAAGACCCGAAGGGGGCCGCGGCCGTGAAGCTCAACGAACTGGCCCGCACCAAATACTCGCACCGCGTGGAACCGCCGCGGGCGCTGACTCCGGGTGAGGTCTACGTCGAGACGGA
>JALOQR010000104.1 GCA_025459365.1 Fimbriiglobus sp.
AACAGCATGAGGTGACCGAGGAACTCAAGGCCGACCGCCGCCCGACCCTGTTCAAGTGCGATATCCACCCGTGGATGCAGGGCCGGCTGTTCGTGTTTGACCACCCTTACTACACCCTCACCGACAAGGAAGGCAACTTCGAACTGAAAAACGTGCCGGCTGGTAAGTGGCGGATCGTGTACCGACACGAAACCGGGTTCCACAAGGGGGCCGCGGGCCGCCTCGGCTTCCCGCTGGAAGTGAAGGGAGACAAGAAGACGATGGAACTGGAAAAGGTGGAGTTCGCCCCGCCGGCCGAGGCGAAGTAAGTAACACCCTTTGTGAGTGCCCTACGGTAAGGGCACACCAATGTAGGGGCACCCACAACGGGTGCCCCTATTTCTTTTTCCGGGCGATCGCCGCTCCGACGAAGTCCCGGAACAATGGCTGGCAGGCAGTCGGCTTGCTTTTGAACTCCGGGTGACATTGCACCCCCAGGAACCATGGGTGCGACGGCAACTCGATCACTTCCACCAAACTGCCGTCTGGCGTGGTGCCGCTGAACACGAACCCCGCCTCCGCGAACATTTCCCGGTAATCGTTGTTGAACTCGAAACGGTGTCGGTGCCGCTCCTTCACCAGTTCCGCCTGATAGGCCTTATGCGCCAGCGTGCCCGGTTTGATGGCACAGTCGAATGTCCCGAGCCGCATCGTCCCGCCTACCCGCGTCACTTTCTTTTGCTCGTCCATCAGGCACACCACCGGGTGTGGTGTGTCCTTGTCGAATTCAATGCTGTTGGCGTCGGCCAACCCAAGCACATTACGTGCGAATTCGATAGCGGCGCACTGGAGTCCGAGGCAGATTCCGAAGAACGGGATGTGGTTCTCGCGGGCATATCGGATCGCGGCTACCTTCCCGAGAACTCCCCGTTTGTCGAACCCTCCAGGGACCAGAATCCCGTCGACGCCGGCGAGCAACTCGGCGGCCCCCACCGTTTCCACATCCTCCGACTCGATCCGAACTGTCTTCACTTTGGTGTGGTGCGCGATGCCTGCGTGGTCGAGCGATTCGTATACGCTCTTGTACGCGTCGCGGTGCTTGACGTATTTCCCCACCAGGGCGATCGTGACATCCCTCGACCCTGGCTTGGCCATGTCGCGGATGTTATCCACCATCTCGGTCCAGTCTTCGAACTCAATCGAGCGTGCGTTGGTCAGGCCGAGCCGCTCGACAATAAGCGAGTCTAGTCCGTTGCCCATCAGGCTGAGCGGCACCTCGTAGATGCTGAACTCGCGGTCTTTCTCCTGGATCACGGCTCGCCGCTCGACGCTGCACATCAGAGCGATCTTGTCGCATTCGTCGCGGGGGATTTCGCGTTCGGTACGGCAGATGAGCACATCTGGTTGGAGGCCGATCCGCCGCAGTTCCTGCACGCTGTGTTGAGTTGGCTTGGTTTTGAGTTCACCGGCCGCCTTCAGATACGGTACGAGTGTCAGGTGAATGAACATGCAGTGCGACCGGCCGACCTCCAGAGCGAACTGGCGAATGGCCTCGAAGTACGGTGAGCCTTCAATGTCGCCGACCGTCCCGCCGATCTCGGTGATAACCACGTCCACGTCCGGGGTGGCCACCTTGCGGATGCAGTTCTTGATCTCGTCGGTCACGTGCGGCACGACCTGCACCGTCTTCCCACGGTACAACCCGGCCCGCTCCTTATCGATGATCGTCTGGTAGATGCGGCCGGTGGTGAAATTACAGTCGCGGTTGAGCGGGGCGTTGGTGAACCGCTCGTAGTGCCCCAGGTCCAGGTCGGTCTCGGCCCCGTCGTCGAGCACGTACACTTCGCCGTGTTGGTAGGGCGACATGGTGCCGGGATCGACGTTCAGGTACGGGTCCATTTTCTGCATCCGCACCTTCAGTCCGCGTCTTTCGAGCAGCAGCCCGATGCTGGCCGACGTTAGCCCCTTGCCCAGCGAACTGACCACCCCGCCGGTCACGAAGATGTGTTTCGCCATAGCGCGAGCGACTCCCGGAAAAGATGTGTTGTAGAAGAGGGGGCAAGGCCCGGCGAGCCGCTCGCTTGAGCGGGCTGGTGGTGAGCCAGGAGGCTAACGCCCCCCGCCCGCCTGAACTGCGGCCACGAACGCCGCATAGTCCTCCGGTGTGTCCACCCCGCGGTGAGCAGTCGGGATGACACCGATTTGAATTGGGATGCCGAGGGCGAGCGCCCTCAGTTGCTCCAGCTTTTCCGCCTGTTCGAGCGGGTGTGGCGGTGTCCCGGCCAGTTTCAGTAACACGTCGCGGCGGTACGCGTATACCCCCAGGTGGTGCAGGAACCGATCAGACGGGATGACCGGTTCCGCATCGCGGACGAACGGGATCGGGCTACGGCTGAAGTAGAGCGCCCGGCCACCGTCCGCCCGCACCGCTTTCACCACGTTCGGACTGTGGAAGTCGGCGAGCGACTTGATCGGCGTGGCCAAGGTCGAAATGCCAGCACCAGGGTCGTCGGTCAGCAGTTTTAACAGCAGTCGCACGCCGGCCGGGTCGAATTGCGGTTCGTCGCCCTGCAAATTCACGATCAAGTCGGCCGTGAGAGAAGAGGCGACTTCGGCGATGCGGTCGGTGCCGGAGGGGTGGTCGGCATGGGTCATGAGCGCTTGCCCGCCGAATGACTGCACGGCGTCGAGGATACGGTGGTCGTCGGTGGCGACGATCACTGGGCCCACCGCTGCCGCCACTGCTCGTTCGTAAACGTGCTGCACAAGGTGCTTGCCGGTGGCGTTCAGCAGCGGTTTGCCCGGTAAGCGGGTGGAGGCGAACCGGGCGGGGATAACGATGGCGGCAGTCATGTGAAGCCATCCTGGCGAGCTGTGCTTCGTGAGGAACCGAGTGACTGCATCCTACCCGGTAGAGTCACGGAATACTGCGAGACCGGGGATCAGTGCTTTCCGTTGGTGTGAACGGCTGCCCCGGCGAGGGATTCATAGAGCCTTCGCAGTTTACGATGGGCGTCGGTGTTCCCTTTGCACAGTACCCGAAGTTCGGCAAGGGAGAGCATCGGGTCCGGGGATGGGAGCTTGCCACGAGCATCATCCAGGTCTTCGAGCAGGCGGTACGAATCTCCCTCTACCGACAGCAGCACGCCGCGGTCGCGCAGTGTCTTCAAGTCACGGTAAAAACCGCGGATGTCGAGCTGTAGTTTTGCCAGCAGTACCTCACGGGTACGGGCGGATTTCGAGATCAATTTCAGCATCTTCGACAGCCGGGAGGCTCGCTCCAGGGTCACGGATGTCGCGGTGGGTGAGTCGGTTTTCGACCGGCCCATGCTGCCTCCTGCCGGCGGGCTGGGGGAGAGGGCGAAGCATCCGTGCCGTGGGGGGCGACGACGGGGGATTGATTCCCCCGCGGGCGGTGAGGCGGGTCCATCCGCCGTTGGATAGGGCAAGATGGTAGTCGCGAGTGGGATGAAAGCAAGGAGACACCCGACGGGTTTTTCGACACCGCCGGGGATACACGATCGCGGTGTGTTTCCCCACCACGGGACGAAACCGCGATTACTTCCACTTGTAGACGGTGAGCCCGCCCAACCCACGGACGAAGACCTCGTCGCCGCATACAGCCAGGTGCGCCCACGCGTCTCCGCCCCCAACTTCGACTTCGCCCACGACCTCGAACTCCTTCGGGCTGGCCTTGAACAGGATGAGTTTACCCTTGCTGTCGAGGGCCAGAAGGCGGTCGCCATTGGCCACCAGGCTACAGTAGTCGCTGTACCCAGTCTCGCTCCGCCACGTCTGCTTACCGGTGGACACCTCCACGCACGTCATCTTGCGGTCCTTGCCCAGGAAGTAAGCGTGTCCATCGACCACCACCGGGGTACACATGTGCCCCTCGTACTTGAGCGACCATCCGTCTACTGCCCTCAGTCCTCCGCCATTCGATGCCACGGTGAAGCCCTGTGTGGTACCGCCATAAGTGCTGGTGAACACCGTATCCCCGACGGTCACCGGGGTGAGGATGTTCATCCCCCGGAATGCCGGTATGGCCCGCTTCCATAGTTCCTTGCCGCTTTCCAGATCGATCCCGGCCAGGGCGGTGCGGGTCTGCACTACCAGGTGTTCCTGACCGGACAGAGTGGCCTTCACCGGGCTACTAAACGCTCCGCCCATCATTCCGCCCGGCTCCTTGAGCGCCTGCCAAATCAATTTTCCCGTCGCCTTCTCCAGTTTGGCCACCCCACCGTCGGCCTGGAAGTAGACCGATTTGTCGTCCACCAGGGGTGAACAGACCGTACCGAAGGTGGGCACCGCAGTAGCGAATTCCTTCACGCAGTCGAACCGCCACAGTTCCTTACCGTCGGCCGCGTTGAGGCACACAAGCACGTCGCGGATGCCGGCGACGTAGAGTCGCTCGCCATCAAACGCAGGGGTAGCGCGAATCCAACTACCGTTCTTGGCGGCGAAGAACGGCACAGTTGTCGCCCCTTCCCACTTTACCTGCCAGATCATTTTGCCGGTCACCCGATCGAAGGCGGTCACGCGCTCTTCCTTCTTGTCCACAGTCTCGGTGGTGAACACCTTGTCGGCCGACACGATCGGTCCTGAGTAACTCGGCCCCAGGTTGTCGGCCGACCAGATTTTGGTGAGGGCTTTGTTATTCAATACTTTCGGCCAGGGAGCGGAACCTTGAGCGACAAACCCATTGCGGGTCGGCCCACGCCATTGCGTCCAGGTGGCTGGGGCATCGGCAGGCGCGGCCAGGGAAAAGGCGAGCAGCAGGGCGGGTGTCATTGGCAGATTCTCCGAGTAGGGGACGTGCAGAACACACAGGTCAGCAAGTGGTGGAGGGGAAAACCCTTGCAGACGTGAAAAAACACGTGAGACGTCCCTGCCAAATGCAATGGAGGGGCGTCTCGAGGGATCGCGGTCAATCGTGATCAGGCGTGGGCAACTGGGCTGAGAGCCTTCCGCAACTTGTCGAGGGCTGAGGCCTGAACCTGCCGCACCCGTTCTTTGGACAACCCGAGCGCCTTGCCGACCTTCTCCAGAGTCCGCTCGGCCGGGTCTTCGTGCATTGTGTAGCGGTGAACGAGGATGAGTTTCTCCCGCTCGGACAACAGCGGATGGTCGTCCCGCAGGTATTCCTCGATCGGTATTTGGACCGCCCCACCGATCTCGATCGGTAGGCGATGGCGCGGTTCACCGTCGGGCAGTGCATCGAGGGACACAGATCGAGTGAGCCAGTCGGTACTCGCCCGCTGGGAGAGTCGAGAAAGCGCTCGCACTAGGCATGTGTACGCATAGGTACTGAAACGAATACCAAGCCACGGGTTGAAGGCCGCAACCGCCTGGATGAGGACGATATGACAATCGCCGATCAGATCTTCGGCTCGGCTACTGCCAGCCATCCGGCGACGAACCGCCCGATAGATGAGCTTGCGGTTCCCGAGAACGATGCGGTCGCGGAGAGTGTGGTAGGCGTGGGTCCAGCGAGCGAGTTCGGATTGCGTGCGAGCGGAATGCATCCTGTAGGCGGCATAGTGCATTCGCTTGGCGTGGTCGCGGGTAATGTCGTCTGGCATGTACCCGTCATCGTAGTCGATCGGGTCTTCGATCAGGGGGGTTGGGTCGAACTCTTGCTTGGCCGTCCGCTCGGTGAAGGATTCGTGGCGGAGGAAGCCGGGGAGTGCCCCAGCTCGGCTGTTCCGTTTCGTCGAAGGTTCGCTGACGGTGGTCATGATGGCTCCTTCGCCGCTGGTTTAGAGTCCAAAACGTTCACATTACGCCGTTCCAACATCCACAATTTAACTGAATTTGCGAATAGGTCCAGGCGTAAAGCGTCCAAATCGTCCTTTTCGAGCGAATCGCCCGAAATCTAGACGATTTACCAGGGGGCGATTCAGTCCTTTCAGGATTCCGAACTACGAAAGTGCAGGTAGACTGGAGTGAGTGACGTTTTGACCCCTAGAGTAGAGTGATCAGTTCCAACAGCGGGCGGGAGGCCGCCTTTCCACCGCTAAGGTCGAAATTCATGGGCCAATTACCACCGGACAACGAACCGCTGGCTGAGCGTCGGTATGTAAGCACCGCGCAGGTGGCGCAGGCATTAGGCGTGAGTGTCACCACCGTCAAACGATGGGTCGACGATAGTGTGCTACCGGCTCACCGGACCCCGGGAGGGCACCGTAAACTGCTGATGACCGATGTCTTGCGGCTCGTTCGCGAGGGGAACTTACCACAAGCCGATCTGACCAAACTGCTACCCAGAGCGAGCGGCCTGACCCTCGACCCAGTGGAAACCCATCGTCAGATGCTGGCGGCCGTTCAGGCCGGTGATGGGGAGTTGATCCGCACGCTGGTGGTTGGAGCATACCAGAGCGGGATGACGGTGGAGACGCTCGCCGATTGTGTGATCTCCCCTGTCATGCAGCATGTCGGCCACGAGTGGGAGAAGGGCCGTTTGCCGGTGATGAAGGAACACCGAGTGTCGCAAGCACTGGTGGCGGTGATGTATGAATTGCGAGCTCACCTACGAGCGAATGCTGAAGCTGGTCGTCCGGTCGCCGTTGGTGGAGCCCCCGAGTACGACCACGCCTCACTTCCGAGCTTGATGGCCAAACTGACCCTTCTAGATGCCGGATGGGAGGCGATCAATCTCGGTCCACACACACCCACCTCGGCGCTACGAACGGCTATCGACGATTTGCAACCCTTGCTCGTGTGGGTGTCTGTCACTCACCTCCAGCACCCGGATCAGTTCGTCGCGGAGTTTAATCAGTTGACTGCCTACGCCGAGGAGAAAGGTGTGGCGGTGGCAGTGGGGGGGCGTGGGCTGACGCAGCAGGTTCGCGAGCAACTACGGTATACGTCCTATGGAGATGGGTTCACCCAACTCCTCGCCTTTTCCAAGACGCTCTACCGCCGCCGCCCACGGCCGAAGCGTGGTCGTCCACCGATCCATCCCACTCTCAACCTACCGGGAGACAACCTCCACTCGGACGACGAGGCTCCGTGACGAAAGGGCTACGCCCACCTTTCAACATCCCTTGTAGCCCAGCAATTTATCGGTTCTCGACAATGGTGACGCCGATTTGCCGCCACAGTTGGGCCGTCACCTTGTCCATCTCGGCTTGATACGCTTTGTCGGCCAATTTGTTGCGAATCTCTGTCTGGAGTTTTTCGTCTAGTGGGCGTCGGCCACTCACCTGCCGTTCCTGTACCCGTAGGATGTAGAACCCGTTTTCCGATGGCACTACCCCGCTAAAGTTGCCTGGCTTGATGTCCCAGATCACCTTTTCCAGTTCAGGTGGCTGGATCTCGCCTCGCTTCTCTCCGACGCCAGCTCCGCCTCGGAGTACGCTATCGCCGTGCCCATGTTCCTTCACTAGTTGAGTGAAGTCGACCCCACTCCGGGCGGCGGCAAACAACTCCTCGGCCCGCTTCTGGGCGGCTGCCACGGAGTCGAAACGCGAGGTGCTGATGAACAGTTGCTGAAACTTCACCCGGTCCTCGGACTGGAACTCCTTGGCATTGCGGGTGTAATAATCTTGCACCTGCGCGAGGGTGGGTGTGCCGGTTTTATCCTTGAGCACCATGTTTAGGTACATGCCGGCGACCGCCTGCCGTTCGAACTGGCGGCGGAACAGCTTCGGGTCCATTCCTTGTTCGAGCAGTTTGGCGTTGAACTCGGCCTCGGACTTCAGTTTGAGGGCGACGCGGCGTGCGCGGATCTGGGAATCGGCCATCTTTCCAGCTTGTTCCCACAGTTCGTCCAGTGCAGACGGGTTGTTCTTTCGTAGCTTTCCCACGAACTCGCTAACGATCAACTCGCGGTCGATCAGCTTCTTCAACTCCTCCTTGTAGACCTCCTTCTCTTTCGCCACTCGCTCGTCGCCCTTGAGAAGGATGTAGTCCATCGCCCGTTGCTTCATCATCATCGACACTTCCTCGTCGCTGATGAAGTTGTCGGCCCCGACGGTGGCAATCGGCCGGACTGCGGAGTTGGCCTTGTCTGCGGAGGGCTTTCCCTCGACGGCAGCGACTGGTGTGACGACCTCACGCGGAGAGGGAGCCATAACGCCGAGCTGCAATACAGGTGCTTCCGAATGGACCGGGCTACTTGGCGGAACGGATGGCGTTTCGGGGCGGGGCAGGGTCGAGAGGGTGGGGCGGTCAGGTGGGGGCAGGGTGATGGGGGCCTTGGGGCCATCTGGGGCCTGGCCGCGGCTCATGGTCAAGCCGGGGTTGGCGAGGCTCTCGCTCACCCGTTGGTCGGCTTCATGGCCGAACATCCCGCACCCGGCACCGCCGGCGGCGGCAAACAGGCAAGCAGCGAGCATCCGCCTGCGGAGTGGGGCGTCCATGCCCGGTCTCCCGTCCGTGGGTGTGAAGAGAAGCGTCTGGGATATAGCGTGGCGATCGGGGGCTGCAAGACGATTTGTGAACCTGAACCTAGTGTTCCTTCTCGTAGGAGGCCCACGGCCAGTCGGACGGGATCGCGGACGTGTTCGGAATCTTCATGAAGTGGCCCAAGTTAGGCCAAACAGCCGAAGAATGGCATCCATCCCATCGGCCGACCCAATCACCGGATTGAAGCGATCCAGAATACTCCCACCGTTGGAACGCACCTCGTGAGAGTGCGGTCACAACGGTGGAAGACACCTGGCGAAGCCAAGACGGCGGGCCGACACCCGCAGGCCAACCCCAGAATTCATGCCCCCTGACAAGTGATCAATCGATCGCCTTACATACCGCGTCGGTAAACTCGGCGGTGCCGGCGGTGCCACCGAGGTCGACTGGGCGGACCTGTCCTGCCGTAAGCACTTTTTCAATGGCGGCGAGCACTCGGGCGGCCGTGTCTGTCTCGCCCAAGTCCTTCAGCAACTCGATGGCCGGGATGAGCAATGGTAGTGGGTTCGCACGGCCTGGTGACACCGCCTCGTGTGTCGCCCCGTACACCGCCTCGTACACCTTGACTCCGTCGCCCACGTTGATGGCCGACGTGGCGCTGATGCCGCCAACCAGCCCTGCCCCCAGGTCGCCGAGCAAGTCGCCGTAAAGATTCCCCGCCGCCATCACCTCGAACTGCTGCGGCTTGCTGACCAGTTGCATGCAGGTGTTGTCGACGATCATCTCTTTCGGAGAGATGCCAGGAAAGTCGGCTGCCACCCGACGGAAGCAGTCCAGGTACAGCCCGTCGGCCAACTTCAGGATGTTCGCCTTGTGGATGCAATGGATCGACTTCTTTCCGAGCCGCTGGGCCAGGGTGAAGGCGTAGCGGAAGAAACGTAAGCACGCCGCCTCGGTGACAATTTTGAAGCTCTGCACCACCCCTGGCACGACTTCGTGCTCGCTGGTGGCGTACAGGTCTTCGGTAATCTCCCGGACGAGGTGAAAGTTCACCCCGGTAAAGCGGCTGGGCAGACCGGCGACATTGTGCACGGGGCGAGTGGAGGCGAACAGCCCGAGCTGGCGGCGGAACTCGATGTTCGAGTATGCCGGAGCCTTCGGGCCGTGAGCAGTAGGCACTGGTGCTCCTTTTGGCTGGAGCAGCTTGGTTTTCAGGGCGAGGCCGACAGACTTAATCGCGTCGAGCAATGCGGCCGGGAGCGGGTCTTGCCCGGCCTCAATGGCATGTCGCCCGGCCGGGTGGACGTCGAACTCCACCTTCGCCCCGGCTGCTCGCAGCACTTGTCGCACCGAGGCTTCCTGATCCAACCCGACGCCCCCGCCCTGAACGAACACGACCTTCCGCATGGGCTTGCTCCGCTGTGGATGCGGATATGGTAGGGCGATTGAGCATGTTACCCTTCACCTCTCCCTCACATTCGTGGCCGCGGGCAGGTTGGGCGAGTAAACAGCCACCGATTTCCTCTCCTCGGCGGCCCGCCCGATGCACCGCGAGTTCGACCCATCTGCGAACCCGTTCCGGCCGAAGTCGCATCTGCTGCTCTATCTGTTCACGGCGGTCGTGGGGTTGCTGCTTGCCGCCGACCTGTGGCCTTTGCTGGCTGGCTGGGTCAACTCACCGTCGTTCGCACTGCCCACCTGGAGCCGCTCGCAATTCGGGTTTGCGTCCGCATTTGCTTTGCTGGCGGCGGTGCTCGGCGGGGCACGGGCACTGTTCGGTGCGGTGGAGAAACTCGGCGAGTGGAAGGTTGGGGCCGATTTGGCCGTCGCCATTGCGGCCATTGCGGCCATAGTGATGGGTGAACCGCTCGTCGCAGCCGAAGTGGTTTTCATCGGGTTGGCTGGCGAGTGTTTGGAGGCGATCACCTTTGACCGCACGCAGAAAGCTCTCGGCAAACTGAGCGAACTTTTCCCGCAACGCTGCTGGATCCTCCGCGACGGCATCGAGGTGCGGGTGCTGACGACTGAGGTCGTCGCCGGCGATCAGGTCATCGTCAAGCCGGGCGGGAAGATCCCCGTTGACGGGATCGTGATCGATGGCCGCTCAGTAATCGATACCAGTGCGTTGACCGGCGAAAGCGTACCGGTGGAAAAAGGGCCGGGCGACACGGTGTTGGCCGGGAGCGTAGTACAGAACGGCTCACTTACAGTTGACGCGAAGCGGGTAAGTACAGAAACCGTGGCCGGGCGGGTAATCGACATCACCGGCAAGGCGTTGCTGGAGAAGTCGAGCGGGGAGCGGTTGGCCGACAAACTCGCCCGCTACTTCTTGCCCGTTGTGCTTGGGTTGGCGGTCTTGGCGTTCGCTGTGAACGTTGGCATCGCGTTCGCCTCCGGTACCGAAGGCAAAAAACTCACGTTCGCTGCGGCAAGCCGCCTGGCTCTGTACCCCACACTCGCTGTGCTTGTGGTCGCGTGCCCGTGCCCCCTGGTGCTGGCTACCCCTGCTGCTGTCATCGCCGTTCTTGGCCGACTTGCCGGCACAGGGGTACTGGTGAAAAGCGGCGCGGCGCTGGAACGGCTTGCATGCGTCAACGAGTTTGCATTCGACAAGACGGGCACTCTCACCGAGGGCAGGCTCGAACTCGGGGATCTATTTCCCCTCGGCGGCGTTTCGCCCGATGAACTTCTCCGCACCGCCGCCGTCGCTGAGAATAAAAGCGAGCACCCCATCGCTCGGGTCATCACCACGGCGGTCGCGGGTCCATTGCCGACGGTCGAGGAGTTCGCGGCGATCCCTGGTGGCGGGGTTCGGGCAGTAACCGGGGGGAATGTGCTGCTTGTCGGAAATCGTCGTTTGATGGCCGACAACGGAGTGCCGGTAACTGAGGCGGCCGAAGCAGTGTTGGCACGCTGCGATCAGTCTGGGCAGACGTCGCTACTCGTCGCCCGCAATGGCGAACTCCTTGGCGCCATCGGCTGTCGCGACCGCCTCCGACCCGAGGCCGCTGGCGTACTCGCCGAACTGCAAACACTTGGCGTCGGCCGGCTCTCGTTGCTCACCGGCGACCGCACCAGTGTGGCGACTGTCGTCGCCGCTTCGTTGCCGCTCGGCGAAGTGAAGGCCGAACAACTCCCGACCGACAAGGCCGCGGCTGTCAACGCCTCCACTGCGTTCGTCGGCGACGGGGTGAATGACGCCCCGGCGCTAGCCTCCGCCGCAGTTGGCATCGCCATTGGGAGCGGCACCGACGTAGCCGCCGCTGCTGGCGACATCGTCATGATGGGAGAGCCGCTCCGGCCATTGCCGCTGTTGCTCCGGTTGTCTCGTGAGATGGTGCGGGTGGTCCGTCAGAACATCATCTGGTTCGGTTTCGGGGTGAACCTCGTCGGTGTGCTGCTCACTGGTTTTCTTTGGCCGTTGTTTGCCAATTCGGATTGGCTCGACAAGGCCCCGCTCGCTGGCGTGCTGTACCACCAACTCGGCTCTCTGCTCGTGCTGGTCAACTCCATGCGACTGCTCGCCTTCGAGCGGACCACCGGGAACACCTGGCTCGGACGCCTACGAAATCGGCTCAGCTTGTTTGATCGCTGGGTCAGCACGGTTCACGCTCATGATGTGTTCGACTGGGTGGCGAAACGGTGGAAACTGATCTGCCGGAGTGCGTTGGCGATCGCTGCCGTGGTGTGGCTGCTCTCGGGAGTTGTGGTCATCTCGGCCGATGAGGTCGGCGTGTGCCAGCGGTTTGGGGCAGTCGAGCCGATGATGGAGCCGGGTCTCCACTACCGTTGGCCCTGGCCGATCGACAAGGTCTCGCGCGTCAAGCCGGCCGAGGTAAAGACAGTCGAGGTCGGTTTCCGGTTGCTCAAGGGCGAGCAGGCACGGCAATTGGAACAGGCCCGGCTGGAACAACAGAGGCTACGGAATCGACCGGGCGAAGGATCGCTTAGCTGGGCCAGTTCGCACGCCGACGCCGCCAGTCGCTTGACCGACGAGTCGCTCCTGCTCACCGGGGATGGCAATCTTGTGGAGGTGCTTGCCACGGTACGGTACACCATCGCCGATCCGAAGGCATTCGTACTTGGCGTGCAGGACGTGACACCGATCCTGCGATCAACGACGGAGTCGGTGTTGCGGGAGTTAACTGCCTCGCAACCCTTCGAGGAGTTGCTCGGCCTGGGTCGCGCGGGGCTAGAAACGCAGGCGTTTGCCCGGCTCGAAGATCAGATCACACACACGTCGGGTCGCCACCTCGGGGTGAAACTCGAAGGCGTGACCATCCACGATCTGCACCCGCCGCAGGACGTGGTCGCCGCATACCACTCCGTTGCCGAAGCGATTCAGAAGCGGGATCGCACGGTGAACGAAGCGATCGCCGAAGCCTCGCGGGTGGTGTCGCGTGCCGCCGACGAAAAGGTGCGTATGTTGGCGGTGGCGAATGCCGACGCTTTCAAAAAGGTCGCCGAGGCGACCGCCACGCGGGATGTCTTCGTGAAGTGGAAGGAGTCGCGTACGCTGACGCCAGACGAAGAACAATGGGTGGGCAACGACCCCGCCCGACAGGAACAATTACTCGGTGCGAAGCGGTTCCTCACCGAGTTGCGGCTCTCGCTTGATGCTGCCGTGGTGTCGCTCAAAGGCCGCGACAAAATCCTGCTCGACGCCGACAAACTACCAGGCACCCGCAAGCTGTTTCTGCTCGATCCCGAGTTGATGCCGAAAACACCGCCATTCGCCGTACCGCGTACTGGCCCGATAGACCAACGGGATCCGCCGTAGAGACGATTGAGCCGACCCCGCGCGGGGGTCGGGTCTGTGATCACACCCGACCCCCGCGCGGGGTCGGCTCCAGAACACACCCCCCATGAAACGCCCTCTCTATTCCCTGCTACCACTCCTCCTCCTCGCCTGGGGAGTGAGCACACTTTACACGGTGGACTACGCCGAGTTCGCCTATGTCACCCGGTTCGGTCGGCCGGTGGCGGTGATCGATGGCGGCACCAACGCCGGCTTGCACTTCAAACTCCCCTGGCCGATCGACTCCGTCGTACGCATCGATC
>JALOQR010000105.1 GCA_025459365.1 Fimbriiglobus sp.
AGGAACCCGGAGAGTTTGATTCGGTGGGGGATCATGGCGCCTGGCGAGCGGGCTGGTGGGAAGGAAGCGAAGACCGGGGGCTGACGCCACCGCTCGCCTAGTTCACGCTTTCGATTAACTCATCGGCCAACTTCAAGAGTTCCGCCTTCTCGTCGTCCGGGTGGTTCATCAATTCTTGCGACAGGTAGTCCCGCACTGTTTCGGCGAAACTCTTGCTCCGGTCGGCTTCACCGGTGACGAGCGTTGGCCCGACCTTGCTCGTTTCCTGCCAGTCGCGGGCATACCAGCGGGGAAAGATCGACTCCAGTTCCCGCAACACCTCTTCCAGGTTGTGCTCCCCGGCGGTGTACCGGATGTGCAGGTTCACCAGATCCCGCTCGGCTCCGGCGTAGTCGGCCTTCAGCCGCGGCAGGTCGGCCGCCGGGTCCAGGATGTTCAACTCATACACCGGCGTGGACGGCATCGGGAGCAGAGCGATCTCCCCTTCCCGTCCGTTCGGCCCGACGTCGAACACCGTGACCGACTTCACGTCCCGCCCCTCGCCGAGGTCCATCTTCTCAATGCTGCCGGAGTAGCGGATGTGCTCGTGGCCGAGGAACTGCTCCTTGTGAATGTGGCCGAGAGCAACGTAATCGAACTGGTCGGCAAACTTCTCTCCGCTCACCACCACATCCTCTTGCGGGGTGATGCGAAACAGACTTTCACCGACCACGGCACCGAACACGTTGGCGTGGGCCACCAGCACATTCGGCCCGCCGCCGCGATACTTCGGGTGGGTACGAAGCTGCTGGATCGTGTTCTCAAAGGCGGTGACGAGGAGCTGAATTTTCTCGTCGGGATTAGCGTACCTCTGCCCACCTTCGCCGCGGAGGTAGCGGGTCGGGGTGGGGTACGGCATGAGCAGGAACTGCACATCGCCGCCATCTTTGTCGGGCAGCCGTAGAAACGTCGGCTCGGCGGCGAGGTACAGGCGGCCCGTGGGCACCAGTTCGCCGAGCCGGTCGGCGGCGGGTGCCGCCAGGGCCATCGCGCTGCGGAGCGTTTGGCAGAAGTTCTCGTTATCGTGGTTGCCGGTGCAGGTGAGGATCGTGCCGCCGCGGTCGAGGAAATCGGCGAACACCTCCTGCCAGTGGCGGATGCTCTCCCGCAGGGCGTCTGGGCGGGCAAGTTCGCTGAACAGGTCTCCGGCGACGACCAAAGTATCGACGTTTTGCTCGCGGCAATGGGCGGCCACCCGCTCGACGGCTGCCCGTAGATCATCGGTGCGGTCGATCCGCCCGAGGCGGTCGTTCAGGTGCCAGTCGGCGGTGTGCAGGATTCGCATGGGTGTATTGTTCGCGGCCGGGGGTCCGGTGCAAAGTCGGTAGGAGGCCACCGGTCTCGTCGATTCCGCACGACGGTGCCGAGTTCGACGGTCCATTCCATCACGCCGACGGTGGCGAACATACCGGCATTCACTGCCAGGTCGGTGTCGGACATGCAGTCGGCGTTCTGCACCACCAGACTCGATCCAGAGCCATTCGGGTGCGCGGAAAGGTCGTCGTCAGACTGCCGCAGGACCGTACCGCGTACAGGGGTGGAGGCACCAGCCCGGCTACTTCGGCGGCTTCTTCTCCTCGGCCCGTTTCTTCTCCAACCGGTCGACGAGGTTGGCCATGAACGAAACGCCGTCGAACCCCTTGCGAGTGAGATCAACCGCTGGCGGGGGCGACTCAGGAGCGGGATCGAAAACCTCGTCCGGAGTTGGGACCGGCGGTGGAGCGACCCACGGTTCCGGTGTGTGGCCGATGGCCGTCTGAGTGCGAACGAGGGCGACGGCGTGGGCGAAAAGGTGATCGGCCGATTCAAACACTCCATCCACCACCGCGTCGTTCACGAACGCGGCCAGGTCGCCAGACAGAGTGACACGAAATGAAACCGGGGGCATGGGCGCCTCGGGATTTAGGGCTACCGGAGTTCACTTGGCATCTCGCCGCTGTAGCTCGCCCAGAGGGCGTCGATCGGGTGAGCACACCAGATCGGATGCCCCGCCTTGGCCAGGTGCCGCTGCACCTGCATGAGGCAACCAACATTGCCGGTAAACACAGCCCTCGCTCCGGTCGCTTGGATGTTCTCCGCTTTGCGATCACCGAGGCGAGTGGCCATGTCGGGTTGGGTCAGGTTGTAACTGCCGGCCGCCCCACAGCAGAGTTCTGTCTCGTTCAGCGGCACCAGTTCGAGGCCGGGGATCATCTCGAGGAGCGCCCGCGGCGGCTTCTGGATTTGCTGGGCGTGCCGCAGGTGGCAGGCATCGTGGTACGTCGCTCGGATGTTCAACGGGTGAGTCGGTTTGACCGGCCCGAGGGCGTAGAGAAACTCGGATACGTCCTTCACCTTGGCGGCAAAGGCGGCGGCGGTTTCGTGCCCGTCTCGTCCATGCGTGATGTGCCCATAGTCCTTGAGCATGGCCCCGCATCCGGCGGCATTGGTGATGATGGCGTCGATTTCATCCCACTTTGGGCCTCCTGCTCCAAAGGCGCCGCAGTTGTCGGCGGCCAGTTTCCGGGCATGGTCTTCCTGAGCTGTGTGGTAGTGCAACGCCCCGCAGCACTGCTGAGCCTTCGGAATCCATACCTCGCACCCGTTGGCCTGGAGCACCTTGGCGGTGGCGTAGTTGGTCTGCGGATAGACGCCGTCGGCCACACATCCAAGAAACAGGGCCACCCGTGCTCGCTTCGGCCCGATGGCTGGTAGTACCTCGGGCAGGCTCCCATAGTGCCGTTTCAGCGGGGGGAGCATCCCGTGCATCGTCCGAACCGATTTCGGCAGGAGGTTCAACACGCCCGACTTCCGCATGAGCCAGTCGAGGCCGGTCCACTGGGCGAGCCGGGCGGGGAGCAGGGCCAGGCGGGTTCGGCCCCGGCTGGGGAAGATGGTGTTCATCATCCAGCGCTGCAGCCCGCTCAGAGGGGCGGTCGAACGGCCCGGCTCGAGGTGCTCCATGTGCTCGCGGAACGGCTCGATCAACTTGCCGTACTGCACCCCGCTCGGGCAGGCTGTTTCGCAGGCCCGGCAGTTCAAGCACAGATCGAGGTGTCCTTTCACGGTGTGGTCGAGGTCGAGTTTGCCGTCGATCACCTGCCGCATGAGGTAGATTCGCCCGCGGGGGGAATCGGCCTCGTTGCCAGTCTCCACATAGGTCGGGCATGCCGCAGTACACAACCCGCAGTGGACACAATCCAGGACGAGTTCATAGTCGATGGCCGGTCCAGACGACACCACCGGCAGAGCAGCGCGGGTCGAGGGGGGGGCAATAGACATCGGCGGCACAACTCCGAGGTGCGGGGCTTCCGGACAACCAGGGTGCGTGAGTTCGTCAGTGCTGGAATTGTACAGGGAACTTTCTGCCGACTCGGGCGACAGACGGAGTATTCCCCACCTGCAGGCAGCGGACCATCGGGTGGAGGCCATTTCGCCGATTTTCCGCTTGACGTGGCGGACCGCGTGAAGTTCTCTGTAACAACACCAGTTCGCTGGAATTTGCTCTGCGAGCCGGCCGCCCGCAGGGAACGCTTACTCGTTTGCAGTCCGTACCTCTCAGGACTCCCAATGTTCCACCTACTCCGTGGGTCGTCCCCCACTGCCCGCTGGGCGGTTTGTGCCATCGCGGCCCTTCTCTGGTTGTTGCTGACTCAATCGGCCGCTCTGGCCGAGGATGGGGCGCCAGGGGACTCCGGCCACTCAGCGGAGTCGAACATCGGCCTGGGAACTATGCTCGTCCACATCATCGGGTCGGTGGGTATCTTCTGGTGCATCCTTGCCCCCACTTCGCTCATGCTCCTCGGGCTGGTGGTCTGGCTCCTGCTCGACCTCCGCGGTTCGGCCGCCGTCCCAGCCGGGTTCGTGGACGACTTCACCGACACCGTGAATAAGCGGAAGTTCAAGGAAGCATTCGACATGGCCAAGGAGGACAACTCGTACCTCGGGCGAGTGCTGACCTCGGGCATGGGCCGGCTCCAGTATGGTCTGGAAGACGCCCGCGAAGCGGCGGCCAACACCCTGGACGCCATCAAAAGTAGCAAGGACCGCTGGAACAACTACATCGCCGTCATTGGCACTCTCGGGCCGCTTCTCGGGCTGGTCGGCACGGTGTACGGAATGATTCAGGCGTTCCTCGCCCTGGGGGCGACGAACAGCAAAGAGGGGCTGACCCAGGGTATCTCACACGCCCTGTGCGTGACCCTCATCGGAGTCATGATCGCTGTTCCCGCCATTGCCCTGAACACCTTCTTCCGCAACCGTATCACCCAGGTGACGATGGACGTCGGGCATGTGGCCGACGACCTTCTCACGCAGATGTATCACAACTCGAAGAAAGCCGGGCCGGCTCCGTCCACGCCGGCGGCGGCGGCCCCACCCCCGCGGTGATTTTGCTCGGGCACCGCCGATCTCAGGCGGTGTTCACCAACTTCCAGCCTGCCGCACAGAGAGCGGTCCGTATCACCGGGATTTCCTATGTCCGCACCCGCCGGTGAAGAACCGGAAGAGCCAGACCTCACCGCCCTGCTCGACCTCGTCTTGCAGTTGGTTATGTTCTTCCTTGCCGTCGCCCGAATCGACAACGAAATGCGGGACCAGAGTGTGGTGCTGCCCCAGGCCTCCATCGCCCGGTCGCTGACGAAGGATTATAACAAGATCGTCATCGTCAACTTGTTCCCCGCTCCTCCCGAGGAGGGCCAGCCGGCCCCTGACCCCAACGCCCGCGTGGGGAAGGTGAAGTACTCCGTCTTTGAGGGGTACGGAGTCCGCGAGTACGGTAGCGAGATCGAAGTGAAGAACGCGCTCAAGGGGAAGATCGAGGCCGATCAGAAGGCCACTTCCAAGGCCGACTGGGATGCTGGCAAAGGGCGATCATTGATCGTTTTGCGGGCGCACAAGAGCTGTAACTTCAAGCAGGTGTTCCGGGTGATGAACGCCGCCCGCGAAGTGGGTTATCTGGACATCCAACTCCGTGCCTACGTGGCCGGCGTTCAACCCCGCTGATTCTGCTGTTTCTCCGCTGAGGTCGCTGTCATGTCTCGTCAGGGCCGGACGGCACGCCACCACGATGCCGCAGGAATCGTCCCACGGGTGCCCATCATCCCCATGCTCGACATGGCCTTCCAGCTCTTGGCCTTCGGGCTGTATTGTTTCGACCTGTCGGCTGACAAGATCGAAGGGCAACTGTCGCTCTCGCTGCCGCGAGCCGGGGCCGACACCTCTACTCCAACCACCTCGGAGATTACCGAGCCAGAGGAGGACTACACCATCCGTGTGACATCGGATGGTAGCGGTCGCGTGGCCGGGGTGGAACTCACCACCAGCCGTGCTCCCACCCCGGAACCACTGCCCAGAGACATCCTCCCACTGGCCAACGACCTCAAGGCCCGAGTGGAACGAAAGCTGGCGGCCAATGAGCAGCCACCCAAACTGGATATGCAGTTCGACCCCGATCTGAACTATCAGGTCGTGTTTGAACTCCTGAGCGCCGCCGATACGGCCAAGTTCAAAAAGGTGTCACCGTCTCTGCTCGAAGCGCCCAAGAAGCCAGGCGGCTAAACACTCGTGGGCCGGAGTAAAATGAGCGGGCAACACTGTCGCGGCTGCAAAGTTCCGCAGGAATCGGGAACGCTGTCGCGGAGAATTCGTCCGATCATCACGGGAAGGGCCTCTCCGTGCTTCTGAACCGTCCCCCATGTTCGTTTTCCGTTTGCCGCCTCGGGCGGCTGTTCGCATTGATCGGCTTATTTCTTTCTGCCCTGCCCACCATTGCACAGGACCCTGCACCGACAGCCCGCGAGCCGGCTCCTTTCGACAAAGACCGACTTATCCTCAAGCGAATCGTCGACTTACGACCACTCTCCCTCGAAGGCGGCGACGAGCGAGAGCCGTACGAAGATGTGCTGCTCCACGCACACGCAGCAACCGCCGACGAACTCCTCAAGGCCGCCCGCCGCGACATTTCTCTCAATGAAATGCTCGATGAGAAGAAGGAGCGGCGAGACGAAGTCCGGTTCGAGTTGGTCCACATTGAGGGGAAACTGAAACGGTTGAAGAAGATTTCGTCTTTCGCCCGGCTCAAGGACGCCGGGATGGCCGACCTCTACGAAGCGTGGATTTTCCCGAATAAAGCCGGTCGCGGCACGGATCCGGTGTGCGTGATCGTGAGCCGCCCTCCGGCCGGGGTCGAACCGGCCGAAGACCTCACCCCCGGTGTGCCGGTGGTCACCGCCGGGTACTACTTCAAGGTACTCGAATACGCTTCAAACCAGCCGAACCCGAAAGACCCGACTCGCACCCTGTTCCGCCGCGCTCCGTTGCTCCTCGGGCAGGCCATCGCACTGGGTACCGACCGACCAGCCCAGAACGCGAGCATCACCGATCTGGCGACCCTGTCGCTGGTGTTTGGCGGAGTCGTCATGGCGGCCCTGATCGGGCTCGCCGTCTGGCTCCGCCGTACCGACGCCGGTAGCCGACGAGCAAACTACAACCGACTTCGTAATCCGTACACTCCACCGCCGGACACCCCGCCGGCAGCGACGAACTAAGGCCGACTTTCCCCGCTTCCTTCGATCCGCCGCACGCACGCGGCAGGAGGACGAAATGAGCCAACGCGACCCCGACAACCGGCCCGAAAAGAAGCCGCCGGTCATCGAACTGCACAGCAACCACGGCCTGACCCCCGGTGAGGCGTTCCTGCGGCGATTGCTCCCGGCAGCGGTGGTGAGCGCGGGTGTTCACCTGCTACTCGCCGTCACCGCCTTCCTGATCAGTGTGCTGATGCCCACCGCCGACGCCGCACAGGAACGGCAACGGGTGGATGTGGCCGTGGAGCAGCAGACCGATGCCCCACCTGATGCCAACCTGACCGAAACTATGCCGTCCATCGACGACCCCGGAGTCGTGACAGTCGCCGACGCCCCGGTGATGGACGTGACGGTACAGACGGAGGTGGTGTCGAATGAGCCGGCCGGCACCCCGGACGGACAGGTCAAGGAAAAGCTGGACAGCTTGAACACGGCCGGATCGCCGAGCGACCTGCTCGATATCGGGGCGAAGGTGGAAGGCCCCGGCGCAGGCACGATTGGGAGCGGGGCCGAAGGGCTAAGCATGTCGAACCAATCGATGCGAGGGCGGAGCAAGTCCACCCGCGATGCTTTGCTGCGAACCGGCGGGGGGAACACGGAATCCGAGGCGGCCGTCGCCCGTGGGCTGGCATGGCTCGCCCGGATGCAGAAAAAGGACGGCTCGTGGACCTTCGACGGCACCAACGCGGGGGAAAGGGCCGCCGCCACGGGTATCGCCCTGCTCCCATTCCTGGCCGCCGGCCAGACTCACAAGCCGGGTAAGGACAACAAGTACAAGGACACCGTGACAGCCGCCATCGGCGCCCTGCTCAAGATGCAGAAGTCGGACGGTAGTTTCACGGGCAACAATTACAACGTCTACGCCAACGCCATCGCCGCCGTGGCCCTCTGCGAGGCATTCGGGATGACGGGCGACAAGTCGCTCCTCCTGCGTCCGTGTCAGGCAGCCGTAGACTTCATCCAGAAATCCCAGGGGAAGAACGGAAGTTGGGGGTACAAGGTCGGCGACGAAGGAGACACCTCCATCGTTGGCTGGCAAGTGCAAGCCCTTCACAGCGCCAAGATGTGCAAGGAATTGAAGGTCGACCCCAAGGTGCTGGAAAGGGCGATGAAGTTCCTCGACTCGGTCGCCAGCAAGCCGAAGAACAGCAGCATCGCCTGCACCTTCGGATACAGTAGCCCCGGTGCCCGCCCGTCGCTCACCGCCGTTGGCCTGCTCTGCCGGTACTACCTCAACGGCTGGGGGCCGAACAGCCCCGGGATGCGAGACGGGGTGGACTATCTGCTGAAGGAGTACCCGGCCGATCCGAAGGAAACGTTCGACATGTACTACTACTACTACGCCACGCAGGTGCTGCACTTCCGCGAGGGGGAAGAGTGGCACAAGCAGTGGAACCCGAAGATGCGGGATATGCTCGTCGGCAAGCAGGTGAAGGATCCGAATAAACCCGCAGTGGACGGAAGTTGGGATCCCGACGGTGGCCAGTGGATCGGGCCACATTGTGGGCGCCTTGGCACCACCGCCCTGTGCCTGCTGACTCTGGAGGTGTATTACCGACACCTGCCGCTCTACAACCGCGGCACCGGCGGGAAGGACATCCTCGACGGCAAGTAACTGGGGCTGATCGCAGGAATGGGCGGGGCCATTTGGCCCCGCCCGCTTCTTTTTCCTCATCGCCCGACGACGCGAAACTGGTACACCGCTGTCCGCTCCGTTCGCACCAGTGGAGTTTCACTCATCCGTTCCAGCCCGTATTCCGCCGCCCAGTAGTCGGCCATCCGCAATTGGTGATCGAAGTCGTCTCCTACCTCGCCTGTCACGGCCACCCGGTAAGTCCTCTCCACGTCGGCCCAGCGTTGCCGTAGCGGTCCGGCGCGGAAGCTGACGCCCCACACCTCCGGCTCGCCCCGCTCCCGCCGCACCACATTCGCATGGAACACCACCGGCCACGTCCGAAGGTAGTCGCCGGCCACCCCGTCGATCGTTAACCCTGCCAGTTCGTGTCCGTAACTCTCGGCTGCCACCTCCACTCCCTGCCGCGGCACACCCAGCCCCGGAATGCCGAACCGTACCCCCACCGCCACAACGAGTAAACCGACCGCAGATACCCCGCCCCACCGCCCGACCCGCCACCGCGAGAAGACCGGGGTCAGCGCGATGAGTAGCACCGAGAGCACGACCCCCGAACCAAGTGCCACCAGATACCGCGGGTGGTAGCTGTTGTTCTCCACCCAGAAGCGTGTACCCAGAAACCCGAACTCGGCCACCGCCGCGACCCACACCGGCAGCGTCCGCAGCGCGATCCGGCCGACCGCCGCCCGGTCCTTCCACAGCCCCCACACCAACCCGCCGACCGATGCCAGACCGAACACCACCGCGGCCTCGGGCACCCCTGTTTCGCCGAACAGCACACCAATCAAGCTCCCCCACACGATCGGCCATTGTTCGGGCGGCAACTCCCTCGTGGGCGTCGGAGCGACACTTGGGTCGTTCGCCCACACCCATGCCATCAGCCCGAACACGGCAGCGGTAGACACAGCGGATCCGATCACGAACAAGCGGGCACCAGGGTCGAACAGTGGCCGGAACAGAACCCGCCACCACGTCGACGTCGGCACCGCCCCTGGCAGCCACCCGCGGACAATCACGAACGGCACCAGGAATAGCACGATGCCGAGGTAAACCCAGTGGGCGAGCAGCAACAACCCCCACCCGACTGCCGCCCGCGCCAGCCATCGACTCCACCCGCTACCGCGATGTTGCAGGATCAGCAAAGCCGCGAATGCCAGAGTCAGTGCACCGGGGAAGTTGCACACCACCAGCCAGTTGTCGAGGACGACAGGGCCAGTGGAGTCGCCGTACCGGGCGAGGGGGCCACAGCAGAGGAGAATCACGGCACTGGCAGCGGTGGCGATCACTGGCCCGGCTGGGTGTGGGGTAATGGCCCGGGCGAATAGCACAGGCATGCACAGCCCAAGATAGACCGTCGTAAACGTCTGGAGTTGTAGGGTCAGGAGCGGATCGCGGGACCACGAAAACAGCAGCGGCCAGAGTAACCCTACGCGATCTTGTTCCCAGAAGAATGGCCGCCACTCGTAAAGGGAGGCCAGGCTGAAGATGACTGAGTCCGGGTTGAGCATTTCGTGGATGCGGCCGAAGTCGATCACCAGGGCGACAACAACGTTGGCGACGAGGTACGGCCACACACGAGCAGGCGGGTCGAGCGGCATGCGACCAGTGTAGCCGCGACCAGAAAATGGTCGCGGCCGGGAGTGTGGTGTGTTCCCCCTTCGGGTCGGGACGATTTCATGTGTAACGTGTGCTGACATACTGCCTGTCAAAGAACGCCGGCAAGTGGCGGTCGATCTGGAGCAAGCCAGCAGGCGTCGTCTCGACGCGGTCGGCCTGCACCGTCAGCCACCCGTCACTCACCAGTTTGTCAAACGCCTCACGAAATTCGGTCATGATCTCAACACCGAACTTCGCCCGGAAGTAGCCTGCGTCGATCGCCCCAGTCTTGAGTTGCAGCACGATTTCACGGATGAGCCGATCACGGCCAGTGGTCGGGAACGCCCGACCGAGGGGAATCTCCCCGGCCTCCAGTTTGGCGATGTACGTTTCCCAGGTGTCGACGTTCTGCACATGAACCCCATTCAGATGGCCGAAACTCGCCACTCCACTACCGAACATATCTGCACCTGTCCAAAGCGCTTCGCGGTAGATGAACCGCGTCTTCCTGCGGTCCTTCATCATGGTAGTCGCGCTCGTCACTTCGTAGCCGGCCTTCACAAACTCGTCGAAGGCGTATTGCACCCATGCCCGTTTGGTCGGCCAGTCGGCGATGCTCCCTGGCGGCGGTTCGTCGGCGTCGTGCATCTGCAGGCTCTTCGAAAACCGCGTGTTGTACGGCAGTTCCATCTGGTAGACGGTCACGCACTCCGGATCGAGCTTGATCGTCTTCGCCACGCACTCGCGCCAGTTGTCCCAGTCTTCGCCCACCATACCGGCGATGAGGTCGATGTTGATCTGATCGAACCCCACCTCCCGTGCCCAGCCGTAAGCCCGGTAAACCTCCTCTTCGAGGTGAGCCCGGCCGTTGTATTGCAAAATTTCCGGCTTGAAGTTCTCGACGCCGAGCGACAACCGGGTCACTCCCATTTCCTTCAGTACTTCGAGTTTGTGCTTCTGAAGAGTGCCAGGCTCGCACTCGAACGCTACCTCGCGGGCGCGATCCCACGGCATGATTTCTTTCAGCCTTGTCATCAACCCTTTCAACTGTTCGGCACTCAGGTAACTGGGCGTACCGCCACCAAAGTACACGAAGTCAAGTGGCCGCCCGCCGACGAACGGTGTTTGGGCAAGCAGTTCCACTTCCTTCAAGATGGCGTCGGTGTAAGTGGCGACGTCCTTGGCGTTTTTGTCGGTGTAGACGCGGAAATAGCAGAACTTGCACCGCTTACGGCAAAACGGGATGTGTAAGTAGAGGCCAAGGGGTGTGCCCGGCGTCGGCGGGCGGTTCAGCACGGCATGAGCGTCGGGCAGGTGATCCGGCTTCCAGAACGAGAACGGCGGGTAGTTGGCAATGAAGTAGTTGCCGAGGCCAGTCTTCTCCTGGTTGATGTGTTGCTGAACAAGGGGTTGCGTCATGTTTCAGTTCCCTTTGGGCGTGAACCGTGCGGGTTTCCGCCGCGTGACACCATGCCAGTCCCCTCAGGATACCAACGTGGGTGCCCCGACCACACACTGCCAGGCTAAACTCGATCATGGTCACTCCTCCCGACGACTCGATTTTTTCACTTTCAGCGGCCAGGCAGTTCAGATACACTTCCATCGTTTAACTGTACACTTTCCCCTTCGTGGTCCCACGTGTCGCCTCCCAACGACCACCGCCCCCCCTCAGCCGACGACGGGACCCGGAGTTTTGGGCCGGGCCGTCCGCCCGTCAATTCGACCGCCCAGACTCGTGCCCAGGACATCCCTCACAACCAACCGGTGGACCTCAGCACCGATCGCCGCGAGTCCACCCCGACCCCACCGCTCATCCGCCTTCCAGACAAATACGTTTTCCTCGGCCGGCTCGGTCGTGGAGGGATGGGCGAAGTACTCCAAGCCTTCGACACCGACCTCCAGCGGCATGTGGCGGTGAAGTTCATGCAACACCAGGCGAGCGGATCGACCTTCGCCCGCCAGCGATTTCTCGAGGAGGCCCGCATCCTGGCTCAACTCCACCACCCGAATGTGGTTGAGGTGTACGAGAAGGGAGAGATCGACGGCCAGCCGTACTTCGTCATGGCGTACTTGGACGGTCACACCTTGGCTGAGAGGCGGAACGAGTTCCGCACGTCGGCGGCACGGGCGGTAGGGGTGGTCGCCGAGATCGCTGGCGGTGTGCAGCACGCCCACGACCACGGGGTGTACCACCGCGACCTGAAAGCGGCGAACGTGGTGTTCGACGGGGGCCGCCCGGTGATCACCGACTTCGGCTGCGCCCGGTGGGACGACGGTGAGATCAGTACCCACGGGTTCGCCCTTCTTGGCACCCCCACTCACATGGCCCCGGAGGTATTCGAACACGGGTCGAAGGGGCACGACGCCCGTGCCGACCTGTGGGCGCTTGGGGTGATGCTCTACCAACTCCTCAGCGGGGAGTTGCCATTCGCCGACCCACGGAATGATGCCAACCGAGAACGATTGTTGACCGAAGACCCGGAGCCGATTCGCACCCACCCAACGGCCGTACCGGGGGTGGACGACCGGCTCGAGGCGATCGTGGCGAAGGCCCTCGCGAAGAACCCGGCCGACCGATACCAGACGGCAACCGAGTTGGCGGACGAGTTGAGGGGATGGCTTGCAGTAGGACCTACTGCAACTGCCCTTCGCAGTGAAGCGAAACCGCCTCCTAGGATGCTCCAAAGGTGGTGGTTACTGGCCGGTCTAGCAGCAAGTGCGATAGTCATCGCGGCTATCGTGTTCACGAAGGGACTGAACCGACCGAAGGCCGACCCCGAGTTGACTGCGGCGATCGCACCACGCCTCGCCCAAGCGGGTGATTCCGTCACGTTCATCGACGAAAAAGGTCTATCACTGGAACCGTTTGCACCCATCGATGGTTTCGTGGGGACGGTTACTCCGGCCAACAATGGGGCGTTTGAAGTTGGGGCAGTCTACCTTCACTGCATCAAGCTGTTCGATGAGGCCTTCCCATTCCCTGTTCGTTTCGAGGCGGAAGTGGCCATCGGGATGACCCAGGCACAGCCGCGCGTGGGCCTCTTCGCGGGTGAAAAGCCGCATTCACAGCCGAGCGGGCAAACGACTCATTACGCGTTCGCTGTGGCGTTCGGCCCTGGCGAGCGTGGTCCCGCCGGTTCGCCACCCCGCGAGGATCGTGTACTGAGTTCTGCCATCCGCTTTGCCGCCCCCGAGGCATCCCCGTTGGCTGACCTGCAGACCATGCTCGTGCCGCTGAACGGGCTGTGGCTTCCGCACATCCCAGCCGACTTGAACGGAGAAAATAGCCCTGGTCCACTGCACAAGTTGATCATCGACATAACCCCCCAGGGGTTCTCCGGACTTCGGGACGGGCGGTTACTAGCGGAAGCCTACCGCGCGGGCCTGGACGACCGGATTAGCGCACTCGCCGCCCTCGAGACGCGGCGACTCAACGGAGCCCCCCTCGGAAATGGGGGAGGGCTGTTCGTTTCCGGCGGAGCCGGACGATTTCGCCCTCATTCAACTGCCCA
>JALOQR010000392.1 GCA_025459365.1 Fimbriiglobus sp.
TTGCGGGCGTCGGCGTTGGTTGGATTGAGCCAATAATGCTTGCCGTACTTCTTGGCCCACCCCGGCTGCTGTCTGACCACATGACGCTCCGGCACTTCGCCTTTCGCACTCGGATGCCAGGCCCGGTAGGGGTTGAACCAGGCGTGCAGTTCTAGCCCGCGCCGGTGGGCCGCCTCGATCGCGTAGGCAAGAGGGTCGTACCCGGGATCTTGGCCCGGTGTGCCACTCAGGAACCCGCTCCACGGTTCGAGTTCGGACTTGTACAGGGCGTCGCACATTGGGCGAACTTGGAAGATCACGGCGTTCAACTTCAGTTCCACACACCGATCACAGATGGTGTCCCACTCTTTCTTTTGCGCGTCTTCGGTCAGGTTTGGCTTGCTTGGCCAGTCGATGTTGGCGACGGTTGCGACCCACACCCCACGAAACTCTCGCTTCACGGGCTGGGGATCAGCGGCCAGCAGAGGAAGGGCTACGAGGGCGACGACCAGTGCGAAGGCAGTCGGTTTCATGATCGGTCTGTGGGGGAAATGAAAACCGCGACTGGAAGGAGCGGGTGATGGAATTCACCCGATCGTTCCGGTCGCGGTGGCTGGGTGTTGGGCTACTTCTTCTGCCACCCGAGGATCACGGGGGTGAACTTGTCCGCTTTTGCGTCCTTGGGGATGACCAGTTCATTGGTGTCGGGCGTTTTCTTGGTGTCCTTGAACCACTCGACGAATTCGTCAGGGCCGAGCAGCGACTCCGGCTTGTTCTCAACGGCGAAGTGGATCGGCACCACGTACAACCGCGGTTTGAGTACATCGACGACCTCTTTCGCCGTCTCAGCATTGATCGTGTAGGTGCCGCCGATGGGGATGAACAGCACATCGACCGGACCAATGACCTTCGCCTCGGCCTCGGTGAACGAGTGCCCCAGATCGCCGAGATGGCAGAAGGTAAGGCCATCGGCCTCGACGATGAACGCCGCGTTTTTGCCCCGCTTCAGCCCACCCATTTCGTCGTGGTAGCAGCCGAAGGTGCGAAAGCGGTAGGTGGCATCGCCCACCTTCACCTTCTCGTCGAGTTTGGCCCACTCCGCAGGGCGGTTCGGTTTGGTGGGGTCAGCCTTCAATCCCTGAAACACCGTCACTTTCTTTGGGTCTTTGCCATCGGCAATCGCTTCCTCGACCCGGTTGTGGTCGTTGTGCGGGTGCGACACGCAGACGAAATCCGCCTTCAGCGGCTCCTTTCGTTCAAACTCGACCATCACCTGCGGGTCGAAGGCGATAGTTTTGCCGGACGGCGTCTCGACGGTGACGAACGACTGACCAAGCCAGCGGACGGTGAAGGGCTTATCGGCGGCGGGCGTGGTGCCCACGCTGAGCAGGATCAGCAAGGGCACGAGGAGGCGGCGCATCGGTGGCGGCTCCGGAAGGTGCGGACGGGTTCAGTGTACCGGACGAGCGACGGCGAAGGGAACAACCACCCCGGAGGAAGCGGTCACAGTCGGTAAGGTTCCGCCGGGATGTGCGTCTTCTCTCCCGCCAGCAACTCGGCGACCAATTTCCCGGTGCCCGTCGCCATGCTGAGGCCAAGCATGCCGTGGCCGGCGGCGACGAGTACGTTGCCCAACAGCGGGCTGCGATCGATCACCGGCAGGCCGCTTGGCGTCATTGGTCGCCAGCCCCACCATTCCTCGGCGGCAGAGGTGACGTTGCCGGGATCGGTCAGGTACACGGCCGCGGCGTCGGTGAGCAGTTTCAGCCGGTTGCGGTTCATCGACTCATTGTACCCAGCAAACTCCATCGTGCTGCCGATGCGGAAGCCGGTGCGGAACGGGCTGACCGCGACGCGGTGTTCCTCGAAGATCATCGGGTACGTCGGGCAGATGCTCGGCCGTGGGATGGTGATTGAATAGCCTTTGCCGGGGATAATCGGCAGGCTCATCCCGAGTTGTTCGTTCAGCTTCGGTGCCCAGGCGCCAGTAGCCACGACGAACGCTTCGGCTGGGAACTCGCCCACCGTGGTGACCACGGCCTGAGCTTTCCCATTCGCCGGCGCAAATCGGGTCATCTCGGCATTCTCGACGAAGCGAACGCCATATTCACGGAGCCGTTGGTGCAGGGCCGCCATCAGGCGGTCGGGCCGCAGTTGCGCATCCGAGCGATAAAGGTAGCCACCGCTCACGCTGCCAGGTTTCAGGGAGGGTTCCATCTTCAGCAGGGCGTCGGCGTCGAACCGTTCGGCCGGCATGGCGAACCGGTCGCGGAGTAGGTGATCCGTCTCGGCGTAGTGGTCGAAGGCGGCTTTCGATTGAAACACGAACAACAGGCCGCTGGTGTCCCACTCGACATCCAGCCGTTCGGTTTCGAGAAGTTCGTCGAACAGCTTCCGCGACGAGTTGAGTAGCGCCTGAATGCCAACGGCGGCCGTCAGCATGTCTTTTGTGTTACAGCGCTTGGCGAAGCGGAGGAACCAGCCGAGGTGCGTGAGGGCGAAGCCGGGGCGGACCTTCAACGGCGAGTTGCGAGCGAACAGCGTCTTCAGGGTGTTGCCGATCGCCCCCGGCACCGCAAGAGGCAAGACGTGGCTCGGGCAGACGTACCCGCAGTTGCCGTGCGAGCAACCGCCCCCGACTCGACCCCGCTCGACCACAGTGACCGACCACCCGGCCTTCACCAGGTGGTACGCGGACAGACAGCCAACCACTCCACCACCGATGACAACGACGTTTCGCATGACCATCTTTGTAGGGCAGATCGAGCAGGTGTCAGCCCGCGCCGATGTTGAGCCAGAGGCAACTGCGTGGGTCTGCCGCGGTCGAACGATCCCGGCAGCCCCAGCCATCCGCCGGCATCATTTCTTTGGCAAAGTTGTCAGTGGGAAATCGTCGGTACGGAAGGGCACGGCCGGTAGCCCGTCCTTGTTGGTGAAGTTCAGTGTCGGCTTGGCGAAGTTCACCCACCCGAACCGCACGGCCACCGGTTTCTCGACCCCCTTCGCGGTCACCTCCACCGTGTCGCCGACGATCTTCGCCTCGGCCGGCACGAACTTCATGTCTTCGCCACACAGGGTAAAGCCTTCCAGTTTCTCGCCGGTGCAGGTCAACCCTTTGCCAACGTGATCGAAGCTCAGCACCACCTTGCCGCCGTCGACCTTCATGCCCTTGTACACCGGCCCGCTCCACTCGATCTTCTCGCCGTAGGCAATGGCGCGCGCCGCCAGGGCCAACCGCTGGCCGACCGGCTCTTTCTGTTGCGGGTGGATGTCCTTCTCGTCGCCGATGTCGTTGAGGGTGGCGTACCCGACGTGCTTGAGCTTCTTGCTGGCGTGGAACTGGGCATCGCGGAGTTCGGCGTAGGTCACCCCGGCCGAGTTACCATTCGAGAACGGGGCGAGTTGCACAGCAAAGAACGGGAAGTCGTACCCCCACTGCTTCCGCCAGTCAGAAATCATCGTCGGGAACAGAGTGTAGTACTCGGCCGCCCGGCCGTTGTTGCTCTCCCCCTGGTACCAGATCGCCCCCTTGATCTTGAACTTGAGGATGGGGTGGATCATCCCGTTGAACAGCACGCTCGGCTGGTTCGGGTTACCGGGGTTGGCACCCGTTGCTTTGGTCGGTTTGCGAGGTTGCATGGGGGCCGGTTTACCCTCCGCCTTCGCCTTGTCCGCCGCCTCTTTCCACTTCG
>JALOQR010000106.1 GCA_025459365.1 Fimbriiglobus sp.
ACTCCACTGCCCGGGTGGGCGGCTCACGTCGCCGAGTGCCGCCTCGCCGTGGTACGCTTTCCGCGCCTGGATCGAGCAGTGCTTCCGGCTGACCACAGGCTGCGTGATGACAGCGTGGCCGAAGTGAGCGAAAAGGCTGATTGGCGCAACACTTACGGTGACGGTGGCGGAGGGGGGGTATGTGTGTGGCAGGTGGGAGTGTGGCTGAGAGGGGGGGTGAGCCGTGGATGGTGGGTGATTCCTAGCCCCCCGACCCCGGCTTCGGTTCGGCGGCCTTCCCGGTGGGGATACCCACTTTCAACTCGGTGGCGATGATCTGCGTTTCTTCGCGTAGAACGGCGAGCGTCATTCGTGTTTCGTAGACGAGCACGGCCGATCCAGTTACCAACCCGCCGACCCCCACCGCTCCGACGGCCAGGGCGATCAACTCAGCCACCGTCGCCGCCACCCCACTTGCACCGAGCATCACGAGCACCGCCCCAACGAGCGAGGTGATAGCCGCCGCCGCGAACGCGCCGAGCGACAGGTAGAACGCGGTGAGCGCTCGCACCAGGAGCATGGCCCGCCGGTTGGCGTACCCAAGTTGCCGAATCCGCGAAGCGGTCAGGTGGTCGGGCGGGTCTTTACGGGATTGCAGTTCTTTGGCCAGGCCGCGGGCACGGTCAATGGCCCGGGCGAAGCGGTTGGACGTGGACAACGACATGACCGCCGATGCGTTGGTCAGCACCGCCGGGGCAGCGATGAGGGTGAGTACGGCGAACGGATTGCCGGAGGTGACGAGACCGCCGTCCATGAGGTACTCCGCCGGGCATTCGGATTGCTGAGTGAGGCGTGGAGGTCCGCCACCATGACGCCACACCCGCCGACGCCGATTCCCCATCCGCCGACCCCGCAACCGGGCGACCCGCCGGGGCCGATCACCCCTGCCGACCCGCCGCCGCAGGAGCCGATGCCGCCGACCGATCCACCGCGACCCGCCGGCACCGCCCGCCCGGACACCACCCCGGCCGAGGAGTGGGGCGAGCGAATCGACACCGGCCGGACCATCGCTCGCGGCGGACAGCAAGAGGGCGACGTGCCCGGTAGCGAGCCAGACGAATGAAACGAACCGTGTTACTTCTTCTTCGTTTTCTTCTTGGCAGCCGGCTTCTTGGCGGCCGGCTTCTTCCCCGCGGCCTTCTTCTTGCCGAAGATGGCGGCGAACCCGTCGGAATACTTTTTGTTCTCGGCCATGCCTACGCGCACGATGCTCACGGCTCAGCTCCTGTGTTGGGGGGATGATGCGGCGGATGATGCCGTTGTGCGTAATGTAGCGCCGCGGCCCGTCCGTGCAACGGGGTGTGGTCTCACTTCTTCCGCAGGGTGTCAAACTGGTTCCGGGCGATCAGAGGCACTCCGCGGGCCTTCGCCTCGCCCTGAAGCAGCAGAAAGCCGGTGGTGCCAGTCGCGGCGGTGTCGTCCAGCGAGTAAACGACGACTGCCTTCCCCTTCTCCTGCCCGGCCCGCACGGCGTCGGCCACTGCCGTTAGTTCCACCTTCGCCCCCGGTGGGTCGCCGATGGCGAAGAACTTTTCTGTTCCACGTTCAACGGCTGTGCCGGCATACACCACCACGAACACCGGTACGGCATCGACGGCCACCTCGGGTGGCTTCTGGGCGGTCGTGGCGGGGCTAGTCGCTTTGCTCGTGGGGGCGGTGACCGGGCCGGTGCCGGGGCCGTCTCCGCCGGTGCCATCGCCGGTCCCCGTGCCCCCGCGGAAAACGAAGAACGCCACCACGAGCGCGGTGAGCACTCCACCGATGAGCCTTGCCCAGCGATGCAGCAGGTCGGGGGACTTTCCCCTCACCACGGTCTTGTCGAAGCCCACGCACGCGATCCACGCTAGCAGGTATCCGGCGGCGAACCCGCCGGCCACCATCAGGAGCTTCTGCAGGAAGGAAGCGACTTGGTCTTGGGTGGGCACAGGGTACCTCGCGAACGTCCGCCCGGCGGGCGGCCGGGAAACGGGTTCACGCTACCGCGGGGCAAACGGGTTGTCGATGGTGACTGACTCGCTAGCAAACCACGCACCGATGTCGTCGAGCGTTTTGCGATCCGGGAACCGGCTCGGCTTCCGCGGGCAGACGAACAAGAACTTGACCGCCCGCCCGTCGCTCTTCTTCTTGGCGTTCAAGATGAGGTTTCGTGCGTCTTCGGCGGAGGCGAGTGGGTAACGCCGTCCGGGTGGTCCGTCCGAGGCGGCGTAGCTCATCTCTCCGGTGTCGCCATCGATGTCGATCACCCGCACGAGGGTCCGCTGGGCCGACTCGGCACGCTCGCGGAGTAGTTCGTCTACCCGCTTCCGTTCGATGGCCAGTTCGTCCTTCGCTTTGCGCACCTCGGAGCGCAAGCTCTCCAGGTCGGTCGGGGTATCCGATCCGGCGGTTTGGTCGGCCGGGGTCGCCACGAACGGCAGCAACAGGAAGATGCAGAACAACAGGATGAGCACGTCGATGAGCGGCACGAAGAAGCGGGTGACGGCCCGTTCGGGGAGCTGAATCACGCCTGCCCCCCCCGGCGGAACCCCGGCGAGGCGGCGGAAATCAAGTCGATGGGTGGCTCGGTCGGGGCTGGGGTGGGGCGTCCGGCCATGCTGCGGATGAGCTTGCGCCCCGCCACTACGATCCAACTCGGCAAGATGTTCAGGAAGGCCATGAACAGCCCGCTGCCAGTGGCGGTGATCGCCGGACCATATCGGCGGATGATCTCTTCGGCGGTCGGCTTGATTCCCCCCTCGCCGAACGAGGTGAACGTCTGGAGGATGGCGGCCACCGTGCCGATCAGCCCGAGCAGGGGGAACCACTCGGCGCCGCGAGCGGTGTGTGTCAGCCAGTCGTCCACCGTTTCGTCGAAGTTGCCGGCGGCATCTTTCCACCGCAGCGCCCGCCAGGCGAGCCACGTTTGGGCGAGGAACAACAGCCCGCCGAGGCCGAGGATGATCCAGTCGATAGGCGACTCGGGCAGGCGGCGAAGGTACTCATCGCGGGCGGCGGGTGGCACGGCAGCGAGGATAAGCCCCGCCGTGGCCAGCGGCAGCGAGCAAAACACCAGCGGGAGCAGGGTATTGATCCACAGCGGGCGCACGGCGATCCTCGGTGTTGGGCGAATCCCGGTCGTCAGGCCGGGGGTGCTAGTGGCGGGCGAGCACCCCCGGACGGCTGGTCGGGGTTCGCCGAGAAGAACTCCGGCATGGGCTGAATCTTCCCTTCACCATCGACGCAGGCGAGGGTGGTGTTTCCCTCACAACACAGTTGCCCGTCCGGGCCGAACACCTCGTATTTATGTTCCAATCGAACGGGAGAGCTACGAGTCACGGTGGTGCGGATGGTCAGTACGTCGTCGTAGTGAGCCGGTCGCTTGTACCGTACCTCGAGTTTCGCCACCACCAGATAAAACCCCTGGTCTTCCAGATCGCGGTACGTCAGCCCCATCTGTCGGAGCAACTCGGTGCGGGCTTGCTCGAAGTACACCAGGTAGTTGGCGTGGTGTAGCAGGCCCA
The DNA here is from genome assembly GCA_025459365.1 of Fimbriiglobus sp. GTDB lineage: Bacteria > Planctomycetota > Planctomycetia > Gemmatales > Gemmataceae > JALHQU01. The sequence continues at coordinate 3,540 of JALOQR010000106.1, forward strand.
TGCGGTCGGTTTCGGCGTATCGTACTCGGATCTGGCATTCGCCGGTCATCGGTCCTCGGTCCTCGGTCGGTGGTCCCCTCTGCTCACGCTCATTAGTATCCGCGGGCGGAACACCGACCACCCGCGGGCGCATCAGCGGATGAACCCAACGCGGTTGAACGGGTAGAAGATGAACAATGCCCGGCCGAGCATGAGGCGGTCGGGCACCAGTCCCCACATGCGGCCGTCGCTGCTCTGCGAACTGTTGTCCCCCATGCACAGGTAGTGCCCAGGCTGGACATAGTAGGTGTCGAGTTTGTCGGTGGTATTGTTCATGTAGTAGGTGTCTCGCCACAGGCTCAACCCAGACACGGCCGCTGTGCCGCTCGCCCCGATGCACGCTGGGCGGTCCACATCGGCCGCCGACCACGGGTTGGCCGCCGTGTCCCGGTCGGAGGCCGGCGGGGCATAGTCGGCCTTTCCACCGAAGTCGATCGCCCGGCTGTCTACCCACACCCGCAACCGCCCATCCACGTTGGCGAATCGCAGTCGGTGGGCGGTGCCGGCCTTGAGCCCGGAGTCGGCCGTGGCCAGGGTGTTCGGGTCGTCGCCTACCGGCACCACCGGCGGCGTTTTCGTCTCTCGCTTCAGTCCATCCGGCCCGATCGGCTCATTTGGGAACATTTTTATCCGAACCTTTCCACCGTCGAACTCGGCCCGATAGCTGTGGCTCCCCTTCGATAACTGCAACACCACCGCGCCGCCCGTGTCCACCGTCGCGGTACAGTCGAGGATCAGGTCGCCCGTCCAGCGGTCCATGCCCGAGAGTTTCCCCTGGGTGCCATCTTGGAAGCCGGCGTTGTATCCGAGAAAGTTGGTGATCGGCTGGGCCTTCAGTTCGTCGGGCTGGGCAGTGCCAGACCAGCCAAACCGCCCGCCAGTCGGCACCAGGTGCTGATACCGCAGCCAGCCGAACTCGCCCCCGGCGTGGGTGAACTGCTTCGGTGCCTTGTCGTTGTCGGGCTTCCAGCCGGTTCCGGCATCGGGGATGGGTTGCCAGCGTGGGGCGGCTCCGGCGGTGGTCAGATTCTTCGAGGGGTGGTCGTTGTCGTACACGATTCGTCGCATGGCCAGCAGTTGGTCGTCGGGCTTGCGGATGAGGCGGAACCCTTTGTCTTCGGGGGCGGTGAACCCGGCCCGTCGGCTTTCCTCGAAGAGGTCGGTGGCCTCTTTGGCGTTGGCGTAACGGAAGTCTGGCCCGGTCCAGCGCGTTTGGTATTGGTCTTGGAAGGGTGCCCGCCACAGGTTGTGGTCGTCTTCGGGACGGGGGTAGAGCGGCTGGCCATCCGCGTCGCGGGTGTCGGCCGGGTACTTGAGGGCGGTGGTGGCGTACAGGTCGCCGTTGAAGATGGCGATCGTTTCGCTGGGCATGCCAACGAGCCGCTTGATGTAGTTTTGGGCTGTCTGGCGGGTCTGTGGGGCATCCGGGAACTTGAAGACCACCACATCGCCGCGGTTCACTCCCAGGAATTTACTCACCAAGACGCGGTCGCCACTGCTCCAGTCGAACTTCTTATCCTTCGCGCCGGTTGGGTTCTGGTACCGGCAGTTAGGGCAGCAGAAACCGGTCGTTTCCTGGGCCTTGCCACCGGTCGGGTCGGCCTCCTCGCTGGCATTCACGGGAAACTCGTGCCCGCACTCCGGGCAGGTGATGAGCTTCTTGTACCCGTAGAGAGTCTCGGCCATGCTACCAGTCGGGATGACGAACGCCTCGACCACGAACAACTTAAGCATGAGCACCAGCACCACCACGAACACGACCGTCTCGACGGCCTCGCGTCCGGGGCTGGGGCGGTAGTCGGCGGCCTGGGTGGCCGGCTTCGCCAGGGAACTTTCGGCCTTGGCCGCGTCGCGGTCGGCCAGCCCTCCCCTCACGAAGACCCACCCCACCCCGAGCAGCCCGAACCCGAGGGTGGACACCCACGGCGACTCCCCCGTTGCCACCGGCATCTCGACCAGCCGGCTGAGCTTGTGACCGCGGAACTCAAACAGGGCGGCAAGAACAACAAGCGGCAAGCAGAGCAGCAGGTACGGGAGCAGGGCGTTGGCGAGGGGATGGCCGAACGGGTCGCCGAAGAGCCCGCGAAGCTGCCACGCTCCATACACGGCAGCGACCGTCCCGCAGGCGAGCAGTGCGACACCAGCATACCGAGCAAGGGTGTGCCGAGTCGGAAGAACGAACGACATGCGGGAAACTCCTGAAGGAACGGCGGGTTCACCTCGGCCGTTCTCCGATCACCTCAATAGCCGCAACCGCTCCCAATCGACTGCCTGCACCCTTCCCAGCACCGGGGCAGTGGCGGCCCTGAGCGGCTGATGTACCAGAAAAGGTTTACCGAGAAAATCGCGTTCCGGCACGCCGGGGTTGGCCCACTCGCGGCTGTCGAACGAACTCGCTGTGTTATCTCCCAGTACGAAGTATTCGTCGGCTCCGAGCCGGCATTCCTCCTTCACCGCGTGTTTCGCTCGCCCGCCGCGGTAGTGGATATCTCGCCAAAGGGTGAAGCGGTGGACCTCGATGTGAGCGCTGCGGCAGTCAAACTGAATCGGGCTTTTCATCCCCTCCCATCGGGTGCCGGTCGGCTTGCCGTCGATGGGCCGGCGTGGCTGCCGTTGTTGGGGCCGCACTTCGGGGAGGTCGAGTGGGGTCAGTACCTCGGCTCCGTCGATGGCGACGAACACCCGCCGATCGACGAATCCAAACTCGATCCGGTGCCGCCGCCCCGGCATCAGGCCGAATCGTTTGGCGAAGGGCACCTCCACCCCGCCCTCGTGGGCAACGAACGCCGCTTCGGCCCCCACAGGCAGATGCAGCCGAACCGCGTCCGCTCCATCGGTTAGCCGGATGCCGAACTCCCCCTGCGTGCCGCTCACCACCTCGACCTCGCACTCAATCATGAAGTCGTGGACAAGATCGTCCTCGCCCGGCGCTTTGGTTTGTGCAAAGTCGGTTCCGTCGCGGCCGTTGTACCCGAGGCGGTTGAGAATTGGCACGTCCTGGTGGGAGTCCAGATCGCGGTGGCGGTAACTCAGACTGAATGGGCGAGTCGTGGCGTTGAGTACCAGTGTCTCTTCTTGCACCACCTCGCCGACGGCTGGCAGTTGGCCTGGCGTATCCACGGGTAGCCCAGATGCCGGCGGGTGGATCACCCAGCGTTCGGCCCACCCGGTTGGCTTGGGGGCGTGGCGCATGGTGAACACCGGGGATCGCATTTCACGAAGGTGCGGCAGGTCTTTCCGCAGGATTTTGCCATCAGCGTACACGTCGCCTTCGCTGAGCCTCACCCGCTCACCTGGCAGGCCCACCACTCGCTTGACGTAGGTACGGTTTTCGCACGGCTTGCAGTGCTCGTAGACCGGCAGACGGGCTTCGAGGACGGTGAAGGCCTCCACCAGTCGGCGGGCTTCTTTCGGGTCGGGGCAGCGAAACACGGCCACTTCCCACCGACGGGGCGGCCGGAGGCGGTAGATGAGCTTATCCACGAGCACGCGGTCGCCGAAGGATTCATCGGCGTTGCTCAGAGTGAGTGGGCCGAACCCGCAGTTTGGACAGGCCACGCCGGATTGCGGGTCGGTGCGGTCGCGATCTTCCGGAGTGCCAACGCAGACCAGATGCCCGCATCGTGGGCACTCGATCTGGCGACGGTTGCCGAGAATGGTTTCGGCCATGCTGCCGGAAGTGACGCCAAATGGCTCGATGAAAGTGGTGCGGACCACAAGCAACAAGGCGAAGACTGCGACGCCGAGGTGGGCGAGGCGGCGGAGGGTGAAGCCGAGGGGTGGATGGGGGTATTCGTCGACGGGAGCCGGTTCGGGAACTGGTTCCGGAGCCGGTTCGGGTACGGGCGGGGGTAGCGGGAGGGGTTCCGGTTCGGGCGAGGCGGCGGGAGGAGGGGTAGCGTCCACGAAGACCTCAGGAAAGTCACTCACGTGAACGACACGGACCCACGTCGAACGGCGACACAAACCGCTCCGCGGCGGAAAGCGGTGTCGCTGGAAAATTCACTCACCCGGCCGCCTCGCTCCCGTTTCGACTTTAGTCGTCCTCCAGTACCGCCAGGAACGCCTCCTGGGGCACCTCCACCTGGCCGATCGCCTTCATTCGCTTCTTCCCTTCGGCCTGCTTGTTCCACAGCTTGCGTTTTCGTGTGATGTCCCCGCCGTAGCATTTGGCGGTCACGTTCTTCCGCATGGCGGCGATGTTCTCGCGGGCGATGATCCGCGCTCCGATGGCCGCTTGCAAGCTCACCTCGAACAGGTGGCGGTCGATCTCTTCGCGGAGTTTCTGGAGCACCTTCCGCCCGCGCCGCTCGGCGTTGCTCCGGTGAACGACAATGCTCAGCGCGTCCACCCGCTGACCGTGAACGAGAATGTCCATTCGCACCAGATCGGCCGGGCGGAAGCCGGTGATCTCGTAGTCCATCGTCCCGTAGCCGTGTGTCACGCTCTTCAGCTTGTCGTACAAGTCGTAGATGACCTCCGCGAGCGGCATTTCGAACACCAGCATCACCCGCTGTTGGCTCAGGTAGTCGGTGCGGAGGAACGTGCCCCGCCGCTCCATGCACATGCCCATCAGGTCGCCCACGTTGGCGGCCGGCACGAGGAAGCTGATCCGCACGATCGGCTCGCGGAACTCCTTGATGCCTCCGCCGTCGGGTACGTCCTGCGGGCCGTGGACCTGAATGATAGTGCCGTCGTTCTTCTCGATCTCGTAGGTCACGTTCGGCGCGGTCTGTACCAGGTTGAGTTCGCTGTCCTGCTCCAAGCGCTGCTGGATGATCTCGCGGTGGAGCATCCCCAGGAACCCGCACCGGAAGCCGAACCCGAGGCCATCGCTCACTTCGGGGGCGTAGGTGAACGAACTATCGTTCAGTTTCAGTTTGCCGAGCGCCTCCCGCAGGTCTTCGAACTCGTTGTTGTTCACCGGGTAGAGGCCGGAGTACACCATCGGCTTGGCTTCCTTGTACCCGGCCATCGCTTCGGCGGTCGGGTTCGCGGCATCGGTGACGGTGTCGCCGATGTTGACGTCGGCCAGCCCCTTGATGTTGGCGGTGAAGTAGCCCACTTGCCCGGCACCAAGCGCATCCACCTTGGTAGCGGCAGGGCGGAACTGGCCGATGTCCGTTACGGCGTACTCGCGGCCGGTCCGCATCATCTTGATCTTCTGGCCGAGTTTGATTTCCCCATCGATCATGCGGATGTAGACGACCACCCCCTTGTACGTGTCGAAGTGGCTGTTGTAGATCAGCGCTTTCAACGGGGCGGTTGGGTCGCCGCTCGGGGCGGGCACGCGGTCGATGACAGCTTCCATCAACTCATCGACGCCTTGCCCGGTTTTGCCGCTCACTCGCAGCACCTCGTCCGGATCGATCAGAACGGCGGTTTCCATCTCGCCGATGACGAAGTCTGGGCGGGCGTGCGGCAAGTCGATCTTGTTCAGGGTGGGGATGATCTTCAGGTTGGCTTCCATCGCCAGGAAGGCGTTCGCCACCGTTTGGGCCTGGACGCCCTGGAAGGCGTCGGCGAGCAGGATGGCTCCCTCGCATGCCGCCAGGCTGCGGCTCACTTCGTAGTTGAAGTCGACGTGCCCTGGTGTGTCGATCAGGTTCAGCTCATACTTCGTGCCGTTGTGCTCGTGGTAGAGCGTGACTGGGTGCATCCGAATGGTGATGCCCCGTTCCCGCTCCAGGTCCATGCTGTCGAGCGTCTGGGCTTTCAGGTCTCGCTCACTCACCGCCCCGGTCTTGAGCAGGAACTGGTCGGCCAGCGTGCTCTTGCCGTGGTCGATGTGGGCGATGATGCAGAAATTGCGGATATTCTTCGTCGGCGTCGGCATTGGGGTCGGCGCTCGGGGGTGCTGTACCAGATTAGTTTAGCACCGCTACCTCCTCTCGTCGCCGGGAGCTTGCGACTGGCTCAACTGGGCCGGTCGCATGCTCCCGGCGACGACAGGGCACGCTACAACACCTCCCCTCCCTTTGCGAGCTTCCGCCCATGCCCCGGTTCCGTGCCGTCGTCGTTGATTTCGTCTCCGGCGAACCGACTGTCGAACAGACCATCCTCGGCGACCTCGCCGACGTGGTCGCCCTCGACGAACCCGACGAACTGAAACTCGCCGGCCGACTCGACCACGCCGATGCGATCATGGTGTACAACACCACCCTCCGTACTCCCACCCTCGCCCGGCTCACCAATTGCAAACTGATCGTCCGCTGTGCCGTCGGGTTCGACAACATCGACCACGCTTTTGCCCGCACCCGCGGTATCCCCGTCTGCAACGTCCCCGACTACGGCACCGAGGAAGTCGCCGACACCGCGGTCGGCCTGATGCTCGCCCTCGTGCGGGGGAACCACTTCCACAACAACCGGCTCCAGCGCGGGGAAGGGCCGTGGACCTACAAGACGGCCGCACCGATCTCGCGGCTGCGGGGGAAGGTGTTCGGAGTGGTCGGGCTGGGGCGGATCGGCACCGCGGCCGCGCTGCGGGCGAAGGCGTTCGGCATGGACGTGGTGTACTTCGATCCATTCAAGCCGGACGGGTACGACAAGGCGCTCGGCATCCGCCGGGCGAACACGCTTCACGACTTGCTGCGGCAGTCGCTCGTGGTGAGCGTTCACACGCCGCTGAACGACCGCACGCGGAACCTGATCGACGCTGCGGCGATTGCTGCGATGCCGCGGGGGTCGATTCTGATCAACACCGCCCGCGGGGCGATTGTCGATGCGGCCGCGATCCCCGAGGCAATCGCCCGTGGGCAACTCGCCGGGGCTGGCATCGACGTGCTACCGGTCGAACCGCCGCCGGCCGATCACCCGCTGCTCGCGGCCTGGCGAAACCCGGCCCACCCATGTCACGATCGTGTCATCCTCACTCCGCACTCGGCCTTTTATTCGGAGGAGGGAATTCTCGACATGCGAACCAAAGGGGCCGAAGAGGTGCGGCGTGGGTTGCTCGGCGAACCGTTGCGGAACGTCGTGAACTGACCCCACCTCCGCCCCTCGTAAAACAACTTCCCCCTTTCATCTCCTGGTGGCCCTGCGGATGATTTGCCCGGCGTGCGGAACCACGAACCTGATGGGCCTCGACGCCTGCACCTGGTGCGGCGGCGACCTCTCGGCGTTCGACCGCCCGCAGCCGGCCGATGCGGTGGAGGCTGCACTCGTCGGCGACACCGTGGCCTCGCTCCGCCCTCGCCCGCCGGTTTGTGTGCCTCCCACCGCCGACCTTGGCCGGGCCATGCAGGTGATGACTGCCGAGGGTGTGGGGGCGGTGCTCGTCACCGATGCCGCCGGCCAGCTCGTCGGCATCCTCACCGAGCGAGACTTCCTCACGCGCATTGCCGGCTCCGACGCTCTCGCCCTGCTCCCCGTCTTCCAGTTCATGACCCCGCACCCCGAGACGGTCCGCCCGGACGACCCGCTGGCCTTCGCCGTTCGCCTGATGGACGTGGGTGGGTACCGTCACTTGCCGGTGGTGGACGGCGGCCGGCCAGTGGGGGTGATCTCGGTGCGGGACGTTCTGCGGCACGTCCTCGACATTGTCCGACCGCGGGCGAAGGTGCGGGGGTAGACGGCGTGTCAGTCTCAACATGGCCAGTATTTCACCTCACCTCTCCCGGCGACGGGGCGGCATTTTTTTCGGTTTTCTCGTCCACATCGGTTTGCGTTCGGCAATCTGTGGGGGGGGTGTCTGCCACACTGCCACCTGCCACACACATATCCCCCCTGCCTGACACACGACCACCGGACCCACTTCGGCCGGGTGTGAATTGACTTAACTGCTTTTAGAGAAAGCACTTCCGTTGCGTGTTCAGCCATCTGAAGGTTGATGCTCAGGTGACGGTGTGAGCGACCGCCGGGTTGGAGTCCCGGTTTGAACCGGTGCTGGGCAGACGACTGAGTTGGAGTCCCGGCTTCAGCCGGTGCTTGGCTAACGACCAGCTCAAGACGGGACTCCCACCACACGCCACTCACGAGCGATGGGCCGGCCTTTCTTTTCCCGCTCTTGCCGATTTTCGTCCGGCGGTTAAACTGGCCAATTCTCGGCGCACACGTTCCCCCTGGGTCTCGCACGCTCCGCCGACGTGCGGCAAGGCCCGGTCCGGATGCCTTCGGTTGTCTGCCGGAGTCGTCCATCGAGTACGGAGTGAATGGTACCATGACCGAACCGGTCATCGACTTGCGCGCCCTGCTGGTGGAGCGGGAAGAGTTTGAAGGGGCGATGGTGAACAAGCTGCGGGAGGGGCTGGCCCAGGGGCCGAACCAGGTCCGCGCGCTCAAGGACATCAACGACACCCTGACCAAGCGGCTGGCGGTCAGCGCTGGCCCACAGCAGAAGAAACTGCACCTGAAGCTCGGTGTCGTTCACTTCTTTCTCGGGCACACCACTCTGGCAGTGGATCACCTGAAGCAATCCGAAGGCCCGCTGGCGGCCTTTTTCCTCGGGCGTGCGCTCGCCCTGCGCGGCGACCACGACGAGGCTCTGAAAGCATTCGAGAAAGCCGAGAAGACCGGGTTCGCGGCTCAGTCGGTGCAACTCCAGCGGGCGGGGGTGTTGCGGGCACTCGGCGACACCCAACAAGCGAAGGCGATTCTGCACAAGTACAAGGACATGGCGGCGCACAACGCCGAGTACCACTACCAGGATGGGGCGTTGGCCGAGGCGGAAGGCGACACCCCGCGGGCGGCCGGCTGCTATGAGCGGGCCGTTCAGCTCGATCCCTCGCACGCTCAGGCCCTCTTCCGCCTCGCCTTCCTGAACGACTTGGCCGGGAACGACGATGCCGCCATCGATTACTACGAGAAGTGCCTGAAACACCCCCCCGTCGGCAAGGGGGTGCTCCAGAACCTCGGCGTGCTCTACGAAGATAACGAACGCTACGACAAGGCCGCCGAGTGCTACCGCCGGCTCGCCAAGACCGACCCCACCGACGAATACGCGCGGCTCTTCACGAAAGACGTGGAGGCCGCCATGAACCAGTACTACAACGCCGACGAAGAGCAGATGAACGCCATCAACGCGATGGTGCTCAACACCCCGATTACCGATTTCGAGCTGAGCGTTCGCAGCCGCAACTGCCTGAAGCGGATGAACATCCGCACTCTCGGCGACCTCACCCGCGTGACCGAGGCCCAACTGCTCGCGTCCAAGAACTTCGGCGACACCAGCCTCGACGAGATCAAGGAGATCATGGGCGTCAAGGGGCTGCGGATCGGCCAGTCGCTCGAACAGGGTCAGCAGTACGAAATGCGGTATCGTCCGCAACAGAACCTGTCGCCTGAGGAGCAGGCCACGCTCAGCAAGCCGGTGAGCGACCTGAACCTGAGCGTGCGGGCACGCAAGTGCATGAACCGCCTCGGCATCAACACCCTCGGCGAACTCTGCCAGCGGACCTCCGACGAACTGCTGGAAGCGAAGAACTTCGGCGTGACATCGCTCAAGGAAGTGCAGGAAAAACTGGTGCAGTACGGGTTGAAACTGCGCGGCGACTGACGCGGCGTCCGGACGGATCGCAACCCCGAAGGGGTTGTTCTTGCAGCCCAGGGTTGAGGACCGAAGGTCCGACACCCTGGGCTGGCTTCGTTTTCACCAGCCCGACCGTGACGGTGGTGGATGATGGGGAGGATGAACGCCCCCGTTGGGGTCGTTGTGGTTGGATGTTGGTCGTTTCCAGGGTGTCGGACCTTTGGTCCTCAACCCTGGGCTGGGAGAACGAC
>JALOQR010000393.1 GCA_025459365.1 Fimbriiglobus sp.
GATCGGCCGCGTCGGGTCCGATTACCTTCAGTGGTTCTCCTGCGATTGCCGGCAATCCAGCCACCGCCGCGAGTAGCAGCACCTGCAGCACGGGCCAACGGCGTGGGTTCACGGCATTCCTCCTATTCTTGATGCTTCCGTTCCACCGGTTAGGAAAGGATGCTTTCGCCTAAAAAATTAGTTGTAACACTTGCAGTGTCAAGTCGGCCTTACGGAGCACTGCGATTTTCCGACATCCGAAGGGCGTGAGACAGCCTTCAGGAAGGCGACTTTACAGGGGGGCAGAAGGGGAGCACCGCCAATTGGATTACCCACTGGCTGATTTGGTTTCCCAGTCGGTCGCTGACTGCGGGCAGTCCTCCAGCACAGCAGACATGGAACAGCGATCGACACTGCCCTCAAGTAAGGAGGTGGATCAATTCCTGGACACTTCCATCACTCTCACGGTCCAGGCTCAATCTTCCGAACTATGCTCTTTTCCTCTCCCATCTCAAAGCGACTGGCGGATCTCATTTTCTGGACCTTTCATCCAGAATATTCGGCACAACCGGACCTATGAGCTAGGTTTGTGGCACGTTGAATTCCGCCATGGCCGCACCGATGCCACCCACCCCCACCCAACCGTTGCCTGCCCTCCCCGCTGAACCGGAGATTGCCCCGGACACCGCCGACACCATGCGCGGGCAGAACGAAGACACCAAGGCCATCGGCCACATCCGCCGCGCGATCGCCGAGCATGTGGCGAGCGAGTCGGAGGTGCCGACGAACGTGCCACCGCCCCAGGTAGGCGACATCGTGGGCACGGTAACGCTCCAGGAAGCACTGGGCAGTGGGGCGTCGTGCTTTGTTTTTCGCGGGTGGGATGAGCCGACCCAGGCGCCAGTGGCGGTGAAGATCATGAACTGGGCGAATACCTTCGACCGCTCGGCCGCCATGCGGCAGATGCGGACGGAGGCGGCCGCCATTGCTCGCGTGAAACATCCGCGTGTGGTCCGCTTCCACGACTTTGGGTTCGACCCTCGCTGGCCGTATCTGGTCACCGAGTACATTGAAGGCCGTCCGCTCGGTGACCTCATTCGCGGTGGCGGGCTGCCGCTTCAGTGGTCGGTCTACATCATCTCGCAGATGGTCGATGCCCTTGGTGCGGTGTGGAAGGCCGGGTTGGTCCATCGCGACATCAAGCCAGACAACATCCTGGTTGGACCGAGTGGCCTGGCCAAGTTGATCGACTTCGGGCTGGCCAAGCAACCGGTATTGCAGGCGATGGCCCCGCAACAAGTCGGCCCGGAACTCGCCGGCACGGCCAGTTACCTCGCCCCGGAGCAAGCGAAGGACGCGAGCGTGGTCGATCTGCGGGCCGACATTTATTCCCTCGGGGTCACCTTCTTCGAGGCCCTCACCGGGCGGTTGCCATTCGACGGCAAGAACCGCATGCAGCACATCTTCCATCACCTGAACAGCACCCCGCCATCGCCTGCCACCTTCAATGCGAACGTGCCGACGCTCGTCGCCGACCTGTGCCTCTGGATGCTGGTGAAGAACCCGGCCGAGCGACCGCAGGACTACGAGGAACTTCGGCAAGCCTTCGACGCGGTGGCCGGCGGCTGAACCAACTCTGCACTCACCAGGTCCGGCACTCGGATGATCCCACCCGGTGAGTGCGGTGGACACTCCCGTCGCCCTTGAATCCCCTCGCGAATTTCATTTCCTGACTTCACCTTTTGGCCGGCGGTCCCGGTCTGCGTTCCACTCTCTTCGTAGGGCGTTTGCTCATGGCGGACTCGTCTCGCGGGCGTTTGGCAATTGTGGTCGGCGGCGGCCCGGCCCCTGGGATCAACGGCGTGATCAGCGCGGTCACTATTGAGGCGGTCCACCGCGGGCTGGAGGTGGTCGGCATCCGTCAGGGGTTCAGCCAACTGGTGACAGGTGACACCTCCAAGATGGTGCTCCTGAGCGCCGCCGAGGTTGGCCCGTGGTACAACCGCGGCGGGTCGATTTTGGGCACCAGCCGGGTGAACCCGGCCAAGGACCCGGCCCACATGCAGAACGTGCTCGACGCATTCGACAAGTTGAACGTGCGGTACCTTGTCACCATCGGCGGTGACGACACGGCGTTCAGTGGGTCGCAGGTGTACGAGCGGGCGAAGGGGAAGATCAAGGTCGCCCACGTGCCCAAGACGATCGACAACGATCTGCCGCTCCCCCCTGGCATCCCGACCTTCGGATTCGAAACGGCCCGACATTATGGGGTGCAGCTCGCTCGCGCTCTGCACGAAGATGCCCGCACGACCGGCCGGTGGTACATCGTGGTGAGCATGGGTCGCGCGGCGGGCCACCTCGCTCTGGGCATTGGCAAGGCGGCGGCCGCTACCCTCACCCTCATCCGCGAAGAGTTCCGCGGCAAGAAACTCACCTTGGATGGGCTGGCCGACATCATCATCGGCTCGATGGTAAAGCGGAAGGTGGAGGGCAAGCGGTACGGGCTAGTCATCCTGGCCGAGGGGTTGATCGAGGCCATCGGCGAACAGGGACTCATTGAGGCCGTCGGTGAGAATGAACTGCGGCAGTATGGCAAGATCGAACGCGATCCGCACGGCCACCTACGGCTGGGAGAGATCGAGTTCGGGCGGATGGTACGCGAGTGGGTCAGCCGGCGGATGGAGACGATCGACCTGAAGTCAGTCATGATCGATAAGGACCTGGGGTACGAACTGCGGTGTGCCGACCCGATCCCGTTCGACGCGGAGTACACCCGCGATCTCGGCTACGGGGCGGTCAAGTTCCTGCTGTCGCCCGAGGCGGCGGAGTACGGTGCGATCGTCAGCGTGGTCGGCGGTCGGCTAATGCCGCTACGGTTCCAGGACATGATCGTGCCGGCTACCAAGCGGATGCAGACGCGGGACGTCGATCTGAACAGCGTGACCTACGAATGCGGCCGCCAGTACATGACCCGGCTGGAGAAAGAAGACTTCGCCAGCGCCGACAAACTGGCCCTTCTCTCAGCTGCCGCCAAGATGACCCCCGATCAGTTCCGTGCCCGGTTTGAGCCACTCATTTGATCGGTGGGTATAGATCCGAGCCGCGGCCGCCGGGAAGGGTGAAATAGCCCCCCGGCGGCCGCGGTTCGTTTCATCCCTGGCCGAGTGGTACAATCACCTTTGCCCCTCTCTCGGATGCGGTCCCATGAAGCTGCCTGTTGTCGCCATCGTCGGCCGCCCGAACGTCGGCAAATCGTCGCTTTTCAATATGCTCGCCGGCAAACGGATCAGCATCGTTGAGCCTACGGCTGGTGTCACCCGCGACCGCATAACCTTCACGGTTGAAGTCGGCGACCGGTTCATCGAACTGACCGATACCGGCGGGATGGGCATCATCGACCACGATAACCTGACTGAGGACGTCGAGCGGCAGATTCGCCTTGCCATCGATGAGGCCTCCGTGGTCCTCTTCGTGGTGGACATCCGCGATGGCGTGGTGGCGCTCGATCAGCACGTGGCTGAAAAGCTCCGCACCCTGAACAAGCCGGTGATCTTCGTGGCCAACAAGGCCGATGAACCGAAGATCGATGCCCACATGGGCGACCTGTACCGCCTCGGGTACGGCGAGCCGATCGCCGTGAGTGCCAACAGCCGACGGGGCCGCGACGAAC
>JALOQR010000394.1 GCA_025459365.1 Fimbriiglobus sp.
TTCGGGTGGTACACCGGGTGCTCGGCGGTGGTGCGGATGACCCGCCCGCCTACATGCACGTTCAGCAGCCGCTTGGTGCGGCGGAACACCTACTCCAGAGTGAGACGAGAAGGCCTGGAGGCGGCAGCCGATAAGGCCGCGGCCGGCACCCGGAAGTTGAAAGCGTGATCACTGCCGGGCGGGCACCGGCGTCGGGGGAGCGATCGCACTCCCGACGCCGGTGGGCACTCGGCTCGCCTGTGGAGTGCGGGAATTGAGCATGGGCGGAGAAGCACCGGCTGCCGTGTGGACAGCAAATCGTTGTTGTGTTGTTGGAGTCCCGGCCTGAGCCGGTTTTCAGTTCAGCACCGGGTCGGTACGCCAACAACACCCACACTCGTCGGGCTTAGCCCAACCTACGGGCCAGTACTTTTTCTCCCCGCCTTTGCCTTAACCCAGATCGCTCCGGAAGGCCCGCAGGCGGGCGATGTGTGGGGTGGGAGTCTGACCGACATCGGCACGTGGCGTGGGTTGGGCGGGGGCGTCGTTGAACACCCGCAGCATGGGGATACTCACCGCTTGCGGCCTGGAACCGCCTCGCTGGCATTCGGCCAGCATGTCGTACTTCGCCCGCGCCCAGAGGTGCTCGATGCCCTGATCTTTCGGGGCGAGGAACCGGGCCTTCGAGAGGAGTTGGAAGGCGAGTTCGGCCCGGCCCGCCTCGCGCAGGCCTTCCGCGACCACGCCGAGAACCTCGGGGTCGGTCGGAGCGGCATCGGCAGCACGGCAGAGTTGGCGGACACCACTTCCCACCTCGTTGATGCGGACCATAGCCCGACCGAGGGTGGCTTTGAATTTCGGTTCGTTAGCGTTCAACTGGGCGGCCTTCTTGTAGCGGCGGGCGGCCTTACGGTCGCAGCCGCGGGGGTCGTCTTCGAACGCCCGGCCCATCTCGAACCACAGGCCGGCGTCGGTCGGGGTGAGGGCAATCGCGTCGCGCAAGAGCCTTCGCGCCCGAACATACCTCTCGGCGGTTATGGCCACCGCTGCCGCAACCCGTAGCACCTTGACCGCGCTGGCGGTATCGGTCGCACCGGCCCGCACCTGACCCAAAAGTCGGGCGGGGCGTTCGGTGCGGCCGGCGGCGTACAGGCGAGTGGCCGTGGCCAGTCCGCCGTCAAAGAGGGAGAGCATCCTGCTCATGGTCTGCCTCCTTGCAGCCCTTGTGCAGCGGATCCGCGAGTTCTTGAGGGAGTTGTATACCGGCCGACCGCCCTACCCTGCAAGTCGAAATCGGATGCCAATTTGACGGATTTTTCGCATCGCATTTTTTTGACGGTCGCGACAGCCATCCGGACTGTCCGCATTCTCCGCCCATTGGCCCTCAAGTCGCCCGTCCGGCGATGTCGATCCAATTTCAGCGGAAGACCGGCACTCACGGTAGGGACATCGACATGGACTGGGCGACATTCGGGCTGACCCGCCGGCCGTTTCGCCCCACCCCAGACACGGGCGCCTACGTACCCACGGCCGGACACGACGCGGCCTTTACCGCCATTGTGCGAGCCTTCGCCGATGGTGACGCTGCAGCGTGCGTCCGCGGCGAGCCAGGCACCGGCAAAACCCTTCTCGGCCTACGGTTTCTCGAATCCATCCCCGCCGATACGCAGCGGGTGATGTTGCATGCCCCACCCGATACTCGGGCCGTCGATCTACTGCAAGCGGTGCTGTTCGACCTCGGGAAGCCTTACCAGGGGTTGAGCGAGCAGGAACTGCGGCTGGCTGTTCACGGTGAACTCTTGACGGGCCTGGCCAACGGCCAATGCGTCGTGCTGGTGGTTGATGAGGCCCACCACCTGACCCCCGAGGCCGGTGAGGAGTTGCGGCTTCTGGGCAATTTGGAGTCGAAGGACGCCAAGGCCGTGTTCGCCCTGTTGCTGGGGTTGCCGGGTGAGGAGCGGTTGAGTGCGGCCTTCCGCCAACGCATCGCCGTACGGAAACCACTGGTCTCGCTCGACCGCGATGAAGCGGTGCGATTCGTTCGACACCAGTTGCGAGAATGCGGCGGGCGGCCGGAGTGGCTGATCGACGACGAGGCATTGCACCTGCTGGCCGACCACACCGGCGGGGTGCCGCGGGTGTTGAACCGAGCCGCAGCGCTGGCCTTCGAGGTGGCGGCCAATGCTGGGCAGAAACACACCGACGCCGAGGCGGTGCTCGACGCGCTCGACCAACTCGGGCTGGCCTCGGCCGAACAGTTGTCGCCCGCGGTGCTGCCCCTGACCGCGCCGCCCGACCCGAAGCCGACGGCCAAGAAGGCGACAAAACGGAAGACGGCGTGACCGAGGGTGAGCCGCTCTTCTCCAAGAGCGGCATGTCGGACCCGAGTCTCGGAGAGAGTCGGCCACCCTACCAGACTGCTCGCCCCCCCGGCGAAGGATGCCCATGAGTCGCATGTTCCGCGTGATCACCGGAGTCGGGTCCGACATGACGCACGACCTTCCTCCCGAGCCGCGACCGTCCGCTGAACCATTCGCGGGCGAGGCAGTGCCGTACGTCGAGGTGGGCGGCCCAGAAGGAGTCGTGGCGTCGATCAGCAGGCCGACCCCGCCGCCACCGGTGAAGATGCCTCCACACAAGCCGGCCGCCATGCGGGAGGTCATCATCGCCCCCACGGCTCCGCTCCTTGCACCACCTGCGGTCGCCCCGATGGCCAAAACGCACGACGCCGCCCCGCCGGTCGCCGACTCGCGGATTCTGTCAGTCACGTTCCACCCGATCCCGAAGGCGGGCCTGCGGCTGATGCAGCAGACGGGCATCGCACCCGAGGTCGTGGCGTATCACTTCCCCGATCACCCGGTGAGTGGGGAATACCGCACGGTGCGCGACCAGATCGTGCGGCAGTTCGACGAGCCGGGGCCGAAGGTCACGCTCTTCACCTCCGCCGGCCCGCACGCGGGAACCACCACCGTGCTCGTCAACTTTGCCGTGTCGCTGATTCAGGAATTCGGGAGCCGGGTGCTCTTGGTGGATGCCAACATCGCCCGACCAGGGGTGGCTCGCCGGCTGGGAGCGGCGGAGTCGCCGGGGCTGGCCGATGTGCTCAACCAGAGCATCCCGCTGGCGTGGGCGCTCCAGCCGACACCGGTGACCAACCTGCACCTGCTCGCCGCCGGGACGCCGACCGACGCCACCGAGGAGCAAATGGCCAACGATCTGCCGCGGCTGGTCGGCCAACTGCGGCAGTGGTTCGACTGGGTGGTGATCGACGGCGGGGTGTGGGGCGATCTGCCGGGGTCGGATGGGACGTGTGCAGCGACCGACGCGGTCTATCTCGTCACGCGGAGCGGGGACATCGAACTGCCGGGATTCGGCGGGCTGCGGGCGGAGGTGGCCAACAGCGGCGGGCACGTCCGCGGTTACATCAGCACGCGGCAGTGAGGCTTTCCCGGCGAGCGGGCGGATGTTTGTGAGGTACCAGGTTCTCCGGTGGCCTGGCCTTCCGGCAGTCGTTCGCACCGCCAGTAGAGAGTCGGCCCGAACCCGGCTGGCCATGCTACCGAAGTACTGTGCCAGCGTGCGTTTACGTTCAGTTTCACGCGGCGGACGGTGTGACCGAGGCAGGGGGGGGTATGTGTGTGGCAGGTG
>JALOQR010000107.1 GCA_025459365.1 Fimbriiglobus sp.
GGGGTCGGCGGCAACCGGCCGATTCGTTGCTCTCTTGCCGCCACCCGGATTTGTCCGCTGTCCGACGCCAGTGAGTCGGGGTCGTGTTCCTCGGTCTCGCCAGTCCCGCTCTTCCGGGCGTGATGTGGCTCGACTGTGTGAGCTGGCCTGGCCGCGCGCACCCCTCACTCAGGTGGGTGATCTCGCGACCGCACTCCCACCCCGCCCGCTCTGGCGTCCCACCTGAGGGATTGCTCCGTGAACCGCCTGCTCAATCGCACGTTCAGCATCAAGCGATGGGTCTACCTTCCTGCCGTCGCTGCCGTCGTGACCGTTGGCTTGAACCTCTGCTATCCTGGCGGGCTTTCGGCCGCCTTCGCTGACCTTCGCGATGCCCCGCACCTGACCGCCACAGTCGAGGGGTGTCAATCGACCGATCGCCAACTTAACGGAAAACTCAGCCTCCTCCGAGATCGAATGGGATACAAGGAAGAATTGATCGCGTCCCTGCTTCACGGCCGGGCCGACCTGATGACGGTGGTGAACGAGTTCGCCGCTCTGAACCGCGATGATTCGGTCATCCGGAGCGTCCACGAAATGCACTACGGCGAGCTGTGCGAACGGGAAATGGCGGCTTTGAACGTTCTCGACTACGCCGAACTGCGGTTGTTGGGGGATGGTGGATCGTCGGTTGTTCTGTCGCGATTGCGGGCCGCATTCGAACTTGAGTTCGGCCATCCCCCGAGAAAATCGCAGTAAAGCGGATGTTCAGAATTGCGGCACCAAGAAGGCGAAGAATCCCGTTCCATTGATGTCAATGGACCAGACACAACGGAGGATCAAGGAAGATCCAGGATTCCCTCGCCTTCAGTCTCGTCATCTGAACTCACGTTTGCATCGTGGTCGCTCTGCGGAACAACGGAATGGCCCTGCCACTCCCCGCGATTTCCGCTGCTGACCTGTTGCCGCCCGCAGGTCTTGTTTACATTCCCCTCTACCCACTGCCCGGTGGCTCGTTGCCAACCGCGGTGGTGCGTGCCCTTTTCACACACGGGAATGTACCGATGGCCGCGAAAGAGAGCCGGGAACTGAAGTCTGCCCTCGCCCAGATCGAGAAGGAGTTCGGCGAAGGGGCGATCATGAGCCTGGGGGCGGTGGCGTCGCAGGAGGTCGAGGGGATCAGCACGGGAAGCATCGGGCTGGATGTCGCCCTTGGTGGCAAAGGCATCCCGCGCGGGCGAATCGTCGAGATCTACGGGGCGGAATCGAGCGGCAAGACTACTATCGCTCTCCATGCCGCGGCCAATGTGCAGAAGCAGGGTGGGGTGGTGGCCTTCATCGATGCCGAACACGCCCTCGATCCAAGCTGGGCGAAGAAGATCGGTGTCGATCTCGATAGCCTGCTCGTGAGCCAGCCGAGCTACGGGGAAGAAGGGCTTCGCATCGCCGAGATGCTGGTCAAGAGCAATGCTGTTGATTTGATCGTGGTGGACAGCGTGGCCGCCCTGGTACCGAAGAATGAACTGAACAACGATATCGGCGACGCCAGCATGGGTATGCAGGCCCGCCTCATGAGCCAGGCCCTTCGGGTGCTGAACCCAAGCCTGAGCAAAACCCGCACCTGCATCATCTTTATCAACCAGATCCGCCAGAAGATCGGGGTGATGTACGGCAACCCCGAGACGACCACCGGCGGGCTTGCCCTCAAGTTCTACGCCAGCGTGCGGCTCGAGGTGCGGCCGACCACCAACGCCCTGAAGGACGACGATGGGAACGTGATCGGGAAAGAGGTGAAGGTGAAAGTGGTGAAAAACAAGATCGCCCCCCCCTTCCGCACGGCCGAGTTCTTCCTC
The DNA here is from genome assembly GCA_025459365.1 of Fimbriiglobus sp. GTDB lineage: Bacteria > Planctomycetota > Planctomycetia > Gemmatales > Gemmataceae > JALHQU01. The sequence goes on from JALOQR010000107.1 coordinate 1,833, forward strand.
ATGTACGACAAGGGGATCGACTACGAAGCCGATCTGCTCAAACTGGCTGTTGATGAGTACGAGATCGTGGCCAAGAGCGGTAGCTTCTTCAGCTACAAGGATCAACGGCTAGGGCAGGGGGCCGACAACGTGGCCAAGTTCCTGCGGGACAACACTGCCATTCGCGATGCCATCGCCGCCGACATTCTGGCCGTCAATGCGGCCAAGATGAGCGGTCTGCCCATTCCCACCGACCAGGATGGTGAGGAACCGGAGGCCGCTCTCGACGCGGCCGAGCCGGCCGAGACGGCCAAGCCGAAGAAGCGGGGCAAGGCGGCGGAGAAGGGCGAGTAAGTGGAGGCGGGCAGAATTGATCCGCAAGAAAGATCGGGTGACTGGTGGAGGAAGTGGCACGATCTGCCCTTCCTCCACCAGTCACCCGATCTTTCTTGCTGTCGCGTGGCATTTGTGTTGACGAAATAAATGAAGAGCGTAAAAGATGCAGTTGTCTCGGCCGCCTCACAATTCATTCATCTGTGCGGCCATCCTCTGTCCACGGATACTCTCCCCATGTCCACCGTCTTGCGTTTTCGATCACACCGGCGTGCGTTCACGCTCATCGAGTTGCTGGTGGTGATCGCGATTATCGCCATCCTGATTGGGCTACTGTTGCCGGCCGTGCAGAAAGTCCGCGATGCGGCTGCCCGGATGCAGTGCTCGAACAACGTCAAGCAACTGGCCCTCGCTTGCCACAACTACGAGAGCGCGTTCGGCGTGTTACCGCCGTGGTCGTACCAGACGGCCTCGGAAACCGGCTCGGCGCACTTCGCTCTGCTCCCATACATTGAGCAAGAAAACCTCTTCCGGAACTCCAACGGGCATTCGTTCAACGTTCGCACGGCGGCCGTGAAGACTTTCGCCTGCCCGAGCGACGTGACCAACCCGAACGGTCAGTTCTCGGGTGACGCAATCGCTCAGAACGCGGCCCGCACGTCTGCCGGTGGGGTGCCCTACGGAGCCACCACCTACGCCATCAACGCGCAGGTAGCCACTGCCACCATCGAGGCTGGGCACGCGACCCGCGGTAGCCGCACCCTTGTTAGCATCACCGACGGCACCAGCAACACCATGCTGTTCGCTGAGCGGATGGCCTGGTGCTTCGGCCCAGACTTCCCCAGGGCAGGGGTGACCCCCAACCTGAGCACCGCGTCGTTTACCTACAGCATCTGGTCTCGCGGGCCTCAACACAGCACACGCGCCCCCTGGGCCGACGGCACCTCCGGTATCTTCGTGTCTACGATCCCGCCCGCGGCCAACAACCGCGTCTACCCGGAAGGGTACACCTGGTGGGATAACCCGGTCGTCGATGCCCCTTACCGCAACGCGACCCTGAACAACGGCCCTGGCCCGCGGACCGACCCGAACTTCCGCCAGAACTGGAACGGCGGGGTGGTCAACCCAGGCGGCATCCAGGCCAACCCACGTCCGCGGCAGTGCGACTGGCGCCGCACGCAGGCCATGCACGGCAACATCATGATGGCGGGGTTGGCCGATGGTAGCGTGCGGAACGTGACGGCGTCGGTCAGTGCCCTCACCTGGGCGTTCGTGGCGACTCCGGCCGGGGGCGAAGTGCTCGGGGGTGACTGGTGAACCGCACCTTCACGATGCTGATCAGCGGCCTGACCATGGTCCTGGCCGCGGCCGGGTGCGGCCCGAGCGGGCCGAAACTCGTGTCTCTCTCTGGCACGGTGACCTTCAAAGGTGAGCCGGTGCCTGCCGGGTATGTCGTCTTCACCCCGCCTTCGGGGGGAGGCTCTGTCCGTTCGGTACCGATCCGCAACGGTCGGTACAACACCGCCGAGATTGTGGGGGCCGAGAAAGGCGTTCACCCAGGCCCCAATCAGGTGCGGATCACCGGGTTCAACGGCAAGAAAGAGCCGTTCTACGCCGACGGCAAGCAGATCTTCAACCCGGTGCAGGAGCAGTTCACGGTGCCCGAGGCCGGCGGAACGAAGGATTTCGTCATCCCCGAGTCGGCCGGCAAGAATGTGAAGATCGAACCGACCTCGGACGACTGACCAGCAACTCTCGCACTCGAACCCCGCCCACCTGGGCGGGGTTCTTTTGTATCTGGAATGGAACTGAGATCTTCTCCCGCGACCTGGGCGAGTGGCCGGACACCGACCTGAAGCAAATCGAGGACCCGGCCACGCGCCGTTCAACCTGGTGTCACCCGATGGCCGCGTTCACGATGGCCAGGAACTGATCGGCCTTCAGGCTCGCCCCGCCGACGAGTGCCCCGTCCACGTCGGGCAGGCTCATCAGGCCAGCGGCGTTGTCCGGCTTCACGCTTCCACCGTACTGAATCTGCACGTGGGCGGCGGTGCCAGCGTCGAACTGCTCGCCGAGTTTGCCGCGGATGAAGGCGTGGGCTGCCTGGGCCTGCTCGGGCGTGGCCACCTTGCCGGTCCCGATTGCCCAGACCGGCTCGTAGGCCAGCACCACCGATTGCATCTGCGCGGCAGTCAGCCCCGCCAACCCGTGCGTGAGCTGGGTTTCGAGCACTTTCTCGGTGCGATTCGCCTCCCGCTCGCTCAGGAGTTCACCCACGCAGAAGATGACTTTCAGCCCGGCCTCCAGTGCCGCTTTCGCTTTCTTGTTCAAGAACTCGTCGGTCTCGCCCAGGCCATGCCGTCGCTCGCTGTGGCCGATGATGACGTACTGGCAGCCGATCTCGCGGAGCATGATCGGCGACACTTCGCCGGTGTACGCCCCTTCCTTCTCGAAGTGGCAGTTCTGGCCACCGAGCAGGACAGACGTACCCTCGAGCGCCTCGGCCACCACACTCAGCCAGGGGAACGGCGGGCAGACTGCCACCATTACTCGTTTGTCCCCCTTCAGGCTCATGGCCACGGTGGTCGCCAGCGCCTTTGCGCTGCTTGCCGACGTGTACATCTTCCAGTTGCCGGCGACGAATTTTGGACGCATCGGTCACTCCGCGGAGAGGGTGCGTTGTCAATGTAGGCCACGCGTGGAAGTGCGGTAGGCGAGGCGGTGGCAGGCGGTCGGAAATCGGCAAAAGGGCACATCCGCTGGGGAAGAATCCTGCCCATCGTTGCGCCGTCGGGGCAAGCGCTTGCGACGTTGCCCGAGAATCTGGTATAATCCCGACGTGGAGACCCGCATGCTAGACCTGGAGCCTGACGATGGCATGAAGGCTGCTCCACGGTCGCGGGTTCTTGTGTTCGGCCCGGTGCCGACGACCGCTCAACTCTTGATCGATCAGGAAACAGTTCGCCTGGCGGATGGCAACTCAGTCGCCGATGCTCTGCACGGTGGCAATTTCGTGGCGGTGGTGGCAGATCCAGTCTCTCTCTCCAACCTGCTCGATGAGTCTCGCCGCAATGCCCTGATCGTGTCTCATGCCGACCGCGGCGTGGCATTCACCACACTCGACGGCAAGGTGGAGTGGGCCAACCCGAATCTGAAGACTTGGTGTGGGGCCGACCCGGTCGGCCGGCCGCTGCTTGTCGCTCTGGGTAGCCCGACAGTGTCGAGCGCGACCGCCGACCCGATGGCGGCCCTGGCCCGCGGCGAATCGGTGTCGGTTCGTTTGCACCGCACCGCCGGTACCCCGGAGTACCTCGATCTGGCCGCTCACCCGGTGTTCGCCCCGGATGGTAGGGTTGTTCAATTTGTCGCTCTGTGCCGTGATGTCACGGCCGAGGTGGAGCAGCAGAGGAAACTCGACGCGCTCCACCAGGCGGGCCGCGAATTGGTCGAACTCGATGCCGCCACAATTGCCGAGGTCAGCATCCCCGAACGAGTCGAGTCGCTCAAAGACAACCTCCGCCGGCTCATCCACGACCTTCTCCACTACGACATCATCGAACTTCGGCTGTACGACCGGCGAACGAACGAACTCCGCCCTTTGCTGGAAGAGGGGATGACAGCCGAGGCGGCCCATCGGCGACTGGAAGCCCTCCCGGAGGCGAACGGCATCACGGGGTGGGTGGCACACCACCGCGAGAGTTACCTTTGTGCCGACGCTGCCGCCGACCCTCGATACCTGACCGGGGCGACCGGTGCGCGAAGCAGCCTGACGGTGCCCCTGGTGTTCAGTAACGAACTGGTCGGCACGTTCAACGTCGAAAGCCCACGGCTGAACGGGTTCAGCGAAGAAGACCTGCAATTCACCGAACTGTTTAGCAAAGAGATCGCCGCCGCTCTGCACACCCTCGACCTGCTCTCTGCCCAACAGACGAGCGCCGCGAGCCACTCGGTCGAACTGGTCAGCCGCGAAATCGCCCTGCCCATTGATGAAGTCATTGCCAGCGCTGCTGTCCTGCTCAAGCAACTCGGCGACCGCGACGACGTGATCGTTAACCACCTGAAGAAGATCGTGAGCAACGCCCGGCAGGTGAAGACATGCGTGCGGCGGGTGGGCGACCAGGCGGCGGACGTGTCTGTTACCCCGGCTCCACGGCCGCTCACCGGCAAGCGGGTGCTGGTGATCGAGCAAGACGACCGCCAACGGCGGGAGGCTCATCGTGTGCTCGAAGGGCTGGGGGCTTGCGCCGAGACGGTCGGCACCGCCGCCGAGGGCTTGGCCTTGCTCGCCGGCGTTGAGTACGACGCCGTGCTCATGGAGGTGCGGCCGGTGGATCTCGGTGGATACGATACGTTCAAGTCGATCCGCCAGACCCGTCCAACGGTGCCTGTCGCCATGACCACCGGATTCGGGTACGACGCCGCTCACAGCATCGTCAAGGCCCGCGCCGATGGTATGAAGTACGTGCTATTCAAGCCGTACAAGCCAGACCAACTCGTCGCCGCCGTACTCGACCTGCCGAAGAAGAGTTGAGCCACCTTCCGCGGACGTGCATGCACCCGAGGCCGATGGCGTGCGGCACAAACCAACCTCAACGGAGTCGTGGCACCTCCTACTGCCGGTGTGGGGGCTGGCGGCAGCCGGAGGGTTCCTCGGCATGTGGGCCGATTGGCTCGTCCCGCTGAATTGGCGTGGCGGCATCTGTACTGTCGGGGGAGTCTTCGTCGGCGCGAGCATTGGTCTGGGATTAGGTTTCCGGCATCGCCGACGCCGAAACCGCCACACCACGCCGGTTGATGGTACGGATCGCCGACCCGCCTAAAACGTACACCTCATCGCTGTTCCCGTTGGCCATGCATATGCCCCTGATCGATCCTCTCGCCCCGCCGCTGCTCACCCCCGATCTGCTCGGCGTCGGCGGGCGGATCAAGGTTCAGCCCGATGACTTCGAGGTGGAGGAAGTCCCGAGTTACGAGCCGAGCGGTCGCGGGGAGCACCTGTTTCTGTGGGTACAGAAGCGGGACGTGGGGCCGGAATTCTTCGCCCGTACCATCGCCCAGCGCCTGAACGTGCCGGTGAACACCGTCGGCACTGCCGGGCTGAAAGACCGTCACGCGGTCACGCGGCAGTGGGTAAGCGTACCGGCCGTAGCCGAGCCGCTATTGAAGCAACTCGACGGCGGCGGGATTACCCTGCTCAAGCACTCGCGGCACGAGAACAAGCTGAAGCCCGGCCACCTCCGCGGAAACACGTTCACTCTGCTGATTCGGGATGCGGATCAGTCGAAGGCCGGTTTTGCCAGTGCGATTCTCGACCGCATCAAGTCGCACGGGCTGCCGAACTACTACGGCCCCCAGCGGTTCGGCCGCGACGGAGGGAACATCGAACTCGGGCTGAAGTGCCTGCACGGCACCCAGCCAAAGCGACTCCGGCCGTTCGTGTACAAGTTTGCCTTGTCGGCGCTCCAGAGTTTCCTGTTCAACGACTATCTGGGGCGGCGAGTGGCCGACGGGCTGTTCCGCACGGTGTTGCCCGGCGACGTGATGGCGAAGTGGCCGCTTGGCGGGCTGTTCGTGGCGGAGGATGTGCCGACTGAGCAGGCCCGATTCGACTCACGGGAGACGGTGACGGCCGGGCCGATGTTCGGCCAGCGGACGTTCGCCGCGGCCGGAAAAGCCGCCGAGCGGGAGGCGGCGGTGTTGGCCGACCACAAGCTGAATGAGCGGAACTTCGCCGGCTTCGGCAAGCTGATGGGCGGCACCCGTCGGCACAACATGGTGTACATCGACGACCTGACCACGAGTTGGGAGCCGGCCGGGTTGTGGCTACGATTCACCCTTCCGAGCGGCTGTTATGCCACCGTGCTTCCGAGCGGCTGTTATGCCACCGTGCTGCTGCGCGAGGTGATGAAAGCCGAGACGACAGACACCGAAGCGGAACCCTCGACGACTGATGAATCAGCAGCGTAGGAATGGATATGCCGGTCGTGGTGTGGGTGGTTGGTGGCGACCACCGACGTGAAGACACTTTGGGAAGTAGGGACACCCCTTGTGGGTGCCTCCAAATCGCCCTACCGAAAATAGTCCACGCTGCCTTTCATGTCGCGTTCGACCACCGGGATGCGTTGATCGCCCAGGATCTCGTTCACCACGCTTGCGGCGGTCTTCTTTCGCAGGCGGCTCTCCGGTCGCAGGATGATGCGGTGGGCCATCACCGGCTGGGCCATCCGCTTCACGTCGTCGGGCGTCACGAAGTCCCGCCCACTGATTGCCGCCAGCGATTGCGCCGTGCGGAACAAGGCGATCGTCGCCCGCGGGCTGCCGCCGAGCAGTAGGTCTTCGTGCTCGCGGCTGCCATGGACGATATCGAGGATGAACTTCTTGATTTTCTCGTCGACGTGAACGCTGCGGATCGCCTCCTGGGCGTTGGTGATGTCGGCCGCACTCACCACCGGTTGGAGGTCGTCGATTGGGTGGCCAAACTGCAGTTTCGTGAGCATCTTGGCCTCTTCCTCGAAGCTCGGGTACCCGAGGGACAGCCGCACCAGGAAGCGGTCGAGTTGAGCTTCGGGGAGCGGGAAAGTGCCCTCCTGATCGACCGGGTTTTGCGTGGCGATCACGAGGAACGGCGGCTTCAGCACATAGGTCTGGCCATCCACGCTCACCCGGCGTTCGGCCATCGCCTCAAGAAGTGCGGCCTGCGTTCGAGGGGTCGCCCGGTTGATCTCATCTACTAGAAGCGTTTGAGCAAACACCGGTCCGGGGCGGAACTCGAACTCGGTCGTCTTCTGGTTGAAAATGCTGACCCCGGTGACGTCGGTCGGCAGTAGGTCGGGCGTGCATTGCAAGCGCTTGAAAGTGCAGCCAACGCTCTTTGCGAGCGCACGGGCGAACATGGTCTTCGCCACACCGGGCACGTCTTCGAGCAGAATGTGGCCTTCGCACAGGTAGGCGGCAAGTGCGAGGGCGAGTTGCGGCCGCTTGCCAATAATCACCTTCTCCATGTTGGCGACGACCTTCGCCGCCGTGCCGGCCACATCGATTTCCATGCCTGGGTTGTCCGCGGGGGTGTGCGGTCAGGATAGGAACAGGCGGAAGGGTGTCGTAGGTTAACGGTGACCTCACCCCCAGGAGGCAATTCCCATGTGTCATGCTCTTCTCGCGTTGCTCCTGTTACTACCAGCCGCCGCTGACTCGCCGCCGACCGACCCCCCCGCCGTGGCCGTGGTGTCGCCCAAGAAGCAGTCGCTGAACTGGAGCACCGAGCAACCGGGCACCGTGTCGGCGTTCGAAACGACCCCGGTGGTGGCGAAACTGCCGGGCTTCGTGGCGAAGGTTTACGTTGACATCGGCGACAAGGTAGACGGGCCAAAGGACGGCAAACCTGGCACACTGCTGGCGGAAGTCTCGATCCCCGAATTGGTTGCCGAAGGGAAGCAGAAGGCCGCCGAGGTACGGCGCGCCGAGGCGGATGTCGAGTTAGCCAAGAAGGGGGCGGAGGTGGCGGGCGAGTTGATCGTCTCGGCGGAGGCGGGCGAGGCCGAGGCGAAGGCGAGCATGACACGCGTCAAGGCGGACGTGGAACGGTGGGAGTCGGAGTTGAAGCGGATGGAACGGCTCGGCGGAGTGGTCGACGCCCAGACGGTGGATGAGACCCGCAAGCAGGCGAAGGTCGCGGTGGCGGCCAAACAGGAGGTTGATGCCCGCGTGGTGTCGGCGGCGGCGGCGGTACGGGGGGCGAAAGCGAGACAGAAGCAGGCGGAGGCAGAAGTGAAGGCGGCCGAGGCCCGGCGTGAGGTGGCTGCTGCCGATCAGGAAAAGGTGAAGGCAATGCTCAGCTACACCGAGATCCGGGCACCGTTCGCTGGCGTCGTCACCGCCCGCAATGTCCACACTGGGCATTTCCTCCAACCAAGTCACAATCGGCCCGATTCGCTGTTTGTCATCGCGAAGGTGGACACCTTGCGAGTGGCTGTGGATGTGCCCGAGAGTGTGGCGGTCAAGGTCGCCGTCGGAGCAAAGGCGGTACTCAAATTCCCGGCACTGGGTATCCCGGAGGTGAACGCCACCGTTGCTCGTGCCAGTGGTGCGTACTCGCCCGAAGCCCGCACCCTACGGGTTGAGATCGACCTGCCAAATAAGGAAGGTGTCTTCAAGCCAGGACTGTACGCGTCGGTGAAACTGAGTGGGGCAGGGGGGGAGGGGTTTACCCTGCCGGCGGCTGCGGTGCTCTTCGCCGACGAAACCGCCTACTGCTTCGTGGTAAAGGACGGCAAGGTCGAGAAGTTGAGGGTGAAAGCAGGGAAGTTGCCCGATGGCACGGTAGAGGTGCTGGGTAAGCGGAAGGCGGGCACCACGGGCGGTGACTGGGTGCCGTTCGATGGCGCAGAGTTGGTGGCGAGTGGCAACCTCGGCGCCCTGGCCGACGGTCAAACCGTGACAGTGAAGTAGTCGGGCCGGGTTCGCTTGAAACGCTTGCTTCCCCCCCGCGTACCTCGGATAATCGCCGCATGAACGCAGCCGAACTCGATGCCCTCCTCCGCCAGTTCATGGTGGATCACAAGCTCTCCGATACGGAGAAGAAGGCCCTCGCCCGGTGGGTCGAGACCAACGTCACCACCGAGCAGAAACGGGGTGTGGCCCGTAGCCGGGTGTTTGCCACTGCCCGCCACGCCGTTTCCGATCCGCAGGCCGTCCAGATTATCGACTTCCTCGAAGACGTACTCAAAGTCCTGCTCCCGATGGGCGGGGCGACTCCCACCTCCGCCGCCCCGGACGAGGCCTTCTTCAGCCCCGGCGACACCTGTCTCGGGCGGATCGTATCCCGGTTGAACGGTGCCCGCCGCACGGCTGATATCTGCGTGTTCACCATCACCGACGACCGGATCACAACCGCCATCCTCGCGGCTTACAAACGTGGAGTGAAGGTGCGGATCATCACCGACAACGATAAGGCCTTCGACGAGGGATCAGACGTGCGCCGGCTACAGGAGGCCGGCATTCCGCTGCTGGTCGATCACACCCCTTACCACATGCATCACAAGTTCGCCCTGATCGATCGCTCTCGGCTGATCAACGGGAGCTACAACTGGACTCGCTCGGCCGCGACAAGCAACGAGGAGAACATCACCGACACCGGCGACCCGGCCCTCCTCGCCGCCTTCCAGCGAGAGTTCGACTCACTGTGGCAGAAGTTGTCCTGATTCGGGCGAGCGGTCCACGTGAGGTGCGGGTGCACATACACCAGTCCCCTCACGCGGGCCGCTCGCCGAGAACCTACCCCACCCCAACCCCATCTCACACCCATGAACCGCCTCTTCTCCCTCGTGGTACTGGCCCTCGCCGCTGCCATCCCGCTGCTCGCCCAGCCGAAAGTCGACGGGCAGTACGTCAAGAAACCCACCAAGGCCGAGACGGCTGTCGCCACCCTGACGAGCTTTGGCCTGCCGACGCTCGCCGGCACCTGGCACTACGCCGGGCCGTTTGAGAACAAGGAGAACGTTGGGTTCGACGAAGCCTACCCACCGGAGAAGGGGGTTGACCTGAAGGCCGAGTTCACCGGCAAGGCGGGGCAGAAGTTCGGGTGGAAGGAGTGGAAGACCGTCCAGCTCGGCCGAGTGCTCGATCTCAAACCGCTCTGCCCGAAGACGCCGAACGATGCAGTCGTGTATCTGTTCCATGAGTTCGAATCGGCGGCCGATGTGAAACTGCCGGTGTCGTTCGGTTCGGACGACTCCCTCACGGTGCTCTTCAACGGCAAGCGGATCCACCATGAGCCGCACGTCCGCCCGGCCGCCCCTGACCAGGACATCCTGACCCTTGACGTGAAAAAGGGGAAGAACCAACTGCTCGTGAAGATCGGCCAAATCGGCGGTGGGTGGGAGGTGTACCTCTGCCCTGGCCTGCCCGCCACACTGCCGAAAGAAGTGCGGGCGAAATTCGATAAGGACTTCCCAACCGGCGGTGGAAACAACACGGCCAAGGGCACTCAACCGCAAGGCGACGAGGCGAAGTACTACCCCGTGACCACCTTCCCAACGCCGAAGGACTGCGTACTGGAGGTCGGCGGGCTCGCATTCCGCCCGGACGGCAAGTTGCTCATCTGCACCCGCCGCGGCGAAATCTGGCTGGTAGAAAGCCCACAGTCCGAAACACCGAGCGAAAGCCAGTTCAGCAAGTATGCTGGAGGGCTTCACGAGGCCCTCGGCATGTGGGTGAAGGACGACAAGACGGTGTACGTGGTGCAGCGGCCAGAACTCACTATCGTCCGCGACACGAAAGGGGCGAACAAAGCCGACAGCTTCGAGACGTTCTGCGACAAGTGGGGCGTGTCCGGCGACTACCACGAGTACGCCTTTGGCCCGGCCCGCGACCCCAAGACCGGCGACTTCTACATCACCCTGAACGTCGGGTTCGGCGGCGGGCACCAGGCAAAGGTGCCGTGGCGGGGATGGTGCGTGCGGGTGGACGGCAAGACGGGCGAGATGGAACCGTGGTGTTACGGCATCCGCTCGCCGAACGGCATCAACTTCTCTCCCGAAGGCGACCTTTTTTACGCCGACAATCAGGGCGAGTGGGTGGCGTCAAACAAACTGGTTCACCTGGAGAAGGGCAAGTTCTACGGCCATCAGGCCGGGTTGCGGTGGGTAAAGGACTCGCCGTTCGCCGGCAAGGTGTCGGACAAGGTGGCCAGCGGCATGATGTACGACGGTCAGCCGGCCCCCGGCAAAACCGCCCCGAGCGGCATGCCCGAAGTCGCCCCGCCGGCTATCTGGTTCCCCTACGGCCGGATGGGCCAGAGCGCCAGCGAACCGATCTGGGACACCACCGGTGGTAAGTTCGGCCCGTTCGCCGGCCAGTGTTTCGTGGGGGATCAATACACGGCTATCGTTATGCGGTGTGCTCTGGAGAAGGTGAACGGCGTGTTCCAGGGGGCGTGCTTCCCATTCCGCCGCGGGCTGCAGTGCGGGGTGAACCGGATGGCCTTCGGCCCAGACGGGTCGCTCTACGTCGGTGAGACGAACCGCGGCTGGGGGTCGCTCGGTGGTAAGCCTTACGGGCTGCAACGGATCAACTTCAACGGCAAGACGCCGCCAGAGATCCACAATGTGAAACTGACCAAGACCGGCTTCGACTTCACTTTCACTGTGCCGGTCGATCCGAAGACGGTGACGCCCGAGAGCTTTGCCCTGAAGTCGTTCACCTACATCTACTTCAGCAACTACGGCTGCCCCGAAACGGATACTCAGCCGGAGAAGGTGGAAGCAGTGAAGGTCAGCGCCGACGGCAAGACCGCGAGCGTGACAGTGCCGAACCTGAAGCGGGGCCGGGTGTACGACTTCCTGCTCGGCGGGGTGAAGACGGCCGACGGCGAGGGACTGCTCCACCCCGAGGCGTACTACACGCTGAACGAACTGGTGAAGTGAGGAGTAGTTCGTCGAACGGGCGACCCCCGCCGCGAATTGTGATGGCGGGGGGTCGTCAGCGCCCGCCCGACGAATTACTTCGACTTCAGACCATCCCCACCCAGGTTTCTTGTTTGACTGGTGGGCTTCCCGGCATTGTGTCAACGCAAAACGAACCGACCCCGCCAGGGGTCGGGTGGGGCTACCACCCGACCCCTGGCGGGGTCGGTTCGCGTTCCTCCGCATTACTTCTTCGCCGTCTTGATCTGCTCCTTCACGTAATCGACTGCTTTCTCCAACTGCGTGTCCTTAAAGGCTTTCTTCTTCGGCTCGTCCTCGGTCTTCTTGCCGTCCTTGCGGGGAATGACCTCACGGTCTCGGAACATCTCCCGCAGGTCGTTCTTTTCCTCGCGGGTCAGTTTCACCTCGTAGCCCTTGTTCGGCGACACTCCCCATTCTTCCTCGGGCTTCCCGCCGGTGCTGAAGCGGTCGATGTTGCGGTCCGACGGGGGGAAGTAGCGGGCGAAGGTGAGCTTCACCTTGGCTTCGGTCGGGTTGAACGGGCGGACCGTTTGCACGCTCCCTTTACCGTAGGTCCGCTCGCCTACCACCACTGCCCGGTCGAAGTCTTGCAGGCAGGCAGAAACGATCTCGGACGCGCTCGCACTGTCTCCGTTCACCAGCACCGACATCGGGATATTGGTGTATGGGGGAGCCTTGAGCAGTGGGCGGAACTGGCTGGCCCGGAGTACGTCGTCTGGCATGCCCCGCGCCCGCACCGTCACCACCTTGCCATCCGGGATGAACATGGCGCAGATGGCTCCGGCCGCCTCCAGCGCCCCACCGGGGTTACCCCGCAGGTCGAGCACCAGCCCCTTTAGTCCATCGGCGGTCAACTTTTTCATGACCGTGGCCAGATCGCCGATCGTGTCCGGGGTGAACTGAGTGAGGTGGATGTAGGCGATCTTTTCCTTCTCATCGAGCCAGAAGTTCCAGGCGTCGTTCTCCACCCGCGTCATGCCGAGGACCGTCTCGACCGTCACCTCGGCACGCTTGAGCACATAGTCCTTCTCCTCCCCGTCTCGCTTGATGACCAGGGTGATCGGTATTCCCGGCCGGCCGAGGATGATGTCGAGTGCTTGCTCGGTCTTCATCCCCTTGGTGCTGAACTCCCGTTTGTCCTCGCTCTTGAGCGGCTGGCCGTCCGGGTCAACCTCCCGCTTGATGCCAACGATCAGGTCGCCCGCCTGGATACCGGCCTTGTATGCCGGGCTGCCCTTGATCGGGCTGGCCACCAAAAGGGCGTCGTTGACGATGTCGCGGCGGATCTGGATGCCGACCCCCCCGAATCGCCCCTGAAGGGCCGAGTTCGACTTCTTGATGGTTTCCTTGTCGATGTAGCTGGTGAACGGGTCGTTCAGGCTGGCCATGAGCATGGTGATGGCCAGGTCCGCGTCCTTGTGCCCATCGAGGTCTTCGCGGTTACCGAGCTTGAGGCGGGCAGCGGTCAGGGTGTCTTCCATGTCGGCCTTTTTCCAGTTGGCCGCGTCTTTCAGTTTGACCTCCAGTTCAGATGGGAGCGGCTCTTCCAGCCGGCGGTACATACCCTTCACCGCGGCGGCCACCAAGTCGCCCTTCACCGTCGGTTTGACGTAGCGATCCGCTACCAGGGTCGCGGCGGCCATCACCTTTTTGGTGAACCGCTCGGCTTCGTCTTCACCGAGCACCATACCCTTCTTGATAGCAGCAGCGACGGTGGTGAAGTCGGCCGGCGCGAGTGCCCCATCGGCCAGTTCCTGATACTTCTTCCGCAAATCCTGAAGAGCCTTGAGCCGAGGCATGCGGGCGAGCAGTTGCCCGCCTTCCGTGGCGGCCTCGGGGGTGATCTTGCCGTCTTGCCCGAGCTTCACGATTGCCGCCAGCCGCTTGGACACATCAGCAGTCAGCTTTGGGTTTTTGGTCACGGCGAAGTGAGACGTCTCCTCACCGACGATAAACGGCTCACTTTCTTTTTCTTTGGTCGTCTTCCCCAACGCCCGCGATTGGTCGGGCATCTCCTTCTCTACCACTTTTGCAAGTTCATCCACTGTCACCACTCCATCCGGCTCGTATCCGTCCTTGTCGCCCGTGCCTTTCAGGGCATCGAGTACCACGGTGGCGAACAGGCCGTTTTCCCCCTTCATCAGTGGATCGGCCGACGGGATGGTCCCGAGCATGAACACACGATCTTTGACCATCGGCTGCTCGCCCTTCTCTTCTCCCCCGAACAGCCCGGCCAGTACTTCCCGCAGGGTCGGTTCCAGCACCGTTTCTTTGCCGGCATCAAACCCCTTGAAGTGAACGTCCATCATCACCAGCACCTTCTGCTGGCGGGCTTGTTTCAGATCGGTTTCTAGGTCGGACCCGAGAACGCCGTTCTTCGCGCGGTCTTTGAAGGTCGAGTCGGCGGCGAACAGACAGGTACGGTCGCCGACGCTGGCACCGCGGCCGAACCAGGCGATGATCAGCAGGTCGTCCTTGCCGGTGGCGTCGATGGCCTCATGGACAGCCTTGAGAATGTTCTCGCGGGTGGCCTGCTGGCCCTTCCGCTTCTCGTCCGCTTTGCTGGTGAGCAACTTCAGCCGCTCGGGGTTGGCGTCGAGGTACTTCTTGTCGGCGAACAGGTCGTACAAGGCCTTGGCGTCGGCGTCGGCTGTCGGGCGGGGCTGGATCGTCGGGTCGGCGGTATCGCTCACCCCGATAACGAGCAAATAGGCACCTTTCGACGGCTTGGGCGGGTCGTCGGCCTTGGGAGCGGGTTTGGGGTCGTCGGCGCGGGCGGTCAGTCCGCACAGGGCGACGACCACCGCGAGGGCGGAGAGTCGGGTTCGCATGGGAATCAGTCCTGGGTCGAAGGCTCTGCTTTCCGGCCGTGCAGCTTCGGCCGGCGTCCGCGAGTCGGTGGCGGGGCGGACGAGGTATTGTGCCTCTGCCTGTCTGCCATCGTCAATGGGGAACCGCGGAGCAACGGAAGATGTGACGAGACGGGCGGGTGAAACGAACGGGGACAGGACGAACGAAGGGCCATGCGGCGATGGCGTGCACGACTCAATTGATGGAGGGAATTCGTCTCAGTTGCCACAGTAGTAACACTGGCTCGACCAGGCGATTGTCGATAGGATTCGGGGTCGAGTCGATGACTGCCTTCCACGCGAAACACCAGTTGATCTGATCGCTATAACCCTCACCAGCGGCAGCCATTCCGTCAATAGAGCGCCGAAGCGAATCGCCCTGGTTTTCTCCCCCAACTGGCGCAAGGCATCTCCGTGCAGGCGTTTTTCGGGTGAGGATGCGAGCGGTTCGCGTCCGACCCCGGCACGCGGTGCCCCATGTTTCGCACCCCTCGATTCGCCCTGTCTTTGCTCCTCACCCTCGGCGTGTTTGGCTACGCCGACGCCGCCCGTGCTGGGTGGATCACGGTGACGAACGAGACGAAACAACCGATCGTTATCCAGGAGACGAGCGGTCCGTTGAACCGCCCAGTGCGGGGGAAGTGTGTGAAACTTCAACCGGGTGAGACATACCGCGAGTATTCGCTGCTCGGCGGCACGCGGAACGTGGTCATCTACGATGCTGCCGTGCCGAACATCCCACTCGTGATGGACACCATGAAGTGGGAGAAGGACGGGGCGGCGTTCGCCATCAAGACCGATGGCAAGAAGACGACGCTTGGCCCGGCCGAAAAGAAATAGCTCGACACGCCACGAGTATCAGGGAGCGGTCGGCAACCTGACCCGCTCCCGGAGTGTCGTGGCTCCTTAGTTCGGGAACCACTCCTGCAACGGCGTGACGGTCAACTCCTCCGTCACCAGCGCCTGGATCGCGTCGACCGCCGCCTCCGCCGCCGACAGGGTGGTGATGCATGTAATCCGGTGGCTCACCGCCGCCGCCCGGATCTGCACCTCGTCGGTCTTCGTCCCTTTTCCGCTCGGCGTGTTGATGACCAGCGCGATCTTCCCATTCTTCATCAGGTCGAGGATATTCGGCCTCGCCCCTTCCTGAATCTTCGCCATGACTTCCACCGGCACGCCCGCCTTCCGTAGCACCGTTGCCGTCCCCGGCGTGGCGATGAGCTGGAAGCCCAGCTTCACCAACCGCTCGGCCCACGGCACCGCCGCTCGCTTCGCTTCCTCGCCAGCGATGCTCACGAACACTGTTCCGCTTGTGGGTAGCGGGGCGTTGGCCGCCATCTGGGCTTTGGCGAATGCCATCCCCACCGTGCGATCCGACCCCATCACCTCGCCGGTGCTCTTCATCTCCGGCCCGAGGATGATATCGGTGCCGGGGAACTTGTTGAACGGGAACACGCTCTCCTTCACGGAGTAGTGTGTCGGCACCACCTCGCCGGTCACGCCCAGGTCGTCGAGCGTCTTGCCCACCATCACCATTGCCGCCAGGCGGGCGAGTTGCACGCCGGTCGCCTTACTCACGAACGGCACCGTGCGGCTAGCCCGCGGGTTGGCTTCGAGGATAAAGACCTCATACCCGCCGGGGCCGTTGGGGTCGGGCCGCAAGGCGAACTGGATGTTCATCAGCCCCTTCACCTTCAGGGCCGAGGCAAGCAGCTTGGCCTGCCGCTTGATCTCGTCCACCACCGCCGGCGGGAGCGAGTGTGGGGGGATGACGCAGGCCGAGTCCCCGCTGTGGATGCCGGCTTCCTCGATGTGCTGCATCACCCCGCCGATGACAGTGCGGGTGCCGTCTGACAGTGCGTCGACGTCCACCTCGACGGCGTTCTCCAGGAACTTGTCGATGAGCAGCGGCTTGCTCTTGCTCAACTCCGGGGCGATGCGGGCGAGATACTCGGTCAACTCCTGCTCGCTGTACACGATCTTCATGTCCCGCCCACCCAGGACGAAGCTCGGCCGTACCAGCACCGGGAAACCGATGGTGCGGGCGATGCTCAGCGCTCCTTGCAGGTCGGTGGTATTCCCGTTCGCCGGCTGCTTCAACTTGAGCTGCTCGATGAGTTCGGCGAACCGCTCGCGGTTCTCCGCCTTGTCGATGTCATCGACGCTGGTGCCGATGATTCTCACACCGAGCTGTTCGAGCGGCTTGGCCAGGTTGAGCGGAGTCTGCCCGCCGAACTGCACGATGACGCCATCGGGCTTCATCCGCTCGTAGATGTTGAGTACATCTTCGACGGTGAGCGGCTCGAAGAACAGGTGGTCGGAGGTGTCGTAGTCGGTGCTCACGGTCTCCGGGTTGGAGTTCACCATGATGACTTCGTACCCGTTCTTCCGAAGCTCGCGCGCGGCCTGCACGCAGCAGTAGTCGAACTCGATCCCCTGGCCGATGCGGTTCGGCCCGCCGCCGAGGATCATGATCCGTGGCTTGCCAGAGAAGGGCAGGACTTCGTCCTCGGCGACCGGTGTACCGTCTCCGCCGCCGCCGACCGGTCCCCGCTCGTAGGTGCTGTAGTAGTACGGGGTGTACGCCTCGAACTCGGCGGCACAAGTGTCGACCGACTTGAACACTGCCTTGATGCCGAGTTCGCTTCGTCGCTTTCGCACCTCGCCTTCGGAACAGTTCCAGATGTTCGAGAGCTGGCGATCGACAAACCCAAACTGTTTTGCTTTCAGCATCAGCTCGAAGTCGCACTCAGCAGGGCTGGCGCGAGCGGCCAGTTCGTCCTCGAACTTCACCAGTTCGTCCAAGTTACGCAGGAACCAGGGATCGATGCGGGTGCGGGCGTGGATCTCATCGACCGTCATACCAAGTTTGAGGGCGTAGCGGACGTACCATATCCGCTCGGCATTCGGGGTGGTTAGCTTCTTCAGCACCTCTTCCGGCTTGGGCTGTTGGGGAGTACTCCACTTGTCTTCGCGGTCGCACCCCAGGCCGAACCGCTTCACCTCCAGCCCGCGGAGGGCCTTTTGGATGCTCTCCTTGAATGTGCGACCGATGGCCATCGTCTCGCCCACACTCTTCATCTGGGTGGTGAGGGTGCTGTCGGCGTCGGGGAACTTCTCGAAGGCGAACCGTGGCACCTTGGTGACGACGTAGTCGATGGTCGGCTCGAAACTGGCCGGGGTGGTGCGGGTGATGTCGTTCTTCAACTCGTCGAGTGTGTACCCCACGGCGAGCTTGGCGGCGATCTTGGCGATGGGGAAACCAGTAGCCTTGGACGCCAGGGCCGAACTGCGGCTGACGCGGGGGTTCATCTCGATGCAAATCATCCGCTCCGACTTCGGGTCGGTGGCGAACTGGATGTTCGACCCGCCCGTTTCGACGCCAATCTCGCGGATGATGGCCTTCGCCTGGTCCCGCATCCGCTGATATTCCTTGTCGGAAAGCGTTTGGATGGGGGCTACGGTGATGCTGTCGCCAGTGTGGACCCCCATCGGGTCGAAGTTCTCGATGGTGCAGACGATCACGACGTTGTCGTTCTTGTCTCGCATCACCTCCAACTCATACTCCTTCCACCCAATGACGCTCTCCTCCACCAGCGTCTCGCCAACCGGCGACAGGCTCAGCCCGAGGGTGACGAGGCGGACGAACTCGTCACGGTTGTAAGCGATGCCGCCGCCGCTACCACCCATCGTGAAGCTCGGCCGTAGAACGCAGGGCAGGCCGATCCGCTCCAGCACTTCCAATCCTTCGGAGAGGCTGCGCACCACGGCGCTCTTCGGCACATCAACGCCAATCTTGAGCATCGCGTCCTTGAACTTCTGGCGGTCTTCGGCCTTATCGATGACATCCGCCCGGGCACCGATCATCTCGACGCCGTACTTTTTCAGTACGTCATTTTTGAACAGGTCCATCGCCGTGTTCAACCCGGTCTGCCCACCGAGCGTGGGCAGCAGGGCATCCGGCTTCTCCTTGGCGATGATCTTCTCGACCACCCGCCAGGTAATCGGCTCGACGTAAACCCGGTCGGCGGAGTCCGGGTCGGTCATAATGGTCGCCGGGTTGCTGTTCACCAGGACGACGGAGTAGCCCTCCTCGCGGAGCGCCTTGCAGGCCTGGGTGCCGGAGTAGTCGAACTCACACGCCTGTCCGATGACGATGGGGCCGGAGCCGATGAGGAGGATCTTCTTGAGGTCGGTACGTTTTGGCATTGGCGTGCGGTTGGGATGGGGTCAGCGCAAACTCACGGAATGATATGGAACGCGGCGAATCTCGGAAGGGGGCGAACCTGCATGCAGTGCGTAAGCTACCGTCAGCGGGTGGGCGTGCTGCCCGCGACTCATGGAGAAGGATCGATGCTCAATCGAGTGTGGGCGGCGGCCGCCGTAACGGGGTTGGTGATCGGTGGGGCATATGCGGCCGACGAGGCCATCACCCTGAAGATCCGGAAGGCAGCCAAGGGCGACGTGATCAAGGAGACGAAGACAGAGGATGTCGATACCGCCGTCAATATCACTGTCGGCGGGCAGAAGCAGGAGCAGAACGACAAAGCGGGTAGCAAGTTCGTATACACCGAAGAGGTGTTGGAAAAGGCGGAGAAAGACGTCAAGCCGACGAAGTTGAAGCGTACCTACGAGTCGGCCGAAGTGGTGAAGAAAGGCGAGAAGGTGGAT
>JALOQR010000395.1 GCA_025459365.1 Fimbriiglobus sp.
AACGGGGTGTGGCGGCCGCCTTCGTCCTTGCTCAGCACGTAGATGTTGGCTTCGAACTCCAGGTGCGGGGTGATGCTGCCGGGCTTGGCGAGCACCTGACCACGTTCGATACCGTTCCGGTCGATCCCGCGGAGCAGGGCGCCGACGTTGTCGCCGGGGATGGCCTGATCGAGAGTCTTCTGGAACATTTCGAGGCCGGTGATGGTCGTTTCCACCGGGTCTTTCCGAAGACCAACGATGTGGACCTTATCGCCGACCTTACCGATACCCCGTTCGACGCGGCCGGTGGCAACGGTGCCACGACCTTCGATCGAGAACACGTCTTCGACCGACATGAGGAACGGCTTATCTTCTTCGCGCTTCGGCTCGGGGATGAAGTCGTCGAGAGCCTTCATCAGTTCATCGATCGACTTGGCACCTGGGCCATTGTCGTTGCTGGGATTTTCGAGAGCGTCCTTCGACTGCCCACGGATAATCGGGGTGGTGTCGCCGGGGAACTCGTACTTGTTGAGCAGTTCGCGGATTTCGAGTTCGACCAGGTCGAGCAGTTCGGGGTCATCGACCGTGTCGCACTTGTTCATGTACACCACGATCTTCGGCACACCGACCTGACGGGCGAGCAGAACGTGC
This sequence comes from Fimbriiglobus sp., assembly GCA_025459365.1. Taxonomy (GTDB): domain Bacteria; phylum Planctomycetota; class Planctomycetia; order Gemmatales; family Gemmataceae; genus JALHQU01. The sequence continues at coordinate 631 of JALOQR010000395.1, forward strand.
TCACGGGTCTGGGGCATGGGGCCGTCGTTCGCGGCGACCACCAGGATCGCGCCGTCCATTTGGGCGGCGCCGGTGATCATGTTCTTCACGAAGTCGGCGTGGCCGGGGCAGTCGATGTGAGCGTAGTGACGCTTCTCGGACTCGTACTCGACGTGCGAGACGGCGATGGTCACCGTCTTGTTCGCGTCGCGGACGGTGCCGCCCTTGGTGATTTCGGCGTAGCTCTTGACCGCGACGTTGAACTTGTGACCCTGACGAGCGACGATCGCGGCGGTGAGCGTGCTCTTGCCGTGGTCGATGTGGCCGATCGTGCCGACGTTCAGGTGCGGCTTGGTCCGTTTGAATTCGCCCTTAGCCATCGTACTCTCCGCTTTCTCCGGGTGTGGAGTGTGGTGTGTTCTGGTGGTTTACGGGACCGAACCGCCCGCCCTTTGCGCTCGGTGTGGGAACACCCCAGCACCGGCCAGAGCTGCTGATGGGACTTGAACCCATGACCTCTTCCTTACCAAGGAAGTGCTCTACCAACTGAGCTACAGCAGCGTTGCTCGGGGCCACTTGACCTTCGAGTGGCCCTTAATGGCCTATTTGTGGCTTTCGCGTCGCCATCAAGCCGGGTGGTAAACCGGCCCTATTGTCCTAGTCCGTTCACCGTCGGCCGACCAGAGCGGGCGATGGGATTTGAACCCACGACATCTTGCTTGGAAGGCAAGAGCTCTACCGCTGAGCTACACCCGCGGGCGCCGTACGAAAAACGAAAAAGTCAAAACGAGAAAGAGTGAGCTGCTCGCCGTCGCCTTTTTCGTTTTTCCTTTCATCCTTTTTCGTTGAGGCAGTGGGTAGGGAGGGATTCGAACCCCCGAACTCCGAAGAGGGCAGATTTACAGTCTGCTGCGATTGACCACTCCGCCACCTACCCGTTTTGGCCTACCGGCTGATGATCATTCGGGCCGAGCACCCTCCGTCGTCATTTCCCACCAGAGCCAGCGGTGGGACTCGAACCCACGACCGACGGTTTACAAAACCGTAGCTCTACCAACTGAGCTACGCTGGCGGGTGCTCCCGCAAAGGGAAAGTAAACATTAGGGGTGGCCTGCACCTCCTTCAAGTCGAATTTCCCGATCCGGCGAGCCGAAACGGTACAACGGTACGACGGCCCGTGGGTCAGTGGCTCCCTGGGGGCCGGGTTTCTCCACCCTCGCCTGTTCCAGGATCACCATAATGACAGTCCCGGCCCGCCACAGGTTCGACAGATGCCCGTCATCAAACGCGTTGCCCAACTGAAGACCCCCGCCGATCTGCGGGCGCACCTGCATGCGATCGGGGCCGACATCCCATTCGACCAGGAACTCACCCCCGACGGCCCTCTTGCCCGCACCGCGACACTCAACGGCCGCAGCATCGGCAACCGCTTCTGCATCCTGCCGATGGAAGGCTGGGACGCCAACCCCGATGGCACCCCAAGCGAACTCACCCTCCGCCGCTGGCGCAACTTCGGCCGAAGCGGGGCCAAGCTCATCTGGGGCGCGGAGGCGGCGGCGGTCCGGCCCGATGGCCGGGCGAACCCGAACCAGTTGATCGTCTCGTCTGCCACTGCGGGGCCACTCGCCGAGTTGCGAAACGTGCTGGTGGAAGAGCACCGAGCCGCCTTCGGTCGTACCGACGATCTCGTCATCGGCCTGCAACTCACCCACTCGGGCCGCTTTGCCCGACCGAACGACAAGAAACGGATGGACCCGAAGATCCTCTACCGCCACCCGGTACTCGATCGCAAGTTCGGACTGACCCCCGATTACCCGGTGATGACGGACAGCGAGGTCTCACAACTCATCGGCGACTTTGTGACTGCCGCCAAAATCGCCGCCGATTGCGGCTTCGACTTTGTGGATGTGAAGCACTGCCACGGCTACCTTGGGCACGAATTCCTCAGCGCCATTGATCGGCCGGGCCACTACGGCGGCAGTTTCGAGAACCGCACCCGGTTTCTGACGGAGATCGTGTCGGGCATCCGCCACGTCGCACCGAAGCTGGAAGTTGGCGTGCGGCTGAGTGCCATCGATTTCGTTCCGTTCAAGCCTGGCCCGGACGGCACCGGCGAGCCCGACACCTGGGGCAACGGACCCTACCGCTATGCGTTCGGTGGGGATGGAAGCGGTGTCGGCTTCGACCTGACAGAACCAATCCGATTCGTGAAACTACTGGAAAACCTGGGCGTGAAGCTCGTCTGCACCACGGCCGGCAGCCCGTACTACGTCCCGCACATTCAGCGGCCCGCCGTGTTCCCGCCCTCCGACGGATATCAACCGCCGGAGGAACCGCTTGTGGGTGTTGCTCGGCAGATCGATGTGACGGCACAACTGAAAGCGGCCGCACCGGGGCTATTGTTTGTTGGCTCGGGTTACACGTATTTGCAGGAGTGGCTGCCACGGGTGGGGCAGGCAACGGTGGCAGCAGGGATGGTCGATTTCATCGGGTTGGGCCGACTGGTACTCAGCTATCCGGAGTTGCCGGCCGATGTCATTGCCGGCCGCGAGTTGCAGTTCAAGAAGCTGTGCCGCACGTTCAGCGACTGCACCACCGCCCCGCGAAACGGTCTGGTGAGCGGCTGTTACCCGCTCGACCCCTTCTACAAGGCCCGCCCGGAAGCGAAAGAATTGGCACAGTTAAAAAAAACGACCTGAGAGTACACCCGGAGGGATTCGAACCCCCAACCCTCGGTTCCGAAGACGCTACAAGCTAGGTCCCGGCGAATCCTGACAAGTCCCCGGCCGTTTCAACTCCCTGATTTCTTAGCGGTTCGTGTCCTATGCCGTCCCGCCGTTTCCCCCGCCGGGTCGGGGTCGGGTGTAACCCGGGGTGTAACCACGGCTGGCGGGCCGACCTTCGGTCCGACCCTCGGTTTTCGGGCCTCGGCGGGGTCGAGCAGGTAGGCCAGGGCGGCGGCCAGCCCGACCACGGCGGCCTCGAGGTCGGCCCGGCTCATGGTGGCGAGC
>JALOQR010000396.1 GCA_025459365.1 Fimbriiglobus sp.
ATTCAACTCAAGGTGATGGCCGAGGCGGTGGGGCAGGGCGATGGCCCCGGCTGTGGGGGGTGACCGACATGGCGAACGGTGCACTCACGTTGCGCCGTTCGCCTTTCCGCCATCGCTGTGATACCATCTCGCCGGTTCTCTCCTCTCCCGGCAGGTGTCTCATGACCGCTCGCCTCTCCCGCCGCCGTGCCCTTCAACTGGGTGCCGGCACCCTCGGTTATCTGTTTACCGGCCCGGCGTGGTCGGTCGTCCGCGCCGCCGACGCCAACTCCCGCCTCCGTGTCGCCGGCATCGGTATCGGCGGCAAGGGCAGCAGCGACATCGACCAGGCCGGGTTAGTGTTCGATGTGGCCGCCGTCTGCGACATCGACGACGAACGCCTCGCCGTGAAGGCCAAGTTGTATCCGAAGGCCGCGACCTACTTCGACTACCGCAAGCTCTTCGAGAAGAGCGGCAAGGATATCGACGCGGTCGTGGTGTCTACCCCGGACCACCACCACGCTCTCGCCTCGCTGCTCGCCATCCAGTTAGGCAAGCACGTCTACTGCCAGAAGCCGCTCACGCACACTCCGCACGAGGCTCGCGTGCTGAGGGAGGCGGCGGCAAAGATGAAAGTCGTCACGCAAATGGGCAACCAGGGGTCGGGGCTGAGCGGACTGCGGCGGGCGGTCGAACTGGTGAGGTCGGGCGCGATCGGCGACGTGACCGAGGCCCACGTCTGGACGAACCGCCCGTTCAAATACTGGAAGCAGGCGCCGGACGTGGTGAAGCGGCCGGAGGAGGCTCCGGTGCCCAAGCACGTCCATTGGGATGAGTGGATCGGGCCGGCCCCGTTCCGCCCCTTCGCCGTGCGACCCGACATGGGCAAGACGAAGGCCGCCTATCACCCGCACGACTGGCGGGGGTACTGGGACTTCGGCACCGGGGCACTGGGCGACATGGCCTGCCACACGGCCAACATGCCGTTCCGGGCACTCGACCTCGACCTGCCCGAGGCTGTGTCCGCCGAGAACGGCGAGATCAACCCCGAGACGTTCCCGGCGTGGGCGAAGATCACCTACAGCCCGCGGGAGCAAGTCGGCGGTGAAACTGCACTGGTATGAGGGGGCCGACAACGGCAAACGGGTGCTGCCGCCGGACGAACTCAAGGCGAAGGTGCTGGGTAAGGGGGAGAACTTCTCCGACAGCGGATCGCTGCTGGTTGGCACAAAGGGCATCCTCTTCGCTCCGAATGACTACGCCGCCGAGTTCAAGTTGCTCCCGGAGTCAGACTTCACGGGGGTGAAACGCGACAAGCCCGAAAAGGGGCCGGAGGGCGTGGCCAAAGATCAGGACCCGTTCATGAAGCGAGAGTGGGCGGAGGCGATCCGGGCCGGCAAGCCGGAGATGGCGTCGAGCGGGTTCGCCTTCGCCGGCCGGTTGACCGAGTCGATGCTGCTGGGCAACATCGCCGTGCGGTTCGCGGGCAAGAAACTGGCCTACGACGCGGCGAAGATGGAGTTCACCGGCATGCCCGATGCCACGAAGTTACTCAAGGTGGAATACCGCAAGGGTTGGGAACTGCCAAAGGTGTGACGTGTTGGCACACGACCGGAGTCAGCGGGCTGGTGCTTCATGTCACCAGCCCGCTTGCCACGGATCAGGCCTTCCCAACCGTCACCCACTGCTGCTTCTTGGCCGAGTCGAGCACGGCGTCGAGCACGTACTGCGTTTCGAGGGCGTCCCGGAAGGTCGGGCTGGCCGGCTTACCGGTGCTTAACCCTTCGAGGAAGTCGGCCACCTGGTGGGTGAAGCTGGTGTCGTACCCCACCGCCAAACCCGGCACCCACCACTTGTCCATGTACGGGTGATCGGGGCTGTTGTCCGTCACGTGGACGCTCTTCCACCCGCGGATCTTGCCTTCGTCCTTGTAGTCGAAGATTTGCAGCCGGTGCAGGTCGTGCAGGTCCCAGAACAAGCTCATGTCTTCGCCGTTGATCTCCAGCGTGTACAGCGCCTTGTGCCCGCGGGCATACCGGGTGCTCTCGAAATTGGCGAGCGAGCCGTTCTCGAAGCGGCCGAAGAAAGTGCAGGCGTCGTCGATGCCCACCTTCTCGACCTTGCCGGTTTGGGTGTGCATCCGCTCCTTCACGAACGTCTCGGTCATCGCACAGACGGTATCGAGCCGGCCGTTGAACCACAGGGCGGTGTCGATGCAGTGGGCGAGCAGGTCGCCGGACACACCCGCGCCGGCGGCGGCCAGGTCGAGCCGCCACAGGCCGGCCCCACCCTGCGGCAGGTCGCTCTTAATCGTCCAGTCTTGCAGGAACTTGGCCCGGTAGTGGAACACCTTTCCGAGACGCCCTTCGTCGATCAACCGCTTGGCCAGGGTGACGGCCGGGATGCGGCGGTAGTTGTACCACACCATGTTCGGCACTTTCGCCTTCTCCACCGCTTCGACCATTTTCAACCCTTCGGCCGCGTCCATCGCCAGCGGCTTCTCGCACAGGATGGCCTTGCCGTTGGCCGCGGCGGCCAGCGCGATCTCGGCGTGAAGGTTGTTCGGCGTGCAGATGTCGATGGCGTCGATGTCCTTCCGCTCGACCAGTTTACGCCAGTCGGTCTCGGTGTTCGCGTACCCCCACTGGTCGGCAAATGCCTTCACCTTGCCGGCGTCCCGCGCGGACACCGCTTGCAGCACGACCTCGTAGTCGGAGGGGAAGAACTGGCCGACTTGCTTGTAGGCGTTCGTGTGGGCACGGCCCATGAACCCATACCCGACCATGCCGACGCGGAACTGTTTCTTGGCCATGTGGAGAGACTCCGGCGGGGTGAGCCGCACGATGGACGAGGAAAAGACACGATCAGAGTAGCGACCGCACAAATCAGAAGAAGAGTTCACCGCGGAGGACGCAGAGGGCGCGGAGAAAGACACAGATTCTTTCCTCTGTCTTTCTCCGCCCTCTCTGCGCCCTTCGCGGTGAACTCTTCCCTCTTGCCGCTAAGCCGATTCACCCAGATCCTCCTGCAACTCCAGCCACCGCTCCTCGGCCGGGGCGAGTTGGGCGGTGATCGCCTCGATCTCGGTATGTAGTGTCATCGCCTCAGTTGCGTTGGTCGTGGCCATCATTTGGGCGTTCAGTGCCCGTCGGCGGTCGTCGAGCTGGGCGATGGTCTTTTCGAGCGACTTCAGTTCCTTGCGGGCCGACTTCTCGTCTTTCCGCGGCTGGCGGGCTTTCGTTTTCACCACGTCTGCAGGCAACTTCACCTTCGCCGCGGCAGCCTCTCGCTCGCCGGCCTCGATCTCGTCGTTCACCCGGTCGAGGTACGCCTGGTACTTGCCGCTGTAAGTGGTCACCCGACCGTCGCGCACCTCGATCACACACGTCGCCACCCGAGTGGTGAAGTGCCGGTCGTGACTGGTGAAAATGACCGTTCCCTCGTACCCGACGAGGGCTTCCACCAGAGCGTCAACCGTGTCCACGTCGAGGTGGTTACCCGGCTCGTCGAGGACGATCACGTTGTAATCGCTCAGCAGCAACCCCGCGAGCACCAGCCGCGCTCGTTCGCCCCCACTCAGCACGCCAATCCGCTTCTCGACGTGCGACCCGCGGAACAAGAGTGCCCCGGCGACGCCGAGGATCTCCTGCTCCTTCTTGCCGAACGCCGCTTTGCTGCGGAGGTATTCCAGCACAGTCTGCTTGTCGGGAAGGGTGGTGTAAACGTGCTGGGCGTACACCCCAACCTTACATCCGTGGCCCCATCGCACTTCACCGGCGAGCGGTTTGAGCGAATCGACCAGCGTGCGGAGGAACGTGGTCTTCCCCTGGCCGTTGTCGCCCACCACTGCGGCCCGCTGGCCGTGGTCGAGTTCCCATTCCACTCCGGTGGCGATCTCCCGCTCGGGGTAACCGATGGTCAGGTCGCGGCAACGTACGGCCGTGCCCTTACGGGGTTCGATCCGCGGCGGGCGGATGGCGGCCGTCGGTTCGTCGGTTTCGATCTCGGTGAATTCGAGTTTCTCCAACGCCTTCGCCTTCGACTGGGCGAGGGCGGCGGTGCTGGCACGGGCTTTGTTACGAGCGATGAAGTCTTCCAGGTGCTTCTTCTTCGCCATTACCGCCGCGTTCGACCGCAGATCGTGCTCCCGCTTCTCCTTCTGGGCTTCGAGGTACGCGTCGACCTTGCCGGGGAAACTCGTGAGCTTACCGCGACTCAGGCCGAGGGTGTGGGTGCAGGTGGCACCGAGGAACGCCCGGTCGTGCGACACGATAAGGCAACCCGAGCGGTAGTCTCGCAGGAAATGTTCGAGCAGAATTTGCGTCCGCAGGTCGAGGAAGTTGGTGGGCTCGTCGAGCAGCAGCAGGTTCGGCTCGTGGAGCAGCAGGGCGGCCAACTTCAGGCGAGTTTGCCACCCGCCGCTCAACTTCGACACCGGCCCGCTCAGGTAGTCGCCCTTCACTTCAAACTGCCCGGCCACCTCGCCGCACCGCCACTCCGGTCGGCCGCTGTCCCGCATGAGGTACTGAATCGCCGTCTCGCCTGGCTCGAACG
>JALOQR010000108.1 GCA_025459365.1 Fimbriiglobus sp.
CCACCCGACACACCAGCCCGCTCACGCGGGCCGCTCGCCAGGAGATTCCATGACCCCGCTCTTCCCGAACGCGTTCGCCGCCCACCACACCCGCCGGGCGTTCTTTGGCACCGCCGGGCTGTCGCTCGGTTCCGCTGCTCTCGCCACCCTGTTCGCCCAGAGCAGCAAGGCGGCGGAGAGCAAGGGCGCTGGAGTGCCCACTGGTGGCAAGAATGCCGCACTGGCCAACACGCACTTCCCCAGCAAGGTCAAGAACGTCATCTACTTGCACATGGTCGGCGGGCCGAGCCAGATCGACCTTTTCGACTACAAGCCGAAGCTGGCCGACATGTTCGACAAGGACCTGCCCGACTCGATCATCAACGGCCAGCGGCTGACCACGATGACCAGCGGGCAGAAGCGGTTCCCCATCGCCCCGAGCATCTACAAGTTCGCCCAACACGGGAAGGGCGGGGCGTGGATTTCCGAGATGCTGCCGTGGAAGGCGAAGATGGCCGACGACCTGTGCATCATCAAGACGATGCACACCGAGGCGATCAACCACGAGCCGGCCATCACCTACATGCAGACGGGCAACCAGGTGACCGGCCGGCCATGCCTCGGGGCGTGGCTCAGCTACGGCCTCGGTAGCCTGAACCAGGACCTCCCCACCTTCGTGGTCATGGTCGCGCAACCGACCAACACCGAGCAGATCCAGGCCATTTCCGCCCGCCTGTGGCAGAGCGGCTACCTGCCGGGCGAGCACGCCGGGGTGTCGTTCCGGGCGAAGGGCGACCCGATCCTGTTCATCAACGATCCGCCGGGCGTCAGCCGCGATATCCGGCGTACCACCCTCGACGGCCTGAAGAAGCTGAATGAACTCGGCCACCAGCAGACCGGCGACCCCGAAACGCTGACGCGGATCAGCCAGTACGAGATGGCGTTCAACATGCAGCGGAGCGTGCCTGATCTCACCGACCTGACGAAGGAGGACGCCAAGACGTTCGAACTGTACGGGCCGGACGCGAAGAAGCCGGGTAGCTTCGCCAACTCGGTGCTCACCGCCCGCCGGCTGGTCGAACGCGGGGTACGGTTCGTGCAGATCTACCACAACAACTGGGACCACCACGGCAACCTCCCCGGCCGTATGAAGTTCCAGGTCGGAGACGTGGATCAGCCGTGCTACGGGTTGGTGCAAGACCTGAAGCGGAAGGGGTTGCTCGACAGCACGCTCGTCATCTGGGGCGGCGAGTTCGGTCGGACGACGTACACCCAGGGGACGCTGACGAAGACCAACTACGGGCGGGACCACCACCCGCGGTGCTTCAGCATGTGGATGGCCGGCGGGGGGGTGAAGGGCGGCACGGTGTACGGCGAAACGGACGACTTCAGCTACAACATCACCGATAAGCCGGTGCACATCCGCGACTTCCACGCGACCGTACTCAAGCTACTCGGCATCGACCACCAGCGGTTTACCTACCGCTACCAGGGGTTGGATCAGAAGTTGACCGGCGTGGAAGAGGCAAAGGTCGTGAGTGATTTGATTGGGTGAAGTGTGCGGTTCGAACCACTCGGCCCATCAAAGCGATGAGCCTGCCGCCAGGCCCCTTCAAATTGGGGGTCTGGCGGCAGGCTCGTATCACTTCGGGTGTTCCAGCGGCCGTCACTGCATCGCGTTCGTCACCTTCCGCATCCGCCGGCCCTTCTTCGGCCACAGGATCCGCCACACGCTCTTGCGGCTCCCGGGCTTGGCCTTCGGCTTGGGCGACACATGGATATCGCGGGCCAAACCAATCCACGCCATCCCGCGGATGATCATGTACGTGACATCGACCTCCCACCAGCGCAGCCCGTGAGCGGCCGACCGCTGGTGAGCGTGGTGGTTATTGTGCCAGCCTTCGCCGAAGGTGAGCATGGCCACCCACCACAGGTTGCGAGACTTGTCCGTCGTCTCGAAGCCGCGGTAGCCCCACTTGTGGGCGGCGGAGTTCACCAGCCAGGTGGCGTGGTAGACGAATACCGTGCGGAAGGCAACGCCCCACAGCACCCAGCTTACCCCGCTCCCGCTCCACAGTTCGCCGAGGAAGTACAGCACCACCCCGAGGACGATCGGGAACACCCAGTGGAACCGCTCGAAGAAGCGCAGAACCGGGTCTTTGGCGAGGTCCTTGACGTTGAACAGCTTTCGCTCTTCGTCGATGCGTTCCGGCCGGGTCAGCCAGCCGAAGTGTGCCCACCAGAACCCATGCTCCGGGCTGTGCGGGTCGCCGTCTTCATCGGAGTGGGTGTGGTGCTTGCGGTGGTTGCTTGCCCAACCGAGTGGGCCTTCCTGGTTGGCCAGCACGCCAAACAGGGTAAACAGGTACTCCACCGGCTTGATGGTGTGGAAGCTACGGTGCGTGAGCAAGCGGTGGTAGCCGAGGGTGATACCCAGGCCGGTGAGGACATACAACACGCCGAACAGAACCAGCCCGCTCCACGTGAAGAAGAAAGGTGCGGCCAGTGCGGCCAGGTGCAGCCCGCCGATCCACAGTGTGGTGGGCCAGCCGAACGGTCGGGTGTACCGATCCGCCGGCGGTTGGGTAGTCGGTTGCGAGGTCATTCGTGGGTGGGTTCCCAACCTTCGGGCGGCAGCAGCCAGGCGGCGGGGAAAAGGGGACCTGACAGAAGGAGGGGCAACGGCCGGTCTACCGTCATCCCGTGACCGGGTCTTCGGGGGCGACCATCAACCCCGCGCCCGCATCGATGTCCGCGGCGGCCAGTCCAGCCTACGCGGAACTCACATCAACATAGGACAACCCGTCTGCGAAATCTCGCCAGGGGTTGAAAAAGAAAACCGGTACTGCCTAACCGTCCAAATCGAACATCGCAATCTGGCCCTTTTGGCCGGCCAGGGCGGCGGTCAGGCCGTCGGGCGAAACGGCCACTGCGGTCGTTTGGCCAATGCCCCAGTCATAGCTCGTGACGTGTAACCCGTTGGCTGTATCCCAGATGCGCACCAACCCGTCGTGGCAAGTCGAGAGGAGCCGGCGGCCGTCCGGTGTGAACGCGACTTGATTCACCTGCTTTGGGTGGTCGAATACGAGCCGGGGAGTGGACGGTTCGGGCGGATAAAGGAACACTCGCTTCCCGTTCACCACGGCGAGGGTGTCGCCACCGGGGCGAAAAACCAGGTGGCGGGTTTGCGTGCCTGGCGGGGCAAAATCACGGACACGCTTCGCGGTGCGGGCGTTGATGACCGTCACCGACGGGTCGCCGTCGATGCCGCCGGTCGCCGCGAGCCGCTGGCCGTCGGGGGAAAAGGCGAGCACCTCATACGTCGCGTCGGGGTCGTCAACGGGCGACACGGCGAACGACTTCCCGATGCCCAACGGCAGGAGCACGAACGGAGAATGGCTGTACTCGTCGGGTCCGTCGGTGGCGTCATACGACACCGCCAGCCGCTTCCCCTTCGGGTCGAACGCCAAACCCACCACGGGCAGGTAGTGCTCACTCGCCGGAATCACCGTCTGCCAGCGCGATTCGTCTTCGTGCCACGTCGGGTCGGTGGCGTCGAAGGTCACCACGGGTGGAATGTTCTCGCGTTCGAGGAACGGCCGCGCGTTGCCGACGGCGATGCGGGAGAGGTCCGCCGACACGGCAGCGCATTGGGCGTGCATCGGAATGCGGAGCGTCTCCTCCATCACGGCGACGTCTACCCACACAGCCCAGTCCTGCATCCGCACCTCGGCCCCGCCAACGGCCAGCAGGTTCCGCCCGTCCGGGGTGAAGTGCAGGGCATTGATGCGTTTCATCGCCTTCAGCTTGACGAGCCGCATGGGGAAGTTCTCGTGGTGTTCCGCAGGGTCCGACCTTAGTCGGTCAGCATCGCCCGCAGCACCTTGTAGTCGGTCTTGCCCGTGCCCAGCACCGGGATCTTGTCTACCTTCTTCACCCCGTCCAGCCGCATCACCCCACGGAAACCTTCCTTCTGTAGCACCGCGTTCGCGTCCCGGAGGCTCACGTCTACCGTCGTGAACAGCACCACGTTCCGTCCGTCGGGCGTCTCGATTCCCTCGACCGCCACCCGCGGGCCGTCCTCCGTCGGCGGGTACAGTTTGGCGAACGGTTCCTCCAGAGCCGGCAAGCTGATCATCTCCCCGCCGGCCTTCAGGAACCGCTTCAACCGCCCGTGGAACACGATGTACCCGTCCGGGTCCATCGCCACCAGGTCGCCGGTGACGTACCACCTCTTGCCGTCGTCGTCTTTCAGCGGGGAAGGGCCGTCGTGCCCGATGTAGCCGGGAAACACGTTCGGCCCGCTCACCTCCATCATGCCCATCTGTCCCTGGGGCACCAGTTCGTGCGTGTCCACGTCCAGAATCCGCACGCTCACCTCTGGCGGCGGCTTGCCGATGGTGCCCGGCTTCGTTGCTCCCGGCGGGTTGAACGTAACGATCGGCGCGCACTCGGTGATGCCGTATCCTTCCACCACTTCGGCATTCGGGGCGAGCCGCTTCGCCTTCTGGAAGATCGCCTCCGGGCACTTCTCTGCCCCGACCACCAGCAACCGCAGAGAATCGAGGTCGCCCGGCTGAGCCTTGTCGAGGATGTACCCCATGAAGGTCGGCGTGCCGGCGATGAGCGTTGGCTTGTAGGCGGCGATCTTCCGCACCAGCCCGCCGGCGTCGGTCGGGTCGGGGTGATGCAATGTCTTGATGCCCGCAAGCAACGGAAGCAACGACGTGACCGTGTGGCCGAAGCTGTGGAACAGCGGAAGGAAACCGAGAACTGTATCGCGGCGGGTGACGTCGAGGGCGGGAATTGTCATCTTCATGTTGCTCAGCACGTTGGCGTGCGTGAGCGGCACCGCCTTCGGCGCTTTCTCGCTACCACTGGTGAACAGCACCACCGCCGGGGCGTTTGGATCGTGGATGGCATGCCGGAGGGCGAAGGCCTTCGCCAGGGTTGGGAAAAACCTCTGCCGGAGGAGCGCTCGCAACCCTTCCAGCTTGCCGATCGTCTTGCGCACTTCTTCGAGAAACACCAACTCGACGCCAGGGACGCTCAGGTGCGTGCGGTCGATGAACGCCTTCGATGTGACCACTCGGTTCAGGCCCATGAGTTTCACAGCGTGGTCGAGGTTGGCCGGGCCGGTTGTCCAGTTCAGCACGACCGGGAGCTTGCCCGCCAGGTGCAGAGCGAGCAGAGCCACATCTCCGGCCACGCTCGCCGGTAGCATGAGGCCGACATTCGGCTCGGGAAACTTGCGGAACCGCTCGCTCAGCAAACGAGCGCCGAGCAGCAACCGCTCATAAGTAACCACACCAGCGATGTCGTCGGCGGCGGCGGCGTCCTTCGGGTGCAGCAGGCACCGCCGCGCGAAGGCTTCCGGCACGGTGTCACCCAGGATACCAATCCCCCCCTTCTCCACTGGCGGCTTGAACCACACCTTTGGCGGGGGCTTGGCCGCCCCCCGGACAGCCAACCCGGCCCCGAGCGCCCACAACTGCCCGATGCTTTGCGGCACCTGATCACCGGCGAATCCGAACCGCTGCTCGACATGCAGAGTGATGTCCATGCCGTCGAGGCTGTCGATGCCAAGATCGAGAAACGTGGTTTCGGGCCGGTTTTCGGCCTCGGTGAGTGGCCGCTTGATCTTCTCGGCGATGAGGTCGGCGACCGTCTGCTTGACCTCGGCCTTCACCGCCGACAGGTCGAGTTGAGCGTCGGCGTGGGGCGGCGGGAAGTCGTAAGACCGCGAGCCGAGAAGGAAGTGGTACGGCACGAAAGTGGGAACTTCGCCGGGCCACACGCTCGCCCCGGCGTCGGGCGTTGGCACATGTTCTTGCGAGTCGCGGATCTGTTCGTTCTGAACCGCCTCGGCGACGTTCGGCGAAGCCGTGTCTGCCTCGTACCACGCCTCCAGCCACTTGTTGATCGCTTCGCGGGTCGCCTCGGGCCGCTCGGTGGCGGTGAACGCCTCGACCGTCAACGTCAACTTTCGCCGCGGGGTGAAGAACCACAGGTTGGAAATGAGGATGAGCCATCCACGCAGCATCATCCCCAGAACGGGTTGCAACGGCCCCCGATACGCCCACGAAAACCAACTCCCCCATAGCCCACGGGTGCGGACGAGCACAACGGTGGCCTCCGGCACCATCGCCAGCACGTCCGACACTGCCCGCGCCCCACCGAGCCGCTCGACGCCGTCTCGCGTTAGCCGCCCACTCGGCCAGAGGAGTACGTTGTCGCCCTTTTTGAGCGCCTCGGCGATGCGGTTGGCAGCGTCCGCCGCCCGCTTGTGGGCGTCGGCGCTGGCCCGATCCATATCGGGCACCTTGATCGTCCGCATGATGGCAGCGATCGTGCCGAGGATGGGGTCGCTGAAGTTGATCTCGTTCGCCACCGGACGGAAGCGGAACAACGGCCACAGATGGACGTAGACGTTCGGCGGGTCGGTGAACCCGATGTGATTGGGGAGAACGAGGTAAGGGCCCCGCTTGGCCAGGACCTCCTTCTTTCCCTTCACCGTGACGGAGTATCGCAGGGCGAACAAGAACCGGGCGAGCAGCCACCCAACCCAGCGGACGAGACCTAGCACGTGCGTACCCTCCCCAGATCTTCGAGGGGAAGGATACGGAACGCCGTGCCCGCCCCAAGCCTGGGGTAAGTAAGCAGACCGGCGGGAGGTGGGCAAAAACAACGGGCCGGGCGGGCTGAAAACCCACCCGGCCCGTTGTTCCGGTCGAATCGTTACTTGCCGAGCCGCTTCTCGATGGCATCCGCGGCAGCGGTGGCTTCGAGCCGCACCGCCTTGCTGACCGTCTCATCGGCCAGTTTTCGCAGGGCGGGCACGCTCTCGGCCGTGCCAACTTCAGCAAGGACATCGCACGCCGCAAGCACAGTGGCATCAGGCTTGCCGCCGAGCAACCGCAGAACGGCCGGCTCGGCCGCCGCCCCGGCTCGCACCAGCGCTCGCCGGGCCGCTTCGCGGTCGTCCTTGTTCTGGAGTCGGGTGGCCGCGGCCTGCACGTCGATTGCCATCGGCGTGGGCGTCACTTCAAACATTTGGTTCACCCACGCCCCCACCGGTTCGCCAGCGGCAAACAGCCCGAGCAACGCCCCCCCAGACACGACGAACCCGAGCGGCCACAACGCGACCCCGGCGGCCGGACGGAACAGATTCACCAGGCAGAGCGGTGGAACAAGGGCGAACAGCCCGACACCAGCCCCACGGCCGCGACCGCTCAAGTAGGCCCGCCACGCGACTCCAAACGCCACCATCGAGCCACCGACCACGGCCGTGAACGGCAGCCATCCACCCGCCTGCCACACACCGAGGACCCATGCCGCCAGCCCGACCAAACTGCCGGCCAACCACCCGACGGCCGCGTAGGTGCGATCGGAGGCCGGTGGCGGCGGTGGGGCCATTCGCATCGAAATCGCAGCGCTCAACTGGGCGACGGCGTCACCGGCAAACAGAGTCGCCGGATCGAAAGCCACCTGCCCATCGAGTTCCGCCGCCGCTCGCCGGGGTGGGCGGGGGGGTGGAGAAGCTGGCCGGGTGGCCGGCGAGGGCTGCGGAGCGGCGACAAGATCCAGAAGTGGCTCGGTCGGAGTCTCGCTGCGGTCCGGTTCCGCAAATTCAGCGTTGCGTGCCGGCAGGGTATCGAGCGGGGCGGGGGTGTTGGCGACCTCCGGCGTGAGCGGGACCGAGTCGAACAATTCGGCCCGCTCTGGTTCGGGAAGAGAGACTCCCTCGTTCTTGGCGGGGGTGAACGGGCCACTCGCCGCTACATGCTCCGGGTGCGGTACAGTGAGCGGGTGTAGGCACTTCGGGCAGATACTCCGCTGGCCGACCCGCCCGACGGGGGCAAGCAGGCGCTGGCTGCACGACGGACACGGATACGCGAACATAGGCGGGGGTACTCAGAGCGATGCAGAACCGTAGGTCGCGTTCGGGCGGGGAGCAACCGCGGGGCAAAGTTCCCTGGCGTCGGCTGAATTTTGCGCGGCGTGAAATGTCATGGCCGAGAGGAAACGCCACCGCACGGATCAGTTTCTGGCCGTGAGGCGGACAGACTCGGTCCAAGCGATCCGAAGGGCTGGGCACTCCGTGGGGGGATTCGAAGCCCATCTGCGGCGTAACGCCGCAGATCGTCGGTGGCCCGTGCGGGGCCAAGGGTAGTGTGGCTGGCGGCATGCCGGGTGCGAGGTGCGTTGCCAGGGCAGCCCCCCTGCCGCTATCATCAGTCGCCTGGTCCGGAGGCCGCCATGCACCCCGTCCTCCCGTCGCACTACAAGCGGTACGTCATGGAACGGCCGCTCACTCCACGGCCAGTGCCCGCCCCGCTCGCCCCTGGTTTCCGCCTCATCGCCTGGGCCGAGCACCTGCTCGATCTCCACGCCGATGTACTCTTCACCAGCTTCCACGACGACCTGGACGGAAAGGTCTTCCCCAACCTGGCCGACCGGATGGGGTGCCGGTTCCTCATGAGGGCGGTACGGGGGCTGCGGGGATTCTGCCCGTCGGCGACCTGGCTGGCCGCGGGGCCGGGCGGATACGCCGGGGCCATTCAGGGGGTGGTGAGCGGCGGGTGGGGGATGGTGCAGAACCTGGGGGTGTGCCCGGAGGCCCGCGGGAAGGGAGTGGGGGCGGCATTGTTGGTGAAGTGCTTGGCCGGGTTCGCCAACGCCGGGGCGGTCGGATGCCACCTGGAGGTGACGGCCGATAATGCCCCGGCGGTGCGGCTCTACAAACGGTTCGGATTCCGCCCAACACGGGTGCGATACAAGCCGGCTGGCGAGGCGGGAGTATAATCTCCCTTCGGGCGAGCGGGGGGCGTCAGCCCCCTGGTTCTCGTATTCGCCCGACACCAGGGAGCTGACGCCCCCCGCTCGCCCGAGAATGCCCGTGCCGCAGCAACTCTTCCAGCACACCTTCCCGAATGGCCTCACTCTGCTCGGCGAGCAGATGGAGCACGTCCGTTCGGCCAGCATGAACCTGATGATCCCGGCCGGGTACGCCTACGAACCGGCCGACAAGCTCGGCCTGTGCGGCATCTTCGCCGATGTACTCACCCGCGGGGCCGGCGAATACGATAGCAAGCAACTCGCCGCCGCCTTCGACAACCTCGGTGCCGACCACAGCGAATCCGCAGGCACGTTCAACGTCGTTTTCTCCGCCGGCACCCTCGCCCGCAACCTGCCCAGTGTCTTGCGGCTTTACGCCGATGTGGTGCTGCGGCCGTGGCTACCCGACGACGAGGTCGAACCCGCCCGCGACATCTCCCTGCAAGAGTTGAAGGGGCTGGACGACTCCCCGCCCGACCTCTGCTTCCTCGAACTCAAGCGACGCTTCTACCCCGACCCCTACAGCCGCAACCAGTACGGCACGGCCGAAACCCTCATGGCCGTCACCCCAGCCGACGTCAAAAAGTTCCACGCCGACCGCTTCCACCCAAACGGCGCGATCCTCTCGGTTGCTGGCAACATCGCCTGGGAACCACTGAAAGAGCTGGTGGGCAGCGTGTTCGCGGACTGGAAAGGAAAGGCATCCGACGTCACGCCTGGGGCAGTGCCGCCCACCGGCTACACGCACATCCCCAAGGACACGAACCAGACTCAGATCACGCTGGCCTATCCAACCGCTCCATTCCGAAGCCCGGACTACTACCTCGCCCGCGCCGCCGTGAACGTACTCGACGGGGGTATGAGCTCGCGGTTGTTCACCGAGGTGCGGGAGAAGCGGGGGCTGTGCTACGCCGTGAGCGCTAGCCACGATCAGGTCAAGGAAAAGGCGGCCGTAGTGTGCTACGCCGGCACCGAGACGGCCCGGGCACAGCAGACGCTCGAAGTGATCGTGCAGGTACTCCGCGGCCTGCGAGACGGCGTGACCGACGAGGAACTCGACCGGGTGAAGGCCGGGCTGAAGACGAGCCTCATCATGCAACAGGAATCAACCAGCGCCCGCGCCGGGGCGATGGCCGCCGAGTGGTTCCACCTCGGCCGCGTGCGTCCGCTCGACGAGGTGCAGGCCGCCATCGACGGCACTACCCCCGCCAAGCTCATGGACTTCCTCGACCGCTACCCCGCCCATGGGTTCACCGTGGTAACGCTTGGTGCGGAACCGCTGACCGTACCGGAATGACAACGAGTCTGGAGCCGACCCCGGCCGGGGTCGGTTCAGGAAGCAACCATGCCCCTCCTCATCCAGTACGGCCGCTCGGCTTTCGTTGGCCGCTTCGCCGCCGACCTCACCCCCGACCGCGGGGCGGTGGTGGTGATTGAGTCGGCCCGCGGAATTGAACTCGGCACCTGCTTCGGCCCGGTCGAAGACCGCTTCGCCTCGCAACTCGACGACGACGGCCGCGTTCTCCGCACTGCCACCGGGCAAGACCTCGCCGACGCCCGTACCGCCGACGAACTGGCCGACACCATCCTCCAAGCCGCTGCCTCCGACCAGGTCACGTTCCTCGACTGCGAAGTCACCCTCGACCGTCGCGGGGCGGTGCTGCACGCCGTGCCGTGGGGCGAGTGCGACCTCGACCCGCTTCTGGCGGGGTTGAGCGACCGTTTCGGGTTGGCCGTACGGTTGCTCGACGTGCGGCGAATGGGGGTGACGAAAGACCCGCCCGAGCCAAAGACGACGTGCGACAAACCCGACTGCGGGTCGGGTGGTGGGTGTGGCACCGGTGGCGGGTGCAGTTCCGGCGGGTGCGGCCGCAAACAGGTGAAATCGGCCGAAGAACTGACGGCGTACTTCGCCGACCTGCGGCAGAAGATGGAAGCCGGCCGGGTGCCGCTGAATTGAGGGCCGATTTCACCGCGGAGGGCGCAGAGAGCGCGGAGAGAGGAGTCGAGAGATTGTCAGGAGAGAAGAACTGCCCCGCCCCCCTCTTTCTCCGCGTTCTCTGCGCCCTCCGCGGTGGAATCTGACGTCACCCCAACGCCCCGCTCAACTCCGCCACCTGTTTCGTGATTGCCGCCAGAGCCGCCTCACGCCCTTCCCCCGCCTTCTCCAGATGCTTCACCAGGGCTGTGCCGACGATCACCCCATCACACACCGGGGCGAGTTCTCGCACGTGCTCCGGTTGGCTCACCCCGAACCCGACGCACAGCGGCAGGTCGGTCATCGTCCGCAGCCGTGCCGTCACCTTGCCGACCACCTCCGCCGCCGCCGCCCGCCCGCCGGTGATGCCGACCACGCTCACCACGTACACGAACCCGCCACACGCCGCTGCGATCTTCGCCATCCGCTCCGGGGTGGTGGTCGGCGTCACCAGAAGGATCAGCTTGAAGTCGCGGTCGCGGCACCGCTTCGCCAGTTCGTCGGCCTCCTCGGCGGGCAGGTCGGGCACTACCGCCCCACTCAGCCCGCTCTTCAGGCAGGCGTCGATAAACGCCTCCGGGCCGCGTTTGTGGATGAGCGAGTACGACCCCATCACCACCGTGGGCGTGTTCCACCCGACGGCCGACGTGACCGACTTCACCGTATCGAACATCGCGTCGAGTTTGAACCCGCCGCGGAGGGCGCGGGTGTAGCTCGCCTGGATGACCGGCCCATCGGCGATGGGGTCGGAGAACGGCACGCCGAGTTCGATCAGGCTGGCACCGGCGGAGGCGACCGCCGGCAAGGCGGCGGCGGTGAACGCCAAGTCCGGGTCGGCAGCCGGTAGGAAGGGGATGAACGCTTTGCGGTTCTGGGCACGCAGGCGGGCGAAAAGAGCGTCGATCGAGTTCATCGAGATGTTGTAGGAACCGGGCGGGCTGCACTCCCACTGCCAGCGCTGGCGGTGGCAGTGGTGATGGGTCTTTCGCCAGGCGGCGTTGCGCACCACTTTTCCCCGCCCCCCGGCGGCGGCGGCTCGTTACACTACCCGCATGATCCGCTCGAACCACTACGAGGCGGCGTTCGAGGCTTACCTGCGAAGCCGCGGGGTGATGTTCATCCCTACCGATGAGGCGAGGCGGTCGCCGTTCGGTGACACGCACCTGAAAAGTGCCGACTTCATCATCCTCGACACCGCCCGGCTGGTGGTTGACGTGAAAGGCCGCAAGTTCCCGTCCGGCTCCGCCAATAAGCCGAACACGTCGTGGCAGAACTGGGCCGAAGAGGAAGACATCAACGCCCTCGGGCAGTGGGCCGACTGCCTCGGGCCGGGCTACCGCGGGGTGCTGGCGTTCGCGTACCAGATCCAGCCGCCGTTCGCCCTCCCCGAGAACACCCCCGACCTGTTCGCCTTCCGGGCCGACTGGTACCTGCTCCGCGGCATCGACGTGACGACCTACCGCGAGCACATGCGGCCGCGGAGCAAGAATTGGAAGACGGTCCACCTGCCGGCCGACGCCTTCCGCCGCATCGTCCGCCCGTTCAGCACATTTTTGAATCCGAAGGGGTGAACCGCCACGACCCCACGACGCCGGGTCGGTTCGTGTAAACTGAACTCATGAACCAGTTCCACCTCGGCGTCGTTCTCGAATCGCTCGGCCTACCGGTGCGGGCGGGGTTGATGGCCGCCGCCAAGCTCGGCGTGCAAGGCGTGCAGGTCGATGCCGTGGGCGACCTCGCCCACGATCGGCTGGGAGTGACCGGCCGCCGTGAATTCCGCACCCTGCTTCGGTCGTTCAACCTCGAACTGGCCGCACTGCACGTCCCGCTCCGCCACGGCCTCGACACCTTCGCGCAGCAACAGCAGCGGCTCGACCACCTGAAAGCCGCCATGCAACTCGCCTACGACCTCGGGGCGAAGAAATTGGTGGTGCCGTTGCCCCGCCTCCCGAAGGCCGACGACAAGCCGGCCGCCCCCGCACCGTCGGCCGACCCATTCCCCATCCTGTCGTTCGGCCCGAAGGAACCGAGCAAAGCGGAAGTGCTGCGGGAGAGTCTGCTCGCCCTCGGTGGGCACGGCGACCGCATCGGCGTGACGGTGTGCCTCGAAGCCGGCCTCGACGGCGGAGCCGAAACGGCCGCCTACCTCGACGGGTACGAGAGCGGTAGCCTGCGGGTGACCTTCGACCCGGCGAACTTCGTGGCCAACGGGCACGATCCTGTCGCGGCGCTCATGAAACTCGGCCAACGGGTGGCCCACGCCCACGCGCGGGACGTGCGGAGCAGCACCGCCGGCGGGCCAAAGGAAGTGGCGGTGGGG
>JALOQR010000109.1 GCA_025459365.1 Fimbriiglobus sp.
CCGGGCGGCAGCGGGTGGGTACCCCCCGACCCAACCCCTACCACCGGCACCGCTTTCCCATCTCTCATTCTTTATTCAGATTGGCAACCCCCCCACTGCTTATGTACAACTTGTGTCAGCCTCCCCTGTTATCCCATATTCACTCCGGGACACCCCTCGTGCTCCGCACCCTCCGTACCCTCCGCTGGCCGTTACTTGGCCTGCTGGCGGCCGCCGTGGTCGCCATCCCCTCCTATGCCCAGGACAAGCCGCCCGCCGCGGCCGAGAAGCAGAAGCAACTCGACGACCTGAAAAAGCAGATGGAGGAGTTGCAGAAGAAGATTGCCGAGCTGGAGAAGCAACCGATCAAGGCCGAGTCTGGCCCGAGCCAGGCGAGCGTGGAGGGGGCACTCCCCTCCGATGTGTCGAGTCAGTTCAAGTGGCGGAACATCGGCCCGGCGAACATGGGCGGGCGGGTGACAGCCATCGCTGTCAACGAGGCCGATCCAACCAACTACTGGATCGCCACCGCGAGCGGCGGTCTGCTCAAGACTGTCAATAACGGCATCACCTTCGACCACCAGTTCGACACCCAGGCCACCGTGAGCATTGGCGACGTGGCGGTGTCGGCCAGCAACCCGCAAATCCTCTACCTCGGCACCGGGGAGAACAACCCGCGGAACTCCGTGACCTACGGCGACGGGGTGTACAAGAGCACCGACGGCGGGAAGACGTGGGCGAACGTCGGCCTGCGGAAGTCGTTCCAGATCGGCAAAGTGCTCATCCACCCGAAAGACCCGAACGTGGTGTACGTCGGGGCGAAGGGGCGGCTGTACGGGCCTGGCGGCGAGCGGGGCGTGTACAAGACCGAGGACGGCGGGAAGACGTGGAACCGCGTCTGCTTCGTGGACGACAACACCGGCGTCATCGACATGCGGATGGACCCGACCGACCCGAACGTGATCATCGCCGCCTTCTGGGACCACAAGCGGGACGAACACGACGGCTTCTTCGGTACCCCGCCAGTTCCAGACAGCTACGGCCCGGTGGTGACGCACGGCCCCGGCGGCGGCCTTTACAAAACCGCCGACGGCGGCAAGACGTGGAAGAAGCTGACCGACGAGAAACTGAAAAACGGCCTGCCGACGGTGAAGACCGGTCGCATCGGCCTCGACTACAGCCGCAAGACCAAGGGGCTGCTGTTCGCCATCATCGACACCGAGAAGGTCGGCACCGGCACCGCCGCGGCGGCCTACTTCGGGGCCGTCATGGACCCCGTCGAGAACAAGGGTGGGGCCAAGCTCACCAGCGTCACCCCCGACAGCCCAGCGGCCAAGGCCGGGCTGAAGGACGGCGATATCGTCATCAAGGTCGGGGACCTCAAGATCACCACCGACGACGAACTCGTGAACAGCTACGCCGGCAACAAGGCCGGCGACAAGATCAAGCTCACCATCCTCCGCGACAAGAAAGAACAGGTGATTGAAGTCACCCTCGGCACCCGCCCCGGTGAGGGCGGCCCAGCCCCAACGCAGCCGGTGCCGAGCGTCGGCATCATGCAAGGCCGCGGCATGGCTCCCGGCGTGGCTGTCGGGTCGGTGACTGAAGGCGGCCCGGCCGAGAAGGCGGGCATCAAGGAAGGGGACCTGATCGTCGAGGTGGACGGGAAGCCGGTGGCCAACATCCAGGACCAGCGGACGATCCTCGCCACCAAGAAGGAAGGCGACAAGGTGAAAGTGAAGCTGAAGCGGGGCGAAGAAACGAAGGAGCTGGAAGTGACCCTGGGTGCGCCGGTGGCCGGTGGTGGTGGTGGTGGTGGCCCGCAGCGGGGCCAGAACGCCAGCAAGCCCTACGGCCTCGGCCTCGGTGGCCAGCAGCCGAACGTCCAGGGGCGACAAGGCAAGGACGGCTACCAGACCGGCGGCGTGTTCGTGAGCAAGGACAACGGCGAAAAGTGGGAGCGGGTCAACAGCCTGAACCCGCGGCCGATGTACTTCAGCCAGATCCGCGTGGATCCGACGGATGACAACACCGTTTACGTCCTGTGCGACACTCCCACCCCGATCTACGTCAGCACCGATGGGGGCAAGCGGTTCGAGAACCTGCGGACGGCGGGTGGCGTCCACGCCGACGCCCACGCCCTGTGGATCAACCCGAAGGACGGCCGGCACCTCATCATCGGGTGCGATGGCGGGTTCTACGTCACCTACGACAAGGGTGCGAAGTGGGACCACCTGAACAACTTCGCTCTCGGCCAGTTCTACCACGTGGCCGTGGACAACCGCAAACCGTACCGGGTGTACGGCGGCTTGCAAGACAACGGCAGTTGGGGCGGGCCGAGCGACACGCTCAAGAGCACTGGCCCCGTGAACGAAGACTGGGTGTACGTGAGCGGCGGCGACGGGTTCGTCTGCCGGGTCAACCCAACCGACCCGGACGAGGTGTACACCGAGAGCCAGGGCGGGGCGATCAGCCGGCGGAACTTCCGCACCGGCGAGTCGGCTGGTATCCGCCCGGCCCCGGTCAAGGAAGGCGAGCAACTGCGCTTCAACTGGAACACCCCGTTCATCCTCAGCAGCCACAACCCGAGCATCTTCTACTGCGGCGCTCAGTACGTGTTCCGCAGCGTCAAGAAGGGGGCCGATCTCAAGCCGATCTCCCCCGACCTCACCCGCAGCAAGGCGGGTAGCATGATCGCCCTGGGCGAGTCGCCGCGGACGCCCGACGTACTGTGGGCCGGCACCGACGATGGCCACCTGTGGGTGACCAAAGACGGTGGGCTGAAGTGGGAGAACGTGACCGAGAACGTGAAGAAAGCTGGCTTGCCGGGCTTCCGCTGCGTCGGCAGCATCGAGCCATCCCGCGACAAGGCGGGCCGCTGCTATGTGTCGTTCGACGCCCACCGCTCGAACGACGACAAGCCGTACCTGTTCGCCACCGACGACTACGGTGCGACCTGGAAGAGCATCAACAGCAACCTGCCCGAGTTCGGCAGCACGCGGGTGCTCCGCGAAGACTACGTCAACACCAGCATCCTCTACTGCGGCACCGAGTTCGGGGCGTTCGTCTCCCTGAACAAAGGCGGCAGTTGGGCCAAGCTCGGGGCCGGCCTGCCGACCGTCGCTTGCCACGAGTTCGCCCAGCCGACCACCGCCGGTGAGTTGGTTGTCGCTACCCACGGCCGCAGCGTGTGGGTGCTCGATATCAACGCCATTCGCCAGATGAGCACCACCGTGCTCAAGACCCCGGTGACTCTGTTCACCCCCGCCACTGCCACCCGCTGGCGGTTGAACCCGAACGGCCGCTCGCCCTACAGCGAGACCGACCGCAAGTTCGCCGGCGAGAACCCGGCCCGCGGCGCCGCCATCGATATCCTCGTCAACGAGAAGGGGAAGAAGGCGTCGCTGAAGATCGTGGATGTGACCGGTAAGACGGTGTGGGAATACGGCCAGGGTGGCGGCGGGTTCGGTGGCCGCGGTGGCGCTGGCGGCGGTGGTCGTGGGTTGGGGGGCGACACCACCCCGCGGCCCACGGTGAAACCGCTCTCCGACCCCGGTTTGCACCGCGTGCGCTGGACCTTCGGCGGCGGTGGCTTCGGTGGCGGCGGGGCGATCAAGGCCGGTGTGTACAAGGTGGTGTTCACCCTGGACGACAAGGAGTACACGCAGCCGATCACCGTCGAACTCGATCCCAACCTACCGAAGGATGCGGTCGCCGTGGAAGCGGAGGAGATCGAGGTTGAGGACGAAGACATGGACCGCCAGGAAGTGCCCGTCCGCCGGGATCGCTAACGACTGACGGAAACGAACGAGCCGTGCCGGGTGGGCCGGTGGGTGGCGCAAAACGCCACCCGCCGGCCCGCCCTTTTTCGTGTCGAGTGGGGCGTTGCACCCGCCAGTCGGAGCGGATACCCTCGGCTGCACAGCCGCCCGTCACACCGACGGTCGGCCGCAAAGGAGGTGCCCGTGAGGAGTGTATTCACCACGGCCGTCGTCCTCGCCCTCGTCGCCCCGGGCGGCCGGGCTGACGACAAGCCGAAGCCGCCGGCGAAGGCGGAGACACTCGGCGAGAGGCTGGCCGCCTTGAAGAGAGAGGACGCAGTGGCCCAGCAGGAAACCATGAAGAAGTATCAGGAGATGACTGCGGAGGAGAAGGATGGGAAGAAGGTGGACGCACTGTTCGAGGAGGCGGAGCGGGGGCAAATCACGCGGTATGAGGCGGCATTGTCCATCGTCAAGGCCGACCCGAAGTCGGAGGCCGGGTTCGATGCGCTGGAGTGGCTGCTCACCATCCCGCGTGTGTACCACTTGCCGCAGGGCAAGCCGGCGATGGAACTGGCCGCTGAGCACCATGCCGCCAACCCGAAGATCGGAAAGGTCGTGCTCACCCTCGGTCGCTATGGCACGCATGAGTCGTACACGAATCACAAGCCGGCCCTGGCCCTACTCGCCGCCGTCGGCGAGCGGAACAAGGACAGGATCGTGCTCGGACAGTTGGCGGTAGTGAGGGCATGGGATGCGAAAGGGCAATTCGATCGGGCCGAGTACGTGAAGGCGAAGAACCAGGACGAACTGGCGGCAGCCGCCGAGAAGCTGTTCGAGGCGGTGGCCGAGGACTTTGGCGACGTCAAACTGCTCGGCCGCGGAGGAACGAACACGCTGGGCGACGTGGCCAAGGTCGAACTGTTCGAGCTGCGGAACCTCCGCGTCGGCAAGCCGGCCCCGGAGATCGAGGGGGAAGACCTGGACGGCACCAAGTTCAAGCTGAGCGACTACAAGGGGAAGGTGGTGATGCTCGACTTCTGGGGCGACTGGTGAGGCCCGTGCCGGGCCATGTACCCGCACGAGCGGTCGCTCGTGGAGCGTCTGAAGGACAAGCCGTTCGCCCTGGTCGGCGTCAACTCGGATACGGACAAGAAGAAGCTGAAGGAGCGGATGGAGAAGGAGAAGATCACCTGGCGCTCGTTCTGGAACGGCCCCGAGGGCACCAACGGGCCGATCGCCAAGGCGTGGAACGTGCAGGCGTGGCCGACGGTCTACCTGATCGACGCCAAAGGAATCATCCGGTCCAAGTCATACGGCAACGAGAAGCAACTCGACCGGCAGCTCGACGAGTTGGTGAAGGAGGCCGAGAAGAAGTGACCGCGGCGGCCGAGGTGTGCCCCGGCTGCCCATTCGCCCGTCACTGCATGAACTTCGACGCC
This sequence comes from Fimbriiglobus sp., assembly GCA_025459365.1. Lineage (GTDB taxonomy): Bacteria > Planctomycetota > Planctomycetia > Gemmatales > Gemmataceae > JALHQU01. Next base: position 5,183 of record JALOQR010000109.1, read on the forward strand.
ACCATCAGGGCTGCCACCACCGCCCCGCCGATCGCGGCGCAGATCAAGTCTCGCTGCCACCGTACCTTCGGCCGTACCGCCGTCAGCAGGAACCCCCACTTCGTGCGGGCGTTCTTCGGCCAGTCTGCCGCTCGCCGATCGACCTCGGCGAGTACCTTGGCCCCGCCCAGTTTGGCCGCATCCGACGCCACCGCGAACGCGTGCCCGTCCAGCCCCTCTGGGTTTGGCACCAGCCGGTCGTCGGCCGCTCCGAGCGCCACCGCCAGGAACGCCTCGACCGCGTTCGCCTTCCGGCCGAACTCGGGCCGCTCTTTCCGCACCTCTCGCAGCAAGTTCTCGAACAGGTCGGTGCCGTCGCGGGCGGCCGTGTCGCCGAACCCGTTGAGCGCCGCGATCAGGTCGTCTTGCAGGCTGGCGGCGTCGAGCCGGTCGGCCAGTTCGCGGACGAGGGTGTTGAAGAGGTCGTCCTTCGCGGCGGGCGGCAGCACCGGCGGGGTGAGGGCGAAGGCGGCCCGCACGGGGGCGATGGCGGCGGTATCGAAAGTGGGCGAATCCAGATAGGCTCGCACCGTCCGCACGGCGTCGATGCGGCCTTTCAGGTCGTCGGTCAGCCCGTCCTGTTCCCGCAACTTCGCCAGGAAACCGAGGACGGCGGCGTTGCTGTAGCTGTCGGCGGGAGGGGTCGCGAGGAACTGTGTGCCGAGGCGGTCCAGCCCAGACTGACCCGCGAACAGTTCGAGTAGGCGGTTTCCTTGCGTCCGCACCAGGCGGTCGGCGTCGAGCTTGCCAGCCGCGAGGGTGGCCTCGAAGAAGGCGTTCAACTGGGCCGGCGGGTAGTCGGCGGCGTTGCCCACCACGTCCTCGAACCAGCCCCGCTCGGGGGCGTGGGCGAGCAGGCCGGCGAACAGTTTGCCTCCGTCGTCGGCCTTCAGCAGTTCGAGCACGAGGGCGGGGTGCTTGGCGAGCGTGGTCACAAGCAACGGCGACGGCTCGGCCTCGCGGCGGACGGCAGCCGTGGCCGCGGTGAGTTGGTACGCCTTCGGTAGATCGAGGGCGAGCAGTTCACTCAGGCGATCGGCTGGCACGTCGAGCCAGCGAGCGAACGCCGGATCGGCGCTGGCGGTTGGTTGGTTCTGCTGCTTGAACCGCACGAACCGCGGGAGCAGGTACCACCGCATTTCCCAGGCGAGCGAGTCGGGGTCTGGGGTGCGGGTGAGCAGTTCGCCCCACACGGCGTTCGCCTTCGCCGGGGCGACCATCGGCAGGATCACTTCGAACGCGTTGGCGGTGCGGTTGCGGTCGCCGACGGCCAGGGCTTCATCGCCTGCGGTGCGGACGCTCGCGGCGAGCTTGGCCAGCACATCGGGCTTCTGCCGCAGGCTTTGCACCGCCCGGCCGAACGGGCCGTTGGCGAAGGTGCGGTCGTCGATCGCCCACTCCAGGAGTTGTTGCAGCACGTCGGCGCGAGCCGAGATCCAGGCGGCGAGCGGTGGGTGGAGGAGGGCGTCGGTGGCCTCGTCTTTGGTCAGGGTGCCGGTGCCGCGATCGAGGCGGAAGACGAGGTCGAACTTGGCGGCCGACTTCACCCCGAGCCGTTGCCAGGTGGCTTTCAGGTCGTCCAGTTGGGCGAAGTTGCCTTCCGCCAGGGCGTTCACGGCGAACGGTGCGAATGGCACAGCGGCTTTCAGGTCGGTCCGCTTGCTGGTGAAGGTGTTCAACCCGATGTGGGGGCGGTAGCAAGCGGCGGGCAGATCGGGGCCGTCTGGGCCGGGATCGTAGCCGACAACGCGGGCCGTGCAAGTGAGCGGCTCGGCCTCGGCGGTGCTGAAGGTGAGCGATTCCACGAAGTCGGGCGGCAATGCGCGGCCGGCAGCATAAACCACCCAGGCTACATCGTTCGAGGCGGCGGCCAGGAATAGCTGGCTCTCGGCCGGGCCGCCAAGCAACGCCGTGAGTGCGAACTCCAGCAACTCGCGATGATACGAATCGCTGAGCCACTCCTTCAGCCCGGCGTCGTCGAGCACATCCGCCACCGGGAGGTAGGGGAGTTCCGGCAACTCGCTGCCGCCTTCCGGCGGGGTGCGTTGCCATTGCGGGCTGCCCCACGTCTGCACGGCGAGCAGGGCATCGGCGGTGTCGGGGACGTTGAGCAAGGTGTGCGCAAAGAAGCCGCCATCGTGCGGAACGGCGTGAGTCAGCAGGCGGCCTTGCGGGGTTTTTAAGAGAGCCAGCCGGGCAGACGGACGAGTCGGCGTCGGCGTGAACAAGGAATGCGGCAAAACAGCGTGCAGCGCTTCCGGGCGGACGCCGGCGGAGGTGGCCCGGACGGTCGGCAGGCGGAGCGATTTGCCCGGCGGTGGGGTCGTCTCGGTCGTGGTTGAGCCGCTGGCGGGGCCGGTGCAGTACAGCTGATCCATGCGCAAACCTTCAGAAGGGGCCAGGCAAGGGTGATTCTGACTGCACCATAGAACAGATTTGAGGGTCGGGCGTGGGGAGGTGGATCGCGGGGGCATGACCCGACCCGTATCATTCCACGATGCTCCTCGGCCCGCTGTTCCGGTTCGAGTTGGTGCGGCTGGCCCGCCGCGGTACTCACCTGCCGCTCCGGGTGGCGCTCGCGCTTCTCCTGCTCGTCGGCCTGCTTGCTGCCTACCTGCAACTCTTCCCCTCGGCGGATGTCGGCGCTCTGCTGTTCGGCGGGGCGGCCCTCGCCGATCCGGCCCGCCTGGACAAGTTCGCCGAGACGTTCCTGCTCATCTTCCTGATCGCCCAGCAGACCGCCGTGCTGTTGCTCACTCCGGTGTATGCGGGTGGAGCACTTGCCGAGGAGAAGGAGAAAGGGCGGCTCGACTTCCTTCTCACCTCGCCCCTCGGTCGGTGGGAATTGGTACTCGGCAAACTGGCCGCCCGGTTGGTGTTCGTGCTGGCGGTCATCCTCACCGGCGTGCCGGTGATGGCGTTCACCCTGTTGTTCGGCGGGGTCGATCCGCCGCGGGTGCTGGCCGGGTTTGTGGTGTCGGCGGTGTCGGCGGTGGCTGTTGGGGCGTTCGCCGTCATGCTGAGCGTTTTGCGGCCCACCCTGCGAGACGTGTTGCTGTGGGCATTTGGTGGGCTGTCAGCGAGCGGCTTGCTCGGGTTGCTCCTACTCTGCTCCAATCCGCCGACCGTGCGGGCCGGGGGTGTCGCCTCGCCGGTCACCGTTCTCATCCCGCTGTACGCAGCCTGGAACCAACCACCGGCGACTGGCGACCCCACCTGGGAATTGGTCGGTCTGTTCGCCGCACTCCATCTGCCGATGGCTGCTCTGTTCATGATGGTGGCCGTGGCGAATGTGCGGGCGGTCGCCACTCGCCCCACTGAAGCTCAGTCGCCGGCGGCCCTCACTCCCGTGCCGGTGCCCGTGCCCGCCCCACCGCCCCCGCCGCCTGACGAGCCACCTCTGCCCGAGTGGTACAAGGTGCCCGAGCGGCCGGCGTTCGACCCCGCCCTGGAGGTGCCGGCCGCCGCCGACGGCCGCGGGTTCCTGGTGCCGGCCCTGGGCGAACTGGAAGACCCGTTCGACTGGAAAGAGCGGCACTTCAGCGCCCGTTTGCCGCTGATCGAAGGGCAATGGCTGATGCTCGCCCGCGGGTGTGCGGTGGCGGCTTTTCTGTTCGCCCTCGGTCTTGGGTTGTTCGTCGGGGTGGCGAGCGGGCTACGGGACGGTCGCGGGCCGGGCGACACGCTGAACGCCGTTGTGCGGGTGGTGTTGGCAGTGGCAGCGGCGGTGTTGCCGTTCGCCGGGGTGCGGGCCGCAGCGAGCGTCGCCGAAGAGCGGGCGAAGAAAACGCTCGACTCGCTGTTCTCGCTCCCGATCGAGCGATCGACCATCCTGTGGGCGAAGGTGAGGGCCGCGGCGCACCGGAGCCGGGGGTGGGGTATTGGGGCGGCGCTGGCGGTGATGATTGCCACTCTCGCGGGCGGATTGCACCCGTTCGTCGTCCCGTCGTTGGTCGCCTCGTTTGCCGGGTACGCGGTGTTCACCCTCGGGCTGGGGGTGTTGCTGGGGGTGGTGGCGAAATCAACTGTGAGGGCGGTGTTGGCTCACCTGGTTGTCACCCTGGCAACCTTCTTCGGGCCGATCGTGCTGGCTCCGCTGGTGGGCGAAGCGGCCTTCTTCCTGAGCACCCCACTGACTCTGGCCTGGGGGGCAGCCGACCCCGCCTACACCCTCTCTGGCTCGGAGGGAACGGCCGCCTGCATGGCGTTTCCCATCGGGCTGGGATATGCGCTGAGTGGGTGGGGGTTGTGGTGGCGGGCCGTGAGGCGGTTCGAGCACGAGTAGCTCACGCCTTGTGTGCCCGGCGAGCGATCCGCGCTGCGACATACCCCGCCTTGAACCCGGCGTCGATGTTCACCACCGCCACTCCGGCCGAGCAACTGTTCAGCATCGTGAGCAACGGTGCCACGCCCGCGAAGCACGCCCCATATCCGATGCTCGTCGGGCAGGCCAACACCGGGCAATCGACCAGCCCCCCCACAACGCTCGGCAGTGCTCCGTCCATTCCAGCCACCACAATCACCACGTCGGCCGCGTTTAGCCGTGCCCGGTGCCGCAGCACCCGGTGAATGCCCGCGACGCCTACATCGGCGATGAGGTCGGCATTCGCTCCCATCACCCGGGCGGTCACGAGTGCTTCCTGGGCCACCGGCAAGTCGCCCGTACCAGCCGTGACAACCAACACATCGCCCACCGGCGTCACGCGTTCGGCGGCCGACTGCAACAGGAAGGTGCGGGCGAGGCGGTCCTGCACGCCTGTCGGGAATGCCCCGCTCAGGTGGGCGGCCTGCCCCTCGTTGACCCGCGTGACGAACGCATCTTGCCCGGCCGCGGCCAATTTCTTCACCACCCCTTCGATCCAGTCGGCAGTCTTCCCCTCGCCGAGTACCACTTCGGGGAAGCCGCATCGCCGTGAGCGATCAAGATCCACCGTGGCGAACGGGAGTTCGGCCACGCCGGTGCTGTTCAGGCGGGCGGCGGCTTCGGCGATGGTGAGTTTCCCAGCTTGCACCTGGGTGAGTAGTGCGTTCAGATCATCCGGAGACACGCCTAATCCTCGGGGGGGGAGTAGTCAACGGAGGTAGTTTAGGGACTGTCGAGGTCTTCCCAAGCACCCAAAGGGCTTGAGAAATTCCACGGATTTTTTGCCGGATACTCAAGTTGGGTTACGGCACAGCCGATACAGACGATGCCATCTTGCGCCGTTGGGGAACGGAGCGGGAAATCCGGGGGGGGTCAGGGATGAATGCCTTCACACTTGCGATGCTTGCCGCCACCTCCGCGCCGGCTCAGCCCATTGCCCCCGTTCCGATTTCGTCGCCCGCCGTGGCACCGGCCCCGCCCGCCGTGGCCCCCACTCAGCCCGTGGTCAGCTTCTGGAACAAGCGGATCATCAACGTGCCGGTCGACTTCAAACCCGAGAAGTTGAAGACCATCAAAGAGGCATTGCTCTTCGTCTCGCGCGACGGCGGGGAAGTGTACGAGATCGGCGACCGCATCGACCCGAGCCAGAAGACCGCGTTCAACTACGCCACCAAAGAAGATGGCGAATACTGGGTGCAACTCCAGCTTGTCTTCCGCGATGGCACCCTCGACCCCAAGAACCCACGGGCTTTGCCGCCGGCCGAGAAGATCGTCATCGACACTGCCAAGCCGGTGGTCACCATCCTGACGGCCGAGATGGCCGGCGAGGAGGCCATCGTGGAGTGGCGGATCGACGACAAGCACCCGGCCGACGCCAACACCCGCCTCTGGTACAAGCAGACTGGCCCAGACAACACGGCGTGGCAAGAAGTGCCTGCGTCGGCCATCAGCAAGCGCACGGCCCGCTTCAAGCCGGTCGTGAGTGGGCCGATCACCCTGAACGTGACGACCGCCGACCTGGCCGGAAACGTCGGCGGCACCAACAGGGACGTGAAAGGGCCGATCACCACGGTCGCAGGGTCGGGTACGGGGGCCGCGCCGGTGCCGCCGGTCGCCCTCGATGCTCCCGCGCCCCCCACATCCCTGGCCAACAAAGAACCGCTCGGCCCTGCTCCTTCCGGGCCGCTTCCCCCGCCGAACCTCACCGCGGATCCGCCGCCATCCGCCGCGCCGGCCCCGCCTCGCACGGCCCCGGTCGCCCCCGGCTTCACCCCGCCCGAGCCAACACGGCCGGCCGCCGAGGCCCCTCGCCCGATTGCCAGCAGCAACGCCCCACCGCCGGCTGGGTGGGCTGCTCCACCGCCCCCGCCGGCACCCGAGCCAACCGCCCCCCAGTTCAGCCGGACTCCGCGGTTCGACCTCAACTACACCCTCGACAGCGGAGCTTCCGGGGTGGCTCGCGTCGATCTGTACGTCACCCGCGACGACGGCCGTAGTTGGGTCCGGTGGAGCCAGCACGACGGCCGCGAGACTCCTCTCAAGGTGGTGCTCGATACTCGCTTCAACAAGGAGTTGGAGGGCGACTACGGATTCGCTCTGGTGCCGGTGAGCGGTGCCGGCTTGAGTGAGGGGGCACCGCAAGTGGGCACGGCACCCGAACTGAAGGTGCGGCTCGACACAACCGCCCCGGTCATCAAGGTGTATGCCCCGACCGCCGATCCGAACAACAAGGCCGCCCTCGTGCTCAACTGGGAGGCGACCGACAAAAACTTCGGCCGCGATCCGATCGCCGTCGAGTATGCCGAATCGCCGCAGGGGCCGTGGAAGAACGTGACCGGCACCGACGGGCCGGCAGCGGCGCGGCTCGAAAACACCGGCAGCTACTCCTGGCAACCGCCGCTGAACCTGGCCACTCCGAAGGTGTACCTGCGCTTCACCGCCTGGGATCTGGCCGGCAACAAGAGCGAAGTGGTCACGCCCAATCCCATCCTCGTCGACCTGACCAAGCCGAAGGCCCGCATCCAGGGCATTACCGCCGGGCCGGGCCGTTAACGTGCCGACGTTTTTCCGCCCCGCCCTCAGTTTTCCGCCCCCGCCCCGAGGGCCCTCGGGGTGAATTCATCACTTCGTGTCAACCGGCCGCGATTCTCGCTCTACATTCCTGGCACGTGGAGTTAGCACCGGGCGGTTCGTCATGGCAGAAAACGGCGGCGATACCTGGGTCGGGCGGTCCCCCGTGGTCGTCACCCGCGGCCACCTGGAGGCCTGTCTCGTCCATATCTATCCGAGCGGCCCCGACATGGGCCGACGCTACCCCCTGCACCCCGGCCGGACGCTCATCGGCCGCGGGGAGACGGCGGCCGTGCGAGTGCAAGACAACTCCGTTTCCCGGATGCATGCCGTCGTCGAGTCGAACACCGACGGATGCTACATCATCGATCAGAAAAGCCTGAACGGAACTCACGTCAACGACCTCCCCACCACCGGCGCTCACCAGCTCGCCGACGGCGACTACGTGCGGATCGGCAATGCCATCTTCCGCTACCTCGAAGGGGGGAACATCGAGGCGGAGTATCACGAAGAGTTGCACCGCCTCGCCATCGTCGATGGCCTCACCAACCTGCACAACCGCCGTTACCTCCTCGATTTCCTCGACCGCGAACTGGCCCGCGCTCGCCGGCACAGCCGCCCCCTCTCGGTGCTGTTGTTCGATATCGATCGGTTCAAGTCGATCAACGACAGCCGCGGCCACCTGACCGGCGACGCGGTGTTGCGCGAACTGAGCCACCGCCTCCGGCCGACCATCCGCCGCGAAGACCTCCTCGCCCGATATGGTGGTGAGGAGTTCTGCGTGGTGCTGGTGGAAACCGACCACACGCAGGCGCTCGGGGCAGGGGAGCGGATTCGTCGCACGGTGGACAACACAGTGTTCGAATACGAGGGAGAGGAGTTCCCGGTGACGGTGAGAACAAGGTGGTCGGCTGAGCGAGCCACGACACGTCAGACCCGCAGGCGAATCGAACCACCGCCGACGTTCTCGATAGGGCCAACTCGTCGCCCATCCCCGCCGCACATTGACCGCCGAAAAGGGCGTGAGCAAGGACACCGGAGGGAAGGACTTCGCCAACGTGTGGCGG
>JALOQR010000397.1 GCA_025459365.1 Fimbriiglobus sp.
AGCGAGCCGGTGCCCTTCAGGAGAAGCTGGCGACAGACTTCCCCGCCGTACCCGAATACCGATCCCAATTGGCCAACAGCCACAACAGCTTGGGGACCCTGCTCGTCTACCTGGGGAAATGGGGGAAGGCGGAGGAGCAGTTTCGGAAGGGGCTGGCCCTCCGGGAAAAGCTGGTGGCCGACTTCCCCGCAATGCCCGAATACCGCCAAAATTTGGCCGCCAGCCAGGCCAATCTGGGGTTGCTGCTTTCCTGCCACGGGAAACGCGACGAGGCCGAGGGACAGTACCGTAAGGCGCTGGCCCTCCACGAGAAGCTAGCGGCTGATTTCCCCGCCGTGCCAGAGTACCGATTCGATTTGGCCCACAGCCACGACAACCTGGGGAATCTGCTCTCCGAGGTGGGGAAGCGCCCCGAAGCGGAGGAGCAGTACCGCAAAGCGCTGGCCCTTCAGGAAAAACTGACCGCCGACTTCCCCGCCGTGCCGGAATACCGAATGCGGTTGGCCGCCAGCCAGGCCAACCTGGGGAACCTGCTTTGCGACCACGGGGATCGCGCCGAGGCAGAAACGCAGTACCGCAAGGCGCTGGTCATTCAGGAAAAACTGACCGCCGACTTCCCCGCCGTACCCGAATACCGATCCCAATTGGCCAACAGCCACAAGAACCTGGGCCGTCTGCTCTCCTACGTGGGGAAGTGGGGGGAGGCGGAAGGGCAATGCCGGAAGACGCTGGTCATTCAGGAGAAACTGGCCGCTGATTTCCCCACCGTGCCCCAGTACCGCCGTGATTTGGCAATCGGTCATAGCAACCTGGGGAGTGTGATTTCCGAACTGGGGATGCGACCTGAAGCGGAAGAGCAGTATCGGAAGGCACTGGTCATTCAGGAGAAGCTGTCGGCCGACTTCCCCGCAATACCCGAATACCGATCCGATTTGGCTAACAGCCACAACAACCTGGGCTTTCTGCTGCATGTACTCGGGAAGTCGGCCGACAGCTTGGGGTGGTTCGATAAGGCCATCGCTATCCTGCGGCCGATCCACGAGGCGGAACCGCAGAACGTGACCGTCAAGAGCACCCTCAACTACAGCTACGCGAATCGGGCCCTGGCGAATGACACTCTCCAGAAGTACGTCGAGGCGGTCAAGGACTGGGATAAAGCCGTCGAACTCCGTCCGAAAGAGGAGCAACCGCCGTTCCTGGCTAACAGGGCGTTCTCGAAAGTGAGAGCCGGACAGGTGGCAGAAGCCGTGGCGGAAGTGGTTGAGTTGAGGAAGTTGCCCGACTGGAGTTCCGATCACGTTTACAACTTCGCCTGTACCTACGCCATCGCTTCGACCAAGATCGCGAACAAGAAGAAGGAGTACGCCGACACGGCCGTCGAACTTCTGCAACAGGCAGTGAAGGCGGGGTACAACGAGACCGCCCATATGAAGACCGACACCGACCTTGACCCACTCCGTGACCGCGAGGATTTTAAGAAGTTGCTCGCCGAGTTGGAGAAGAAGTTTCCACCGAAGCAGGAAGTGCGGCCACCGCCGCGGGCAGACAAATAGCGGCTGGGCTTGCCCACTTCACAGTCCCCACCCCGCCATGTATCCTGACTTCGTGCTTCGCCCCGCCCGTTGATTTGCATGCTGACGAAACGTCTGATCGCCGGTTCGCTCATGGCCGCCGGCATCGGCGCCATCCTGTACGGCGACGCCGTCATCTCCAACAGGATCGGCCTGGCCCTGTACCCGTTTTTGTTTGTGTTCACTCTCACCGCCGGCTACCTGGCCACGCGGGAACTGGTGAGCATCATCGTGGAGCCGAGCCGGCCACTTCGGTGGGTTTGCGTGATCGGCGTGGAATTACTCCTCGGCTGCCACTTCTTACTCGCCGCCCTCTCCGCCGCTCCAGGATACAGCGACGACTCCCCGCAATCGTGGCGGTTGCCGGCGTACGTCGTCGGCGGGTTCGTGTTGTTCACCTTCGCGGTGGAGATGTACCGTTATCGGGCGACCGGGCACAGCCTCACGAAGATCGCCCATTCGCTGCTCGTCATCGCCTACCTCGGCATCCTGCCCAGCTTCTTCCTCAAGCTGCGCTGGCTCACCTTCCCCGGCCGCCCCGACGCCTCCGGGCTAATGCTCGCCCTGGCGATCTTCGTTCCCAAATGCTGCGACATTGCCGCCTACTTCGTCGGCCGTTTCCTCGGGCGGGTGAAGGCCACACCTCTGCTCAGCCCCAAAAAAACCTGGGCCGGGTTCATCGGTGGGTTCTTCGGAGCGGCGGCCGCTTCCCTCATTCTCATGTTCATCGGGCGGGCACAGGGGGTGGAGGTGTTCGCCTTTGGGTGGGTGGAATCGGTGCTGTTCGGCGTCACCCTCGGGTTCGCCGGCATTCTCGGCGACCTGGCCGAGTCGCTCATCAAACGCGACGGCAACGCCAAAGATTCGGCACAGACCGTGCCGGGCTTTGGCGGCCTGCTCGATGTGTTTGATTCGGTGCTCTTCGCTGGCCCCGTCGCCTACCTGTGGTTCAACGGCCAGCACTGGCTCGCCGGCCGCTTGGGATGATCGCACCGCCGCCGCCGAACCTCCCACCCGCGTCGGCCGTCCGAATTGTTCACCCCGTGAGGAGCGTCATGGCCGATTCGCAATTCCCGATCAGCCGCGTACTCACCCTCGACAGCCGCGAGGAGGGCCTGGCCCTGTGCGGCCCGCGGGATCAGTTCGCCCACCTCGTGCGGGATGGCTTCGGGGTCCGGGTGCTCACCCGCGGCGGAGATGTGCTCACCATTGCCGGCAAGACCGAAGACGCCGTCGACAAGGCCGACCGCACCTTCACCCAACTGCGGCAGATCCACCGCAAACATGGGAAGGTAACGGCCGAAGACGTGCGGAGCGTCATCGAGGTGGTGAAGGGGCACGAGCAGACGGCCATCGCCCCAACGGTCGACGGCGGACGATACATGCGGCCCCGCACCGATGGCCAGGGCCGCTACGTGCAGGCGATGAAGTCGCACGACGTGGTCCTCTGCGTCGGCCCGGCCGGCACCGGCAAGACGTACCTGGCCGTCGGCTGGGCGGTGTCGCTGCTAAAATCCGGGGCGGTGAAAAAGATCGTGCTGGTGCGGCCGGCGGTGGAAGCGGGCGAGCGGCTCGGCTTCCTCCCCGGCGACCTGAAAGAGAAGATCAACCCGTACCTCCGCCCGCTGTTCGACTCGCTCGCCGATCTGCTCGACCCGGCCACAGTCGAGCGGTACATCGAGAGCGAGGTAATCGAGATCTGCCCGCTGGCGTTCATGCGGGGCCGCACGCTGAACCAGGCGTGCATGATCCTGGACGAAGGGCAGAACGCCACCGTGCCGCAGATGAAGATGTTCCTGACACGGATGGGATTCAACTCGAAGATCATCGTGACCGGCGACATGACGCAAGTGGACCTACCGCGGACGGTGCGGAACGGGCTGGCCGACGCGGTGGCACGGCTGAAGGACATCGACGGGATTTCGGTGGTGCATCTGGGCGACGGCGACATCGTCCGCAACCCGCTGGTGCAGAAGATCGTGAACGCCTACGACGACGACACCCCGCGGGCGAA
>JALOQR010000005.1 GCA_025459365.1 Fimbriiglobus sp.
TCGCCGCCCGTTGGCCCAAAGCCCCACAACTCCGCGGGGACGACCTTCTCGCCCACACCGCCGCCCTATTGCGGTTCAACGCCACCGATCAAGCGGTCAACCTGCTCGACCGCGGACGGGTGGGACGAAACTATTTCCTGAAGATGAACCGCACCCACGCGTTCGCCACATCGCGGCAGTGGGCCGATGCCCTGACGAACCTTCCTGACGAACCCGAGGAACCACCGCAAGCCCTCTCTGGTACCACGGTCGAGCAATTCCGCTGGCAACGGTGCATCGATCACGGGGCCTATCAGCGGTGGCTGGAACTGCGGGACACCGAGTTCAAGAAGTGGAAGAACCAGGCGGACACTCACCCAGACGCCACTCCCTTCGCACTGTTCACGACCGGCCACGGCGAGGAAATTCGCTACTGGGAGTCGGCCGAGCAGGCCCGATTGCTGCCATCCGATGCAATCGCTGTCGTGCAGGAGTTGTTGCTCCGCTCGCCGTGGGACGATCGCTTGCTCTGGTCGCTGGCCGAGGTCTACTTCGCTCAGGGAAAAGTCCGAGAATCGCACAGCGCGTATGAAATGCTGGCGTCCGATCGCGGTCGGCAGTTTCGGGGGCCGCGGTTGCTTACCCCGATGGTGCAACGGGTGGGCGTCGAGTTCGCCAAGTTACCGGCGGAAGAGTCGGCGGTGCTCCAGTTGCCAGACGAGGCCGCTTCGCCAGCCGACGGCGGTTTGCTGTTTGGGCTGGTCGATCCGTTGTCGTTCTACACCGCTGCAGGGTTATTCTTCTTGGCGGTGCTGCTGATGGCCTTCCTCCAGTGGCGGGCGATCCAACGGCGAACGGGCGTTCTGGGTCGGAGGAGGTGATACTTTCCCCCGCCTGGATTCTGGTCTGCCCAGATTGGAGAAAAAGTGTGGCGACTTCCTCTTGAAAGGGCTGGCAAAGGCCTCTATCGTTTTCGATGCGACATGCGGGTGTAACTCAGTGGTAGAGTACCTCGTTGCCAACGAGGTTGTCGTGGGTTCAAGTCCCATCACCCGCTCTCAAACCTGACCGAAACAGGAGCCGGGAAGTCAGCGGGGATGGTGCCGGCGGACGCCAACCGCCCACCACCCCCGACCGACTCTCGGCTCTGAGTGTTTTTCTCACCGTATTCCCGGACCGTTCTCCCAGGCGAGCCGACACGGAGCGATCCCATGGCCGACGATACCACCACCCCGGACGCCGACGCCACTGCCGTGCAAACGCCTGCCGTGCCGGAGAAGTTGCAGCAAACGGTGGAGATCACCAATGCTGGCCCGTGCAAGAAGCATGTCAAGGTGACCATCGACCGGGCGGCCATCAACACCCGGATGGACGAAAAGTTCTCCGACCTCATGGTGAAGACGCCGGCTCACATCCCCGGCTTCCGCCCCGGCAAGGCTCCCAAGAAAATCGTCCAAAAGAAGTTCTACAAAGAGATTGCTGGCGAGGTCCGCACGGAAGTGCTGATGGCCAGCCTCGAACAACTGGCTGACGAGGCCGATCTGTCGCCGCTCAGCCCGCCAGAACTTGATCCGGCCGGAGTGGTCATCCCTGAGGATGAAAACACCCCGCTGGTGTACGAGTTCAACATCGAAGTGCGGCCCGAGTTCGACCTGCCCGACTACAAGGGCCTGAAACTCCGCCGCCCGGTGTACGAGTTCACCGACGCCGATGTGAAGAAGGAAGGGAATAAACTGCTCGAGCAGTACGGCACAATCGTGCCGAAGGATGGCCCGGCGGCGATGGACGATATCATCGTCTCGGACATCACCATCAAGGACGGTGAGACCGAACTCAACAAGGTGGCCGACGTTCGCCTCCGCGTCGAGAAGAAACTCGCCCTCGAAGACGGCGTGGCCGAAGACTTCGGCAAGGTGATGACCGGCGCGAAGGCTGGCGACACCCGCACCGTGGACATCACCCTCGCGAACGAGTTGACTAACGACAACCTCCGCGGAAAGAAAGTGCAGGCGGTCTTCGAAATCAAGGACGTGAAGACCGTCCGCCTGCCCGAACTCACCCCGGACGTGCTCCAGGAGTTCGGCGTTCGCACTCCAGACCAATTTAACGAACTGGTACGAACGCGGCTGGAACGATACCTCGAGTACCTCCAGCGCAACGTTGCCCGCGCCGAAGTGCTGAAGGTGCTAGCCGGCAACCAGAGCTTCGAACTGCCGCAAGATCTCCTCAAGAAGCAGATTCGCAAGACCCTCGCCCGCCGCGTGATGGAGATGCGGTCGAGCGGGATGAACGACGAGGAAATCGCCGGCCGCCGCCGTCTCCTCGAACAGGACGCCGTCCGCAGCACCGCGGCCGCCTTGAAGGAACACTTCGTCCTTCAGAAGATTGCCGAGCAGGAGAAACTCGAGATCGAGGACGCCGACATCGACGCCGAGATCGACGCCATTGCCGACCGCACCAACGACAGCCCCCGCAAGGTGAAGGCCCGGTTGGAGCGGGAGGACCTGATCGAGGCGCTGGCTACCGAATTGTTGGAGCGGCGGGCGCTCGAGTTGGTGCTCCAGAGCGCCACCTACGACGACTACACCTTCAACCCGATGAAGGAGATGGACGAAGAAGGGGTGGCCACCGTGGATGCCAGTGCCACCGACGAGCAGATCACCCCGGCGGCCGGTTGACCGGGTGCGTAGATTAGTTTTGACGCGATCGACTCAGGAGGGGGGCGTCGGCCCCCCTCATCCATTTGGCGAGCCGGGCGGCGAGAGTGGCCGGGTCGGTGGACACACCCGGTGGCTCTCGCGGCTTGGCTCGCCAACAGCCCGCCGGAACGAGGCCCAGTCATGTTCTTCCCGCCGACCGACCCCCGCGGCTCTGCCGTACCACCTGCCCCCCACGGCACCGCCCCGTTTACCCCGGTCATGCAGTCTGGGTATATGTGGCAGCGAGAGCGGACGCCCGAGCAACTCCTGCTCGACAACCGCATCATCTTCCTCGGCAGCAGCCGGGAGAACGGCGGCGACCCGACCATCTCCGACTTCGTCGCCAACCTGACCATCCAGAAACTGCTCTGGCTGGCCACCGACAAGAAGACGGCCGACATCCACCTGTACATCAACAGCCCGGGCGGGAGCATCTCGGCCGGGTTGGCGATCTACGACGCCATGCAGTTCATCGGCTGCCCAGTCCACACCTACTGCATGGGCATGTCGGCCAGTATGGCGGCTGTGCTCCTGGCCGCTGGCACCAAGGGCAAGCGGTACGCCCTGCCGAACAGCAAGATGCTCATCCACCAGCCCCGGGTGGGTGAGGGAGTTTACGGGCAGGTGACCGACCTGGAAATCTATGCCGACGAGATCCAGCGGATGAAGGCCCGGATGAACGAGATCCTGGCCCGGCACACCGGTCGCACCGTTGCCGAGATCGAAGCCGCCACCGACCGCGACCGCTATATGACTGCCGAGGAGGCGAAGGCGTTCGGCCTGGTCGACGAGGTACTCGTCCGTCCGACCGACGGGAAAAAGTGAGTCAGTGGCCACCGGTCTGCGATCCGTGGCTTACCCAACCCAGATACGACACCGCCGGCACACCCCTCCGGCCACCCGTTCGGAACAATCTGACTGGCCTCTGACCACTGGTCACTGGCCACTCTTCAGGGCCACCCCATGCCACTCATTCCCTACGTCGTCGATAACAAGGGCCGCGAGCAGCAGGTCTTCGACATCTACAGTCGGCTACTGAAGGAGCGGATCATTTTCCTGCAAGGGCAGGTCCGCGACGAGATGGCCAACCTGGTCGTGGCCCAGATGCTCTACCTTCAGTTCGAAGACCCGAAAGCCGACATCCACCTGTACATCAACAGCCCTGGCGGAAGCGTGACCGCCGGCATGGCCATCTACGATACCATGCAGTTTCTCAGTTGCCCCGTCGCGACCTACTGCATGGGCCTGGCCGCCAGCATGGGATCGATGCTTCTGACCGCCGGTGCGAAGGGCAAGCGGTATGCCCTGCCGAACGCTGAAATCATGATCCACCAACCAAGCGGTGGGTTTGGCGGCACGGCTTCGGATATCGCCATCACTGTCGAGAACATCAAGAAGACCAAGGCCCGCCTGAACAAACTCTATCTGAAGCACACCGGGAAGAGCCTCGATCAGTTGGAAAAGGACATGGAACGTGACAAGTGGCTGAGTGCCGGCGAAGCTCAGGAATACGGGCTGATCGACACGATTCTGGAGAAGATCCCCGAGTCGATGACCCGCCCCAAGGCAGACTGAGTAGGCACGCGGATCAATCGACCGCGCGAACTGAAACGTTCCTTTTTCGGTCGCATCGGTTGCTCCGCCCATGCCGGTACCCCACCTGTGGTCCGGCGACGACCCGTCTCACGCCCGCCTTCCATCTCGGCCGATACCCGAGATGATGGATCGCGTCACTCCTAGCTCTATCTCGGCCTGCCGGCGAACCCGGTGGGCCGTTTGCGTCCTCCGGGGACTGTCGGTGGTAGCGGTGGCGGGGAGTTTGGCGGGCCTGGGCTGTCGGCAAATCAAGGATCTCGGCGGGAAGAATGAGAAGCAGGACTTGCTTGAGGCGGAACTCCGCACCCGTGAGCGGGAGATCCTGGAACTGCGGGCCGAGAATCAGCAACTGAAACAACTGACCGATGTCTACGTCCGAGGCGGGCACACCCCCGGAGGGGTGATGGTTCACGGTCCCACGGTCACTCACCCCGCGATACCGACGGTGGTGACATCAAGTGCCAACGACACAGCGGTGATTCGATCCGTGATGCTTGCCACCGGCACCGGCGGACGCGATGATGACGGGCTACCTGGAGATGAACTGTTGCAGGTGGTGATTGCCCCGAAGGACGCGGACGGCACTGATGTCAAGGTGCCAGGACGGGCAGTCGTGACTGCATTCGACACTCTCCCGGAAGGCCAGAAGGTGCCCATCGGTCGTTGGGAGGTAACGCCGGAGCAATTGCGGAAGAGTTGGAAGAGTGGGTTGCTTGGCAGTGGCTACTTCCTTCCACTACAATGGGACCTGCCCCCCACTTCCGGCCGGGTACGGGTTGCGGTCACGTTCACCACTACCGACGGCCGTAGTTTCGAAAACGATCGCGATGTGAACGTCAAACCACTTCCGGGCATCGGGCCCAAGGTCGTGCCGATTCCGACACCAACACCGACACCGACACCGACGGTGGTGGTGCCAGACCGGTCGCCGGCTCCACCGCTTGTTGTACCATCGGGTCCGTTGCCCCCTCTCGGAATGCCCGCG
The DNA here is from genome assembly GCA_025459365.1 of Fimbriiglobus sp. Lineage (GTDB taxonomy): Bacteria > Planctomycetota > Planctomycetia > Gemmatales > Gemmataceae > JALHQU01. The sequence continues at coordinate 5,260 of JALOQR010000005.1, forward strand.
CCGGTTGGATCGCCGCCGCTACCGCCACCCAAGAGTGTCGAACTGCCGCCGCCCGCTACACTCCTGCCGGTGCCCGACTTCCCGAAGTAGGTTGGCCTACTCCGTTCGAGTTGAACTACATCACGGCTCTCGCCTCTGCCACGTCGCGCCTCAACTGCTCGACCAATTCGGTCACACCGCTGAACGGTCGGGTATCGCGGAGCCGCTTCACGAACTGCACCCGCATTGCCCTGCCGTAGAGGTCGCCGGCGAAGTCCAACAGGTGAACTTCGATCTTGCGGGCGTCGTCACCGAAAGTGGGGTTCGGACCGACGTTCGCCGCAGCCCCGTAGGTCACACCATCCACGGTTGCTCGTGCTGCATACACACCGTTGCCCGGCGTCAGCGTCTTCAATTCACCGAGGTTCGCGGTCGGGAAGCCGATGGTGCGGCCTCGCTTCGCCCCGCTCTCGACCACACCCTCGATGGCGTATTCGCGTCCCAGCAGTGCCGAGGCAGCCGAGACGTCGCCTGTCTGCAGCACCGAGCGGATTCGACTGCTCGACACCGGCTCACCACCGTCGAGTAGCGGTGGTACTTCACGGAATCGTATTCCGTGTTTGCTGCAGAGTCGCCGCAGTTCGGTTGTGTCGCCGCTCCGCCCCCGCCCGAACCGGAAATTGAACCCCTCCACCACGGCCTTCGCCCCGAACAGGCCGAGTATCACGTCCTCGAAAAATGCTTCTGGTTCCAGTGCGAGCAGGCCGGCGTCTGTCTTTAAGTTGACGACCCTGGTGATGCCGGCGGCGAGAAGGAGGCGGTTCCGCTCCACAGTGGTCGTGAGCGGTGGTTTGGCGGCGGTCGGCATCAAAACGGCGAGCGGCGGCGGGTCGAACGTCACCACCACCGCCGGGCCCCCCAACGACCTGGCCTCGGCGAGGCAGCCTTCGATCAGTTCGCGGTGGCCTCGATGGACGCCGTCGAAGTTGCCAACAGTAATAGCCCCGGCGGAGTAGTCGGCGGGCGGCTGAGTCATCCAGTGCAGGGAGAGCGTCGGCATGTGGTTATGGTAGGACTGTGGACCCGAGAACGCAGTGACCCGGGTGAACCACAGCCTCCGGTCACTGAGTGTGTCGAGTGGACGAGGGGCTTCCTCACGTGCAGGGACCTCGGCCAAGCGAAAGAACGCGTGGACAGCGACGAGTGGCGAATCCACTCGCACACGGTAGCGTTGGCTACCGCAGGGACCAAGACCCGGTGATGAACAGTCCGCCCCGCCAAAGGCGGCCGGCCGGCCTCGGGGGTGTGCGGAGTATCACCGCAATGTACCCCCCACCGGAAAGTGCAGGGCACGTCACTCCCCGCGGTGCTGGCTCTCCCAGTTCAAAATGTGCTCCATCAGGTCGGCCGCCCGTACTCGCCGGTCATTCGGTAGGGGCCAGGTGAACCGCTCGCTGGCAGCGAGTTGGTTGGCAGCCGGGCGGTGCCTCGGCTCGCACCACAACTGTACAAACCGGCTGATCGCCCGCCCGCGGCGGGTCAGTCGGGTGACGAGTCGGGCGGCGTCGTCGTCCGTGCGGGCGGCATCGCTTAGCAACTCGGCCCAGTCCACCACCCATTCCACCAACATTCGCGCTTCCACGTCGCCCAGCCCGCGAGTCAGGGATTCATCCCGTGCGATCCCGCGGATGAGCGTGTCGTGCCGATTCACCATGTGTACGCGCCCCCTCCAGACGGAACCGGGTCGGCAGGCGAGTTCCCCCCACGCCCGCCGACCCGCCCCCGATCCCCTTCACGTCCGTGTGCCGTCCGGTGTGGTGCGGCGTATACCGGCGATTCATGAAGATCGCAAGACGGCGGGCGGGGTTAGATGGCACTTTTTCCGACGAGGCACCTCCTCGCCCCTTCAGCAAGACACGCAGTTGCCCCGAACTATCATGACGCGAACGGATCGGGTGGGTCGTTCTCTCGCAGAACGACAATGGCACCGGCTCTCGTGGAGAGGCGGCACCCTCTCCGTCAACACGTTCGGAGTTCTCGCGTGCTCACCCGCTCTCTCGCTGTCGCTGTTCTCGCTCTGGCCGCCGGGTTCGCTGTTGCCGACGATCACCCCGTCATCGCTGCGGCCAAGAAAGAACTCAAGCACCCAGACAAACCGTTCGCCATGTGGGTGAGCGTGACCGCCAAAGCGGGTAAGGAAAAGGAACTGGAGCAGGCGTTTCTCGAGTGTCAGAAAGACACTCGCAAGGAGAAGGGGTGCGTCGCCTACGACATCAACGGCGGGAAGGACCGAAAATACTTCTTCTATGAGAAGTGGAAGAATGTGGACGGTCTGAATGAACACGTCAACGCCGAACACACCAAGAAACTGCTCGCCAAGTTCGCTGACTTGCTCGACGGCGAGGCGAAGATCGAGTTCCTGCCGACGGTCGGCGACTGACACACTCTGTCGGCAGGTGGAGTCGCTGGTCACTCCATCTGCCTTTCGCAACTACCTGTCGGTGATCTTCGGCCCGTAAACAAGCCGGAAACCGACGCTCAGCGTTGCTTCGTTTGGTTTGATGATCTTGCGGCGGGCGGCCCGACAATCGGTGGCCGTTGTGTTGAACGCCCCGCCGCGGGCCACCCGCTGTTGCCCACTGGTTGGGCCGGTCGGGTCGGTCGCCGGGCCGGTGGGGTAGTTGTCGTACCGGTCGCGGCAGAGTTCCCACACGTTCCCGGTCATGTCGAACAATCCCCACTCGTTTTTCTCGCGGCGGTACTGGTAGTCGGTGTCCTTTTCGGTGGCGGCCACCGGGGCTGGCTTGTCCTCGAACACGTACCCGCCGGTCACCCGTTGGTTCGACTCCCCGTAGGTGTCGTCCGGGTCGAGCCGGAAAATCCCATCGTCGTATTGCTTCAGCCCGGCCTTCCCGCCGAACGGCCCGCCCTTGCCGCATCGGGCGGCGTACTCCCACTCGGCCTCAGTTGGCAGGCGAAACTCGTATCCTCCCCGCCGCCCCTTCTCCTTGGCGTTTAGCAGGCGACAGAACTCGTTGGCTTCGTCCCAGCTCACCGTCGCCGGGGTTCGGGGGGCGAAGCGAGAGTCGAGCCTGGGGATGTTGATGCCCGGCCACTTCCCGGTGACGTCGAAATACTGCTGTCGTGTGACCTCGTTGACACCCAGGAAGTATGGCCGGGTGAGGGTAACGCTCCGGGCCGGTCCTTCGTCGGATTGGTGGCCCCGCTCGTTCTCCTCCGACCCCATCATGAATGTGCCGGGATCGATCCGCCGCAGGGCGACCTTGCCGATGGTGGTCGTGATCTCGTCATCCATCGGTTTCGCCTCCTCGACCATGCGGAGCACGAAGAAGACGGCCGTCACGCACCCACCGACACAGACGACCCCCATCACACCCAGGGCAATCAAGAACAAGGGGATCGACGACGCCTTCTTCGGCTCCTTCACCCGTACCTCGCCCTTCCGGCGGGGCCGGTTGGTTGGGTCGCGGCGGGCCGCCCGAGGTTCTTCCCGCGACTCGGCCTCCAGATCCGCGAAGGCGGCAGCAGCCGATGGCACCGGATCGCGGTCGGGGAGGAACACACTAGGGACGGCGGGCGGGGCGACCGGATGAAAGTGAGCCGTTGGGGTAACGAAGGTGCCAGATTGAACCAGGCCGAAAGGTGCCAGCGCGGCGGCTACCTGAGCGGGCGTCTGTGGGCGGTCTTCTGGCCGCTTGGCCATCATCCAGTTGATGATAGCCGCCAATTGGGGGGGGGCATCTGTGCGAGCGGCGAGCAGGCTTGGGGGCGGCTCGGTGATGTGCTTGAGCAGTTTCTCGGTGGCGTTCGATGCCTCGAAAGGCACTCGGGCGGTGAGCAGGTAATACAGTGTCGCCCCCAGGGCGTAGATGTCGGCCCGGATGTCCACCCCGGTCGGGTTTTGAGCCTGTTCGGGGGCGAGGAAGTCGGGTGTGCCGAGAACGAATCCCTCCTGCGTCACGCGGTTGGCATTTTCCCCACCTGGGATCGTCGCTTGATGGAGAAGAGCCAACCCGAGGTCGAGTACCTTGACCTGCCCGCGTGGAGTGTACAACAGGTTGCTCGGCTTGATGTCGCGGTGGACCAATCCGCGCTCGAACGCGTGCTGAAGGCCCAGAGCAGCCTGGCGGATGGCGTCGCACGCATGGGCCAGTGGCATTGGTCCGTTCTGCCGCACGAGTTTGGTCAGGTCGGTCCCCTCAACGTACTCCATCGAAAGGAAGTAGGTGTCGTCGGCTGTCTCGGCGTCGAATGACATGACCACGTTGGGGTGGTTCAACTGAGCCGCTGCCTTCACCTCTTGCATGAACCGTTCGATCACCTTCGGGTTGGACAGCTTATCCTTGCGGATCACCTTCAGGGCCACCTCTCGCAGCAGTCGAGAGTCGCGGGCTTTGTAAACCCGCCCCATGCCACCTTCACCCAGGATGTCGAGCAGGACGAACTTACCGACCATCAGGTCGCGGATGTTGCCAGCGGTGATGGACCTCCCCTGGAACGGAGTAAGCCAACTGCGGGTGATCAACTCACGCACGGCCGCCGCCGGGTCGGCGTTTTGCTCGGTTGCCCACCCGCGGATCGCGGCGAGTTGGTTGGCGTCCAGCAGTTGGTTCTGGAACAGCACTAGCAAGAGTGAATCGGCCGGCGAGGGCATGGGACGTCCAAGTCTGGGCGAGGGTTATGGATATTATGCGGTCCGCAGGAGTGGAAGCGAAGGCGGCATTCCTACTCGTGGGCAAAGCCGTTCCGAAATGCTGAGGCGTTCGTCGTGACCTCTGCTGAGTTTTCAGGCGGGGGCTGACAAAAAGTGCGGCCAGCCCATCAAATGGGTGCCAAAGCGGAGTCCAGGGCAAGAACTGGCCCAGTAAGTGATAACGGGGCTTGACAGCAGAGAGCCTAGAATCCAACGGCAAGAGACTCCCGCACGAACATCATGCTTGGTGGAGGAGTTGTTTTCATGCGTATGGTCACCCACTTGCACGAGAAGACCTCGGCGTCGGACGGGACGATCATCGCCGTCCGCTACTTCACCCTTGAATGCGAAACGGCAACCCTTCGCGGTGTGTGTATCTCTCAGGTCGCGTTGACCCTCTATCCCGCCGGTCGGGAACCGACCATCGAGAGCGTCGATCCCGATCCGGAATTGCTCAGCCACCTGGAACGTCGGGAGTGGCGCCCGCTGCTCGATCGTCTGGTAGGGCGGTACGACGGGATGCCGATGGGCGAGTTGGCGGCCCGAGCGGCAGACGTGTTGTATGGGCAGTCGAGTTGACGCCGACCGGCCGGGAGGATATCTCCCGAGCCATGCCAAACCGCACACTCCATCTTGGCGTACTCTTGGCCGTGGCAGGCACAGTCGCCGCTCAGTCGCCGGTCGAGCCGAAGTTCAATGCGGCCGCCGGCAAGATGTTCCCTACCAAAGTCCAACCGCTGCTGTCGAACTTATGTGCCGACTGCCACGCCCACCCGAAGCACACCAGCCCGTTCAAACTCAAGGCCTACGATCCTGGGTTTAGCGATCCTCAAACCGCCGAGACCAACCTGCGAGCGGTCACCCGGTATCTCGATGTGACCAACCCTCATGCTAGCCCGCTGCTCAAGTTCGCCATCACCGCGCATGGGAAGGCCGAAGACCCGCCTCTCAAGGCGGGGCACCCGGCACTCAAGGGGTTGGAACTCTGGACCCACTGGGCGTGCGGACCCGACGGCTCGGCGATGCCGACGGCCGTGCCCCCACCGCGCGTCGACAAGACGGTGATCCAAACTGGGGCAACAAAGCCGGCGAGTCCATTCACTGAACCGGCCAGACTCCCCCCTGTGAAAACAACCCCTCTCGGACAGTTCGCCGACACCAAGCCGAAGGCCGATCCGACCAAACCGAACCCTATCGATCCTTTTGATCCGGCTGGATTCAACAAAAAGTAACTTCGACCGGTGACGAACTTCAGCGACTACCACAACCTCATCGGGTCGGCTATTCTCGGTCACTCGCTTCCGGAGTCACCGAATGCTGCCCGCTGCTGTTCTGCTCCTCTCGCTCGCCGCCGACCCGAAACCGCCGCCCAGCCCGCCCGGCGAGGCGATGGTCGAGAAATACTTCCGTGCGAAGGTGGGTGAGATCGCTGCCGATCCGCTCCAGGGGATCACCACGAAGGCCGAGTGGGAGAAACGCCGCCCGGAGCTTCGCAAACAGTTCCTGGCGATGATGGGCCTCGACCCGGTCCCCGACAGAACCAAGCTGAATGCTCGCGTCACCGGCACCATTCAGGGCGAGGGGTTCGTCGTCGAAAAACTGGTCTTTGAATCGCGGCCGGGGCTTTACGTCACGGCGAACGTTTACTCGCCCAAGCCTGTTCCCTCTACCCCTGCGAAGTATCCCGCCATCCTGTACGTGTGCGGGCACGGCAACGTCGTCGAAGACAAGATCTCCTATGGCAGCAAGGTCAGCTACCAGCATCACCCGGCGTGGTTCGCTATTCATGGTTATGTCTGCATCATTCTCGACACCCTCCAACTCGGCGAGATCCCCGGCGAACACCACGGTACTTTCAGGCTGAACCAGTGGTGGTGGCAGTCGTATGGGTACACCCCCGGCGGGGTGGAGTTGTGGAACGCCATTCGCGCGATCGACTACTTGGAAACGCGGCCAGACGTGGACACCAAGAAGATCGGCGTCACTGGCCGGAGCGGCGGTGGGGCGACGAGTTGGTGGGTGCTGGCGGCCGACGACCGGCCGGTTTGCTTTGCACCTGTTGCTGGCATCGCCGATCTGTTCGCTCACGTCTGCGAAGGGAAGACCGACCGCCTGCGGAACGGCGTCATCGCGGGCCATTGCGATTGTATGTTCATGGTCAATCGCCACCGCTGGGACTTCCCTCTGGTGGCCGCACTCGCCGCTCCGCGTCCGCTGCTGCTCGGCAACTCGGACGCCGATGACATCTTCCCCGTCGATGGGTACCGCCGCCTCGCCCGGCCGGTGACGAAGGTGTACGAGTGGTACGATGCAGCCGAGCGGTTCCAACTGCTGGAAACCGTCGGGCCGCACAAGGACACGCCTGAACTCCGCATCGGCGTGAACGTGTGGATGAACCGTTGGCTCAAGGGCGATACCACGTCTGAAGTCAAGGACGACCCGCCGCCGAAACTCACTCCGAAGCAATTGAAGGTGCTGGAAAAGACACCCGAAGGGGCCATCAACCCAGACGTACCCGGTATGCTGACGAGGCCAGTGACGATCGACATTCCTGTATCGTCCGAGGTGGCGAAGGCGTGGTGGCCCAAGAAACGCGAAGAGTTGCTGAAGGAGTTGACCCGCACCAGTTTTGCCGCCTGGCCGCAGATGACTGAACAGGTCGCCCCAGAACGAATCGCCGATGCCACCACCGAGGGGGTGCGAGTGCGGACATATTCGTTTGAAAGCGAACCCGGCGTCACCTTGCAACTTCAACTCGCCACCAGGGGCACAGCGGCAAAGCGAGTGAGACTGTCGGTCGCGGCTGATGCCCCGGCAGAACTGACACCGACCGACGAGGTGGCCACGGCGGTGGTCTTTCCGCGGGGCGTTGGGCCGACCCGCTGGGCCATGCCGGGATCGCTGGCTGAGCGGCACATCCGGCGACGTTTTCCACTGATTGGGGAGACGGTCGAGGGGGGGCAGGTGTGGGATGTACGTCGGGCGGTGCGGGTTCTCGGGGTTGTGATGAAGGGGGTGCCCGTAGAACTGGTGGGAGAGGGAACTTCGGCCGGGATCGCGCTCTACGCTTCGCTCGATGTACCGGAGGTGACGGCGGTGACGCTCACTCGCCCGCCGGTCTCGTTCCGCGACCCTGCCAGCCCGGCCTTCCTCGGGGCAGCGAAAATCCTCGACCACCCTCACGCGGTGGCCGTGGCAGCGGCCGCAAAGTCTGTAAAGTTGATCGTACCGACATCGGCCGACGCCAACGCGTGGGACTGGCCGGTGCGGGTGCAGCAGCGCACCGGCGGGAGGGCGATCGAGATTCGCCCACAGTCGAAGTGACCCGCCGGACCCCCGAAACCCAACCGGGCGATTCCTCGCCCACCGAACGGAGAACGGAACATGGCCGAAGACCCCACCCCACTGACCCCCGCAGGCCCGCAAGTTGGCCCCGGCCCTTCTGCAGGCCAGGGCCAGACCCAGGTCGCCATGCAGGTCGATCTGTCGAAGATGGCGACCGTGTACTGCAACTTCTTCCGGCTGTCCCTCGGGGGCGGTCAGGAAGAGGTGCTGATGGACGTCGGCCTGCACTCGGGGATCGTCATGTCGGGCGGCCCGTCCCCGGTGATGGAGCCGATCCAAATGACTCACCGGCTGGTCATGAACCCATTCGTCGCCAAGCGGTTGCTGGAATCGCTCAAGTACATCGTTGGCCGCTACGAGCAAGCTTTCGGGGCACTCGAAGTGGACCCGATGAAGCGGCTGCGGTCGGGAGCTCGCCCCCAAGGGTGATCAGCAGTAGTAAACGCAGCCCGGCGCTTTCGCGCCGGGCTGTTTCGTCACCACACGTCTTTTCGCACCGTGGGGCAGACGCCGAGTTGCCCGACGGTCGCCGATACCATCCACCCCTTCAACTCCGCCCACACCGACCACCCTTCAGGCGTCCTGCTGGTCGGACGGCTCGGTGAACCCACTGGAGCGGACTTCAGCATCGGCTGATCGGGCAGGAAGAATTCCTGTTCGAGCAGCGTTCGCTCCTTGCCCGCCGCCGGCGGCTCGGCCGCGTGGACCCCACTTGCGAATACCACCGCCCCTGCGACCGCCCATAGCAGCCGGTTCATGTCGCCCCCATTTTGTTTTCGAAAGGGGCAGCACGATAGCGATCGCGAGGGATCACGCAAGGCCGAATTCGTTCGTTCGACCGAGGCCAGTGTCCACAATCGTGCGACACGCAGGTGGTCGGGTGTTGCACGGCGTGGCCAGTGGTCGAGCAACAGGACGTAAAGAGTCAAACACTCCACCTGTTGGGGTTCTGGATGCCCGCCCCATTGCAGGTGTTCTGCGCGACATCACGGTGAGAGTGCCAGAACGTCGCTAGTGCCCACATTCATCCGGCTTGAGCATCTTGGAGGGCATGACGGATCCGTTCGCGGGCGTCGTCGGAGAGCGGCTCGGCGGTCGCCTCCGCGTGTGCCACCGCCTCCCCCACCGCCTGGTCGATTTCGGCGAGTTGGGTGCGGAAGCGTCGGCAGTCGCCGCACAACAAACGGTGCAAACCGAGAGCCACCCGACGCCCGGCAGGTAACGGGTCGTCCAGTTCCCGCGAAGTCCACTCGGCAGCACGTTGGCATGTGATCACGACTCACCCCGCTTTTCGGACCGCTCGTCCGGCTCGACCCCGTACCATCCCCGCGACAGGCACCTCCACATCCGAAGCCGAGCGCGGTGAAGAATCACCCACAGGTTGTTCGGCTTCACCCCCGCCGCACGGCAGACCTCCTCCGAGGATTGCTCGTCGAGGTGCCAAAGAACGAAAGCGTCGCGCAGGCGATCCGGAAGTTTCGCCGTACAACCGGCCACCACGGCCCAAAATTCCTCCCGCTCGGCCCCGTCCGCCGGCGAGTCCGACGCCCACTCGCTCGGCCCGGTTCGCCATTTCCCACTGCGAGTGAATAGCTTGTCGGTCGTCTTGTCCCCGCTCGGCACGCCGGCCCGCTCGCGGTCACGCACGGTGGCCCGCAGCCAGTCGATCACCTTCCGCTTGAGAATGGCGGTCAGCCAACTCCGCTCACTCGCCCGCCCGCCAAACTTCGTCCGCCCCCGCCATGCCGACAACAACGTGTCTTGGACCAGTTCTTCGGCCACATCCCTCCGCCTGACTCGTCCGAACGCATACCGGAACAGGTAGTCGGCGTGCCGTTCCACCCACCGCGGAGGGTCGAGTGGGGAATTTCGTGTCTGATCGGGCAATGGGGTCGGCGGACTCATTCAAGTCTCCCGAACGTACGGACCATCGGGGTTAGTCGCCGCCGGGTGAGGTGCCTTACACCGAAATATTTCCTTCCGGATTTCCTCGCCAGCGGGGGTAAGTGCTGTGGCCGAAGTGCGACCAACGGCCCAGCCGAGGTGGGGGGTAGGCAGATCCCACCTCCGGCACCAGTGGCGGTTCTCCCGTCATTCCCCCAAACACTGCGAGGAAGTTCTCATGCGGTCGATGCGTTCGTTGTATGTCGCGTTGGTGGCGGTCACCGTGATCGGGGCGGCCTCCGCCCAGGAGTTCAGGACCAAAGTGGTCGCCCGCGACCTCTCCCGGCCGACCGGGATTGCCGTCTCGTTCACTGGGAGAGTCTACTTCACTGAACTGCCAACACCGGGGGTCGGCGGGGCAGACGGCGGGAAAAACCGGGTGAACGTCCTCAACTCGCGGAACGGCAGAGTGACCAACCTGACCAAGGGCGAGCCTGAGCCGACCAACCTGGCAACGAACCTCTTTGGCGACGTGTACTGGACATGCAAGAGTGCCGGGGTCATCCTCACCCTGGACGGCGGAAAGGGAGACGCCAAACTGGTGGCGAACGAGTTGAACAAGCCGTCCGGGGTGGCCGCCTACCCGCTCGGGCTGGCCATCTTCTTCACCGAGGTGCCGACGCCGGGCGTGAGTGGGGCGAACGGTGGAAAGAACACCGTGTCCGCCCTGCTTGAAGGGATCGACCGGGAGTTCCTGCTCAACGAAGGCGACCCCGAGCCGACCGATGTGGTCGTGGACCTCGCCGGCAACCTGTACTGGACATGTACCTCGGCCGGGGTGATTTTGAAACTGTCGGCCGGGAAGACAGAAGTAATCGCCCGCGGCCTGAACAAACCGACCGGTATCGCCACCGACTATCTCGGCAACCTGTACTTCACGGAGGTGCCGACGCCGGGCGTCAGTGGGGCGAACGGCGGGAAGAACCGGGTCTCGATGCTCAAGCTGAAGACCGGGGCCATCACCGTCATCGACGAAGGCGACCCCGACCCGGTCGACGTGACCGTAACTCCGTTCGGTTCGACCGTGTATTGGACGTGCCGCTCGGCCGGGGTGATCGTCCAGGCCACACCGAAACGGTGACGTTCATTTGGTGAGCGTTTTCCACTCGCGGAAGGGGTACACCGCTGGCTTGTCGGCGGTGTACTTGTGCGCCGTCATCCACGAGAACTCCTTCTTCGTCGGGTCGGCCGGGTCGGGCAGTGGGAAGGGTTTGCCGTCCGCCTCAGCGTAGATGGTCGCTACGAGCGGCACCTTGCCCGACGCCTTCGGGGCGAGATCATAGTCGGTGCCCCGCGTCACGAGCAGCCAGGTGTTATCGCGGAACCCGCTTCGCATCCGTTCACTAGCCCGCTTCACGAGCTTCGCTTTTTCGTCGGCCGACAAGGCCTTGTCTGCCTCGATCCGCGCGATCAGTCGTTGTGTCTCGGAGACATCGAAGCTGACCCATCCGTAGGGCGGTAGGTACGCTTCGAGTTTGCAGTGGCACGGCAGGTTCTTCGGGAACAGGTGTAGACCATAAGCCACGCGGGTCGGCACACCAAGTGCCCGCCCGAGCGACGAACACAGCCCGTGGTAGTCCGAGCAGTCGCCCCGCTTCTTGGTCAGGGCGTGGGTGCTGCTGGCCACCAGTGACGTGTTCGAGTGGTCGTAAGTGAGGTTCTGTTGCACCCAACCGGTGATGGCATCGACCTTCTCAGCAGAGGTTGTCTTGCCCGCGGCGATCTCACCGGCCAATTTGGTGAAGGTTTCGTCGACTTTGATGAGCTGTTCACCGCGACGAAACGGGTCAAAGCTCTTCGGCCACTCGGAAACGGCTGTCACTTTCGCCGGGTCGAGTCGCCAGTTCTGCTCGCTCACTTTCGCTGTGAACGTGTGGCTGATGATCTGTCCGCCTTGCGGGTTGACAAACTCGAAGTAGGCGAATGTGTTGCCGAACACCTCTTCCGTGTGCAGCGTCGGCTTCACGTCGGCGGGGAAGGTGTCCCACTTGGATCCGCTCACCGTCTGGGCATTGTCGGAGGTCGGCACTGGCACCCACACACGCAACTTGTTGGTGTTCTGCGGGGCAGTGACGATCACCCGGAAGTCGATGGCATACGTCACCGGATCGGACACCGCAGCCGTGTACGGCTGGGCTGGGTCGAGCTTCGGTGTGGAGTCGGCAGCGAGTGCGGCGCAAAGCAGAAGCGGGAGCATAGGGAGAATGTGGGTGGCGGGTTCGGGGGACACTGGGCTGCAAGAGCGGCGGGGCTGGTCACGATTGGACAAACCCCAGCCACTCCTGCAGGAACTGGGTCAGTCCGGGAGGTTCACTTCTCCGCCATCGGCGGTGAGCAACGCCCGTAAGCCCGCGCCGTTGGTGCTGTCGCGCAGAAACCGCACGCTACCGTCGCACATCACCACGTTCGCCCCGCCGGTGTGGAAGCTGAAGATTTCCTCGTTCGGGCCGCAGTTGAGCACCGTCCAGAGGCAAGTCGTCGGACCACCGCGGGGGGTGGCATTGTTGTTGATGAGTTGATCGACGTTGAAGGCGTTGTCGGGTTCGGCCCAGGCCCAGAACCGCCGGCCAGCCGGGTTCAGGACATTCGATGTACCAGGGCTGAACGGCATGGCATCGCTTCGCCCACCCATCTCGCAGATGGCGATGGTGTTGGAGGTGCCGTCGGTCACGCCGATGGCGGCGCGGGGTTGCTGGCCGTTCAGCGGGCAGATGAGCCGGGGGCCAGCCCAGGCCGGGTTCGTGATCGGCATAGCCATATTGGGCGGGGTGTTGGCGTTGATCATCGCCGTCACCGGAGCGGAGTAGTCGGTGTAGGCGAACCCAGCTGCATCGCGATCCATCGTCCGGTTGGCCACCGAGGGGCAGAGGAACGGCTTGATGACGCTCTGCGCGGCCTGGACGTTCAGCGGAGCGGCCGGGTCGTTGTAAGCACGGTTGAGGTCCATCAAGCGGAACACGTTTTCCTGCTCCATGTACGGGAGCAGGAGAGTGTGCAAGGAGTGAGAGATGAAGCCGGTGGTCGGGGTAGGAGCGGTCTCGATCTGCGGTGGTACGCGGATGTTGGTCCAGAACACGTTCGCTGTGCCGGCTGGGTTGCGACCCTGGCCAGCCGAGGGGAACACGCCGAGGGCACTCTCGTAGTTGTGCAGAGCGAGGCCCATCTGCTTCAGGTTGTTCTGGCAGGTCAGGCGGGCCGCTGCTTCGCGGACCTTCTGTACTGCTGGCAACAGCAGACCGATGAGAATGGCGATGATGGCAATCACAACTAACAGCTCGATCAGCGTGAACGCCGATCGGCCGCGCACTTTTGGTCCGGGCACTGCGAAACCTCAGGAATGGTGAAGAACTACCTGCTGCCTATCCCCATGCCCGGACCGGGGGCAGAAGCCACCACGGGGGAAAGCAGACGAAGAAGCCACGGGTAAGCTTAGGCGAAAACCCAGCACCGATTTCCACCAATCGCGTCGGATATCAGGTGAGGCTGAGAAGTTGTTCGCGAACGATCCGTGCGAACCGCTTGGAAGTCAACGAATCACGGGTTCGGCAGAGGTGCGAAACGGAGAAGGTGTAGTCGATTGGCGGAAATGTCCAGATCGCTGATTCTGAAGCGTTTTCGGAGAGCGGGATAGGGGAGTCGAACCCCTCTCACAGCCTTGGGAAGGCTGGGCACAGCCGATATACCAATCCCGCACTTCCCCGATCATAACATTCCGCCGACGGACGGCAAGACCATCCGCGCCCATGCCAGGGCATTCCGCTCTGGCTGTTCAGCGGTGGGCTGGGGTGAAGACCGATCTCGGATCGTTCAACTAACGCTGGACAGAGTTTGTTCCTGCTGCCGCCGGCGCTTTACCCTGGGCGAGCAACTTCACGTAGTACACCAGATCGGCGATTTCCTCGGGCGTAGCCTCTGTGGCGAACGCCTTCATCGGAGTGCCGGGGATGCCCAGATAGATCCGTCGATACAGGTGCTCGGCCTCCGAGCCACCCTTAAAGACCCCGGACGTCAGATCCCGTGGGTAAGCCACAGTGCCGTTGTCGTTCTTGCGGTTGGGGTCGAACGTCCCCCGGCCGTCTGGCCCGTGGCAGCCGCTGCATCCGAGCTTACTGAACAAGGCGATGGCCCGCTGCTCGTACCCCGGCCTCGCCACGGGGAACGGTGTCGGCACCGGGCACGGAGCCGCTCCGCTCAGGTCGGCCACCCCCTCGGCGAACCATTTGTCCTGTTTTTCCTGCTTCGGTGGCCAATCCTTCTTGGGGTCGAACTCCTCGTCCTTCTTCGCTTTCTCCAACTCCACCGAGAGCCGGGCGGCGAGCAATCGGTCGGCACGCAGGAACCGGGCCTTCACATACCGCACGATCGCTAACCGTTCGGCGTCGGTGAGGGTATCGAACGCTGGCATCGGTGAACCGTCGATGCCCCGCTTAAGGATGCCAGCCAGGACATCATCGGTGGGAACTCCGCCGAGGGTACCGGCCGCCCCCTGCGGCTGTTTCAGCCCGTTCACGGTGTCGGTGAACTTGAACCGCTCGTACCCGAAGTGCCGGGCCTTCGGGAACATTGGTGTGTCTCCCTGGCCGTCGCCGTTCACCCCGTGGCAGCGGGCGCAGTGCAACTGATAGAGCGCCCGCCCGTCGGGGTCCATGCCGGCGTGCGCCACTTCCGTTGGCGGGGTGACTGGTTGCTTCAGCCAGTCGGTGGCTGTCCACCCAGCGTACCCGACGAAAACGGCGAGGGCGGCGGGCAGGGCGAACAATAGCCCGCGGGCCGCGAGCGAAATCCCGGGTTTCGGGGCAGGGGTGGGCAACGCTTCACTCATGGATCGACCTTCGGCCACAATGGGTACGCAGGAAGGGCGTGGACGCCGGCGGGGGGATAGTCTACGCTCGACACCCGGCGTCGAACAGCGCCCCCTCCCGACGAGTGCCACCATGCGAACCGCACTGACCATCGTTTTCGCCACAGCCGGGATGTCGGCGTTCGCCGATGAACCAAGGTTGCTCGACGCCCCGAAGCCGCCCGACGGGTTTCCCCGCTTCAAGGTGCAGGAAATCGACACCGGGCTGAAGATCGGGTACGCGGTCATCGCCACCGACATCGACGGTGACGGCAAGCCTGACGTTGTGGTGGTGGATCAGCACAAAGTGGTGTGGTATCAGAACCCAACGTGGAAGAAGCGGGTAATCCTCGACGGCAAGACGAAGCCAGACAACGTGTGCGTCGCGGCCCTCGACATCGACGGCGACAAACTCCCGGAACTGGTGCTCGGGGCGGCCTGGAAGCCGTTCGACACCAAGAACCCCGGCACCCTGCAATGGCTCAAGCGGGGGAAGACCCTCGACGACGAGTGGTCGATGCACGAGATCCCATGCGACGAACCGACCGTTCACCGGGTGCGAGCGATCGACCTCGACGGCGACGGCAAGCCGGAAATCGTGATGGCCCCGCTGATGGGCCGCGACGCTACTAAGGAGAAAAACTGGATGGACGGCCGGCCAGTGCGAATCCTGGCGTACAAGGTGCCGGCGATGGACCCCGAGAAGAAGGAGAACTGGAAGCCGGACGTGATCAGCGAGGAGTTGCATGTCGTGCACAACTTTTGTGAACCGGCTGAGGGTCTGCTCACACAAGCGTTCATGGTGAGTTACGAAGGCGTCTTCCGAATGAAGCGTAGGGGTGAACTGAGGGGCTGGGAGGCAGAGAAGATCGGCGAAGGTGATCAAACGAACCCCAACACGAACCGAGGGGCCAGCGAGATCGCGACAAGCCGTCGAGACGAACCGGGCAAGAACCCTGCGTACGTCCGCTTCGCAGCGACCGTCGAACCCTGGCACGGGAACCGTGTGGTCGTGTATACGTGTGACCCGAAGGCGAAGATGGCCGAGTTGTGGAAGCGGGATGTTGTCGACGACCAACTCCGCTGGGGTCACGCGGTCAAATTCGCCGACTTGGACGGTGACGGTGTTGACGAACTCGTTGCCGGCGTCCGCGACAACCCGACCAAAGACGACAAGTTCAAGGAGCAACGCGGCGTGCGGCTGTACCGTTACGTCGAGAAGGCCAAGAAGTGGGACCGATACATCCTCGAAGACGGCGGGGTGGCAGTGGAAGACCTGACGGTGGCCGACCTGAACGGCGACGGCAAGCCGGACATCGTCGCGGTGGGGCGGGCCACCGGCAACGCCCGCATCTACTGGAACCAGGGGAAGTGACGTTCAGCGGATGTTCAGCGGTCGGCAGGTGTCCTCATAGGTGGCTTCGAGATCGAGCGTCACGCCAGAGGTGTCGCTCAGCCACAGCCCTAGCGTGGGCAATGGCTGCCCGACGGCGAACGGGTAGAACCACGTTTCGAGCACCGGCCGCTTCTTTCCCCGTTCCCGGCGTCGCAGTGTGACCGCGTAAATCGGTGGAGGGTCGCCGTTCAAGATGGGATCTGTCTGGCGGAGGAAAGTCAGCAACTCGGCATACAGGTTCGACAACCGATCGGTCACCAGATCGACGATCGCCACGCACACGTCCTGCCGGATCATGTCCACCACTTTGTTCACGAACCGCTGACGGTTCTCCGCTCGATCCTTGTTTCCCGGTGACACGATCTCGACCGCCGCCACCAGCCGCCGGCCGCGTTCGGCATCGTACACCCGCACCTCGTAGGCGTCCTGGTCCGGAATGTCGCCACTCAACATCGCCGTGGGTTGCGGCGGGGCCCAAAGTTCTGTGGCAAGACCTCCGCTTCCGGAGGTCGGGTCGGGGTCGTCCCTCTCGAAGGTCGAAATGTCTGCTTCGTATCCGGAGCGGTCTCCGATGTGAACACCTGGCGCCGCCTCGAAGCCTGGCGGCAGTTTGGGCACCAGGTGAAGAACCATCATCATTGGCCAACCCGCGTGCAGGGCGTCCCACGAGTGGCGGGTGGACAGCGGCGGGTGAAAGTGGTCGCGGAGTGGCATCTTCGGGTCCTCCGTGGATGATCATACCCCGTCTCCGTATCATTGGGGAAGTTTGCACCGACACCCGCGGAACTCACATGGCGCTCGCGAAACTGGCACTGGAAGATGGCACCGTGTACACCGGCCGAGCGTTCGGTGCCGCCGGCGAGATGGCCGGCGAAGTGGTGTTCAACACCTCCATGACGGGCTATCAGGAAGTGCTGACCGACCCGAGTTATCGGGGTCAGATCGTGACCATGACGTACCCGCTTATTGGTAACTATGGCACCACGGCCGCCGATGCCGAAAGCAAGGCAGTGCAGGTGAGCGGGTTCGTCGTGAGGGAACTGACCCGCGTGCCGAGCAACTTTCGGAGCGACACCGATCTCGACACCTTCTTGAAGAAGGCCAACGTGATCGGCATCGAAGGAGTCGATACCCGGGCGCTGGTGCGGCGGCTGCGCTCCCGCGGGTCGATGCCCGGCGTGCTCTCGAACATCGACCTCAACGATGCCTCCCTCGTGGCGAAAGCCAAAGCCCACGGCAGCATGGCCGGGAAGGACTACGTGAAGGAGGTCGTGCCAGCCGGTGCTTTCACCTGGAATCAGGGGTTCGATTCGCTGAGCAAACATGTCATCCCGGAACGGCCGGCCGACAGACACGTCGTGGCCATCGACTACGGCATGAAGTGGAACATCCTGAGGTGCCTCACGCAGGTGGGGTGCAAAGTGACGGTGCTGCCCGGCACTTGCACGGCCGACGAGGTACTGGCCCACAACCCCGACGGTGTGTTTCTGAGCAACGGCCCCGGCGACCCGGCAGCACTCGACTACGCCGTGAGCACGGTTAAAGGATTGCTCGGCAAGAAACCGGTATTCGGTATCTGCTTGGGGCACCAGTTGCTTGGCCGGGCGCTCGGGGCCGATACGTTCAAGCTCAAGTTCGGCCACCGTGGGGCCAACCAGCCGGTGTTGAACAAACTGACGGGGGCGGTCGAGATCACCACGCAGAATCACGGGTTCGCGGTTGACCCCAACACTCTCCCGCCGGATGTGGAAGTGACGCACGTGAACCTGAACGACGGCACTTGCGAGGGGTTGGCAAGCACCCGTTTGTCGGCGTTCGGCGTGCAGTATCACCCCGAGGCCGCCGCCGGCCCACACGACAGCACTTACCTGTTCGAGCAGTTCCGCCGGATGTTGACTTGACCCGGCACCTTGGGCTAGCCGGCGTTGCACCCATGCGGGTAATGTACCACCCAATGTCCGACGACTCGGAGGGGCTACGGCATGGGGATCGGTCGCGTTCACACGTCCCGATTGGACGAGTTCGTCGCAAAGATCGACGGCTACGGTGGTTTGGGCACCCCAGATACCAACGCTCTCCTGTCCGATTTTCAGGTGGAACTGTCCACCCCGGTGAACACCGCGCTCGATCCGTTCTCGCCGGAATACTTCGCCCAGCAGGAAGCGGTGTACCGTGAACTGGCCGGGCGGGCCATCGATCAGAAATCCGGGGAGATTACTCCGATCGATGTGGCCCATCATGCCGCTGGGGCCAACCCGTACCACTCCAACGACATCCGGTTCATCTCCAAGCAGGCCCGCACCATCCTCACCTGCATGGCCATGGCCGACCTGCCACCGGGGGCAACGGTGCTTGATGCCGGGTGCGGGTGGGGGCTTAGCTCGGAGATGATGGCGTTCGCCGGGCTGACCGTCACCGGGCTGGACATCAACCCGATGTTCGCCGATCTGGTTGCACGCCGGGCCGAGCGGCTAAAACTGCCCATCAAGGCGGTATGCGCGGGGTTCGACGAGTTCGACACCCCCGAGCGTTACGACCTGCTCTTCTTTTACGAGTGCCTGCACCACAGCCTGCGTCCGTGGGAGACGGTGGCCACCCTCGGGCGGTTCGTCAAGCCGGGCGGTAAGGTGATGTTCGCCGGCGAGCCGATCCAAGCCCACTGGTGGCCGCAGTGGGGGCTACGGCTCGACTCCGGGTCCGTGTACTGCATGAGGAAGTTCGGCTGGTGGGAGAGCGGGTGGTCGGCCGACTTCCTGGTGGCGGCCTTTGCCCGTGCCGGCTTCCACCTCGAACTGCACCCGCACGTCGGGCTGGACAACGGCATCGTCGGGGTGGCCGTGCGGCACGCCGAGCGGGCGATGACGAGCGTTGACCTGACCGTTTCCGCCCCGGTTCGCGCGCTCGAAGCCCAACTAGCCGCCCGCACCCCCTCCGCCGAGGTGGACGCCCTGCGGCGGGAGGCGGAGCAACACCGGCGGGCAGCCGAGATGCACCGAGCGGAGGCGGCGGCCTACAAGATCGAAGTGGATCGTCAGGCGTCCGCGCTGAACACGCTGGAGCAGGAAGTGAACAAGTTCCGTACGTCCAAGTCGTGGCGGTGGACGGCCCCAATGCGGTCGCTCTTCCGCAAACTCGGGGTGAGCAAGGAGTAAGCAAACGGGTCTCGGGCTACCGGCTGACGAACGAACAGAGTTCCGCCCCGACGAGCATGGCGTATTCGGGGTCGGCCCGCAAGCCGGCGGGTGCCGAACTGCCGCTCAGCCGTATCGCCCGCGTGTCGTGCAGGCGGCGCAACCCGGCGTGGAACTCGGGCACCGTGATTGCGGGCACCGTCTGCCGGATCAGGTGAAACAACTCGCCGAGGCTGCACGGCCCGCCGGCCCCGGCGGCGGAGCGACGGTCCAAATATTCCAGGGCGGTTTCCCCCCACGGCACCAATTTCGCCACCGGGTCGGCGAGTTTGGGGGCGGTGTCGATCCGCCGTAGGGCGGCGTCCACCCGGCGGGCGAGGTCGTCGAGCCGGGCGGTCATTTCGCGGGAGCGTTCCTCGAACTGCGTGGAGAGTTTGGTGATCTCGGTCCGCACGTCGGCCATCCAGAGCGGAATCCCACCGCGGGTCTCGCCGATCAATTGTTTCAGATCGCTCAACACTGCCTTCGGCGAGTCGTGGTCGTGGACGAACCCGACGCCCTTCGGCGTCACCCGCACCCACTCGACGATCAGCCGACCTTTCGCCTCGGTGCGGACGGTCTCCACCAGCCCTTCCTTGATGGCGTAGAGCGCCGCCTCGGCGGGCGGGCCGTAACGCGAGCGAAACAGGCCCGGCAGTTTGCCGGACTGAAACAGGCGATGTTCGCGCGGGTCGGCGAGGGCCGTCTTGAGAGCGTCGAGGAGCAGATCGAGGTTCGGCAGAGCAGGGTGGCCCGCTCGCTCCGAGAGCGTCGTCGGAACCGACTCCCGGAGAGAATCGGACACCCGGGCGGAAGTCGCAGCGTCCATGCCGGCCCCTTCATGGTGCGTGAACCGCCCGTACTGTAGCGTTGTCCGTTTGTTGCCCGCTAGACGAACTGCACCCGCAGCTATTGCGGACCGCGTTCGCCCGTATCGAGAACTCACCATGCCCGTCGATCCGAGGCCCCGCATCCTGAGCGGGGTGCAACCGTCCGGCAAGCTGCACCTGGGGAACTACTTCGGGGCGATCCAGCAGCACATCGCCCTGCAAGACCAGGGGGAGGCGTTCTACTTCATCGCCGACTACCACGCGATGACCAGCCTGCCGGACGCCACGGCGAAAGAGATCGACGAGGCGAAGAAGGCGAACCGGCCGGCCCGCTCCGCGGCTCAAATTCTTGCCGACAACGTGCGAGATGTAGCCCTCGATTACCTCGCCCTCGGCCTCGATCCAGCGAAAGCGACCTTCTACCGCCAATCCGACATCCCCGAAGTGACGGAACTCGCGTGGGTGCTCTCCACCCTCACCGGCATGGGGTTACTCGAACGCGCCCACTCGTACAAGGACAAGACAGCGAAGGGCATCGCGGCGAGTGTGGGCCTGTTTACTTACCCAATTCTCATGGCGGCCGACATCCTCGTCGTGCGGTCGCACCTGGTGCCGGTGGGGAAGGATCAGGTGCAGCATCTGGAGATGACCCGCGACATGGCGGGGTACTTCAATCAGGCCTACGGCGAAGTGTTCCCGATGCCGGCGGAGCGGCTGGGCGTGGCGGCCGTGGTGCCGGGCACCGACGGGCAGAAGATGAGCAAGAGCTACGGCAACACCATCGACATTTTCGCTGAAGGGAAGGCCCTGGAGAAAACCGTGATGGGTGTGGTGACCGACAGCACGCTGGTCGATCAGCCGAAGAACCCGGACACTTGCAACGTGTTCGCACTGTACAAGCTGTTCGCCACCGCCGACGAACTGGAACAACTGGCGAAGCTGTATCGTGAGCCGCTGCACGACGCCGACAGCCGCGGCGGCAAGCCGTTCGGGTACGGGCACGCCAAGAAGATGCTGCTGGCGAAAATCGACGCCCACTTCGCTCCGGCCCGCGAGCGGCGGAAGGCACTCGAACGCGATCCGGGCTTGGTGGAAGAAGTGCTGCGAGCGGGGGCGAAGAAAGCCCGCGAAGTCGCCCGCACAACACTCCGGCTGGTGCGGCAGCGTGTGGGAATGCTTCCCGAGAGCGTGGGGTGAGTTCGGGCGAGCGGGGGGCGTAAGCCCCCTGGTGCTATCCCGATCCAGGGGGCTTACGCCCCCCGCTCGCCGAGAATCCGGCCCACCGTCGAGACCAACTCTACCTCAACCACCTCCGTCTCCTGCCGCTTCTTCAGATCTTTCACCTTCCACATGCCGCGGCTGAACTCGTCGCCGCCGGCGATCACCGCCACCTTGAACCCCCGCTTGTCGGCGTACTCGAACTGGTTCTTCGGCTTCTTCACCTCCGGGTACACCTCGACGCCCACACCGGCGGCGCGGAGGGAGCGGGCGATCCGTTGGTAGTCGCCGATCCGCTGGCTGTCGAAGTTGATGACGAGCACATCGGCCGGCGTGGCGGTGCCGGTCATCCACGGGTGCTTGAGTTCCTCCATCGCGGCGAGCAGACGATCGACACCCAGGCTCGCCCCGACGCCCGGTAGCACCTGCTTCGTGTACAACCCGGCGAGGTTGTCGTACCGCCCGCCGCTGCACACGCTGCCGATGCCCGGTAGGTCGTTGAGTGTCGTCTCGTAGATGGTGCCGGTGTAGTAGTCCAGCCCGCGGGCGATGCTCAGGTCGATCACGACGCGGCCGTCGGGAACTCCCGCCTGCTCGCACGCCGTCAGCAGTTCGCGGAGGTTGGTCAGCCCCCGGCGGGCCTGGTCGTTCACACTCCCGCCGAATGCCGCTTCCGCCGCGTTCAGGATCTCGGCGTTGTTCCCGGTTGCCTCGGCCAGCACCAGCACGCGGGCCGCTTGGTCGGCGGAGATGTTCGCCTCCCGCGTCATCTCTTCGATCACTTTCTCGCGGCCGATCTTCCCGAGCTTGTCGAGCGACCGCAGCACCGGTACGGCTTTGTCGAGCACGCCGATACTGTCGAGCAGGCCGTTCAGCAGCAATCGGTTGTTCACCCGGATCGTGAACTTCTCGAACCCGAGTGCCGTGAACAGGTCGTTGATGACGAGTGCCACTTCGATGTCGCTGGCGTTCGACGTGGTGCCGATGGTGTCGAAGTCGCACTGCCAGAACTCGCGGTAGCGACCCTGGCCGGGGCGTTCGCCCCGCCACACTGGCCCCATCGCGTACCGTTTGAACGGGGTGCCGAGTTGCGGCACGTTCACTGCCGAGAACCGGGCGAAGGGCACCGTCAGGTCGAAGCGGAGGGCGACGTCACGGTCGCCGTGGTCCTTGAAGCGGTAGACGAGCCGGTCGTTCTCCCCGCCCCCCTTGCCGAGTAGCACCTCGGCGTACTCCAGCGCGGGCGTGTCGATCGGGGCGTAGCCGTAGCTGCGGTACACGCGGCGGGCGGTTTCCAGCACCCGCTCCTTGGGGAGCATGGCCGCGGGGGGGTAGTCGCGGAACCCCTGGAGCAGCCGGGGTTCGATGAGGGAAGACACGGAAGTTCCTCGAAGGCGAGCGGCCCGCGTGAGCGGGCTGGTCCCGAAGAACCAGCCCGCTCACACGGGCCGCCCGGCAGGGACAAGTTACTGTGGTTTCCGATATCGCTCGCTGACCCGCTGCATGAACCGCCGATCTTCGTCGCTAATCGGCTCCTTCCGGGCGATCTTCTCTAGCAGTTGGTCCATCCGCTCGTCGTCCTTGGCCCGCTGCTCGTGCTCCCGCTGAAGTTTCTTCGCCGCCCGCGCTTGCAGCCACCGCTTGAGCGGCCCGACCCGCTTCGCCGGCCTGGCCGGCGGCTCGTCGTCGTCCATCCCGCTGTAGCCACGCTCGGTGTCGTACCCGAACTCGCCCACTCCTTCGGTGAGCTGTCGCCACTTCACCCAGCAGGCGAAGAGCACGAAGAAGCACAGGGCGATGACGAGCGGTTCGATGACGGCGATGCTCACCACGAACATGGCCATCGCACACACGAACCCGGAGATGCACGCCACCACCGTGCCCTGGCGGTAGTCGGTTCGCGCCCACACCAGCCCCTGGAGGATCTGCCCGCCGTCGAGCGGGTAGGCCGGGATGAAGTTCAGCAGCGTGAGCACCAGGTTCAGCCAGAACAGGCGGTTCAGCCACACCGCCCACACCGGGGCGACGGCACGGGCGTAGCCGTCGGCCTCCTTGACCCGTGCGATCTCGCGGGCGTCTTCGACCTTGGCGGCGTAGTTTTTCTTGTCGTAGTCCGGGTGAGGTAGCCCGGTGTCGGTGTGGTACAGCTTCACGCCGTACTCGCTGGTGTACGTCTTCCCATCGCGGTAGTTCTTCATGGGCGAGACATACGGGCTGTCGAGGGGGTTCAGGGTGGGGATGAACCCGAACCCGAGTAGCACGATCGTGCAGAGCACGCACTGGGCGATGTTGGTGAGCGGGCCGGCCAAGGCCGTGAAGGTGTGTGCCCGCCACTCGCGGGGGGTGTCGACGAACGCCAACCCGCCGAGTGGCCAGATCAGGATTTCCTCGCACTCCCCGCCGACGTACCGCCCGCCGAACACGTGCCCATATTCGTGGATCAGGATGACCACGAACAGCATCGGCACCATGAACAGGAACACATCGAGCGGGGAGACGAACGCCCCATCGCGGAAGATCTCGCGGAGGAACAGACCGAGGGTGACGAGGAAGTACAGGATGTGAACCCGCACGTTCACCGCGAACGCGCGGAACAGCGGCACGGCCCACGTCAACGGGTTGTTCATCTCCGGCCGCTCCACTCGGTCGCTCGAATCGCTAGCCTTCCCAGAGATATCTTAGTCGATCAGCCGGCGGGCCGCAATTCGCCCGCAGAAGCAGGAGGGTGCCATGCCCCGCGAGATCGTTCACGTCGGCCGACGGATTCGGGTGGCGGTGGACACCACAACCGCCCCGGATGGCACCGTCATCCGGCGAGATATGATCTTCCACCCCGGCGCGGTAGTCATCCTGCCCGTACTCGACGCGACCCGCGTGGTGCTGTTGCGAAACCATCGGTTCGTGATCGGCGAAACCCTCTGGGAACTGCCGGCCGGTACGGTCGAGCCGAACGAACCACTCGAAAACTGTGCCAGGCGCGAGTTGGAGGAAGAGACGGGGTACACCGCGGAGAAGTGGACGAGCCTCGGCTACTTGTACGCCTCGCCGGGGGTGATGGACGAGAAACTGCACCTGTTCGTGGCAGAGGGGCTGACGCCGGGGGCGATGCGGCCCGAGGCCGACGAGCAACTCGAACCGGTGATCGTTGAGTTCGCGGAGGCGATCCGCATGTGCGTGGACGGCGAGATCCGGGACGCGAAGACGATCACGGCTCTGCTACTCTGGGAGCGGCGGTCTGGCGAGCGGCCCGCGTGTGCGGGCTGGGTTCTTGGGGAACCAGCCCGCTCACGCGGGCCGCTCGCCGTCCAGTCACTTCGCCGTCCCGATTTCCTTGCCATTCTCCACGAACACCACCTTGGCGATCTTCCCCTTCGGCACCGCGACGATCAGCGGGCTGGCGAACGTCGCCGTGCCCGGCTTCCCGGCTTCGCTCTTGAACGTGACGGTCAGCGTCTCGCCGTCGGTCTTGGTGCTCACTTCGGTGTAGGTGGTGATGAAGTTGCCCCGCTTGACGACCGCCGCCACCACGTTGGCGTCGAACGCGTCCTTCGGCACCGGGTTATTCTTTCGCGGCCCGCCGAGCGGCGGCACGGTGCCGAACAGCTTGTCGAACGCGTCGAAGTCTTTGAGCAGCACCAGCGACGGCTCGTCCTTCAGGCCCGAGTTGTTCTTCTCGAAATGCCCGGTGTGGACGACGAACTCCGGAACCTTCTTCTCGTCGGCCTGCAACACAGCGGGGGCGAGGAGCAGCACCAGCAGGGGACGGAGCATGATCAGTCTCACGGCAGTTGGTTGGGGGCCTGAAACGCTTCCGGTCGCTCGCCCTTGGGCACCACCACCACCCCGCCCTCGGTGACGGTGAACCCGCGGCGGCGGTCGAACTCGTGGTCGAACCCGATGACGGTGTACGGCGGAATTTTGACGTACTTGTCGACGATCACCCGTCGCAGGCGGCAGTAGCGGCCGACGTCCACCCGGTCGAACAGGATGCACTCTTCGCACACGGCGTAGCTGTTCACCCGCACCTCGGAGTGCAACACACTCCGCCGCACCTGCCCGCCAGACACGATACAGCCGGCGGCCACCACGCTGTCGAGCGCCTCACCTCGCCGGGCTACTCCCAGGCTTCCCTCGGCGGCGTGCACAAACTTCGGCGGCGGGGCGTCCGACTGCTGAGTGCGGATGGGCCAGGTGCGGTCGTACAGGTTGAGTACCGGCTCGGCCGTCACCAGGTCCATGTTCGCCTGGAAGAAGGCGTCCACGGTGCCGACGTCTCGCCAGTAGGCGTCGGTCTTGAGGTTGCGGTCGCGGAAGCGGTAGGCGAACACCCGGCGGCCGGAGCGGATCATGCTCGGGATGATGTCCTTGCCGAAGTCGTGCCCGCTGTCCCGCCGGCCGGCGTCGTCGATGAGTTGATCGAACAGTACGTCGGCCTCGAACACGTAGATGCCCATGCTGCCGAGGGCGTGGGCGGGGTCGCCGGGCATGTGTGGGCAGACCGCCGGCTTCTCGCGGAAGTCGAGGATGCGGTAGTCGTCGTCCACGTCGATGATGCCGAACTGGTTGCTCTCGCGAAGCGGAACCGGAATGGCCCCGACGGTCAGCTCAGCGCCGTTGTCCTCGTGCGCCCGCAGCATCTCGCCGTAGTCCATCTTGTAGATGTGGTCGCCGCTCAGGATGACCACCCGGCTGCCCGACTCCGGCTCCAGGCTGTAGATGTTCTGATACACCGCGTCGGCCGTGCCCTTGTACCAGTTCTCGTCGATCCGCTGTTGCGGCGGCAGCACCTCCACGCCCTCGCCGAGTTCGCTGCTCAGGAAGTTCCACCCGCGGCGGATGTGTCGGTCGAGGCTGTGAGATTTGAACTGAGTGATCACCCGCACCCGACGCAGCCCGCTGTTGATGCAGTTGCTCAGGGTAAAGTCGATGATGCGGTACGCACCGCCGAATGGCACCGCGGGTTTCGCCCGATCGCGGGTAAGCGGTTCGAGCCGGGTGCCCTTACCACCGGCCAGGATGACGGTCAGGATGTCGCTCCGCATGACCCAGTCACTCGTGGCGGGAGGGGGCCGTTGAGGTGAGACTATGGTACACCCCCGCGAACGCGTCCGCCAAATCCGCTACAGGGTGCGCCCCCGCCGTAGCTTCGCCCCGGACAACCAGCGTCTTCGCCGCATCCGGTGAACTTAGCAGTGAATGTGCCACCCGCGCCATCTCCACAGGCCGGCCGACCGGCACCAGCCGCCCGTTCTCGCCGTCGCGGATGAGCCGTTCTGTGTCCGGTGTGCGAGTGGCAAGCACTGGCACGCCAGCCGCCATCGCGTCGAGCAGAAACTTCGCCCCGCCCCGACTGTGACAAGACCACGCCTGAATCGCGTTGCACAACCACGGGGAAGGGTCGGCCTGGAACCCAACACACTGCACGCGGAGGTCGTCGAACCCGAGCGAGCGGGCGAATTGCTCCACCTCACGGCGCAGTGGGCCATCGCCAAGAATGACGAGCTGGAGTTGTGGGTGGGGATACTTCAAGACGTCGAACGCCCAGACGATGTGCTTGAGGTGGGCGACGGAGTCGAACCCGCCGGCCGCCAGGATGGTAGGACTGGCAAGGCACGTAGGAGCAGCGATGGAATGACTCGCTCCCGGGCGTTCACGGTTCACCGGCCGAGCAACCCCCACTGGCCCTGAGAACTGCATCGGGGCCGGAGTCAGGCGTGCGGCCCAGTCTCGCTCGTGTTCAGCCTGCGAAAAGGTCGCAGTCAGTCCGGGACAGAACCCCAGTGCCGGTTCCACCGCCGCCGCTCCCGCTGCCAGCCACGGTGGGAGGGGCCGACCGCCCGGCCGGCTGTGGTCGATCGCCACCTGCCGCATCGCGCGGAACGCCGCCGCTCCGAGAGTGTGAATCAGATCCGGTTGAACGGTCGGCAGGAGCGTCTTCACATTGGCCGGCAAGGTGTGCCGCACCACCTCGAACCGTTCGCGAAGCAAGGGCCAGGCGAGGTCGAACTGCCGCACCGAGCCGGTGACATCGGCGGGCGAACAGAGGGCGAGAACGCGGGTCATGGGTGCGGGGTGTTGTCCGGCAGTACGCCGATGAACGGCAGATGGCGGTAGTCGTCGGCGAAGTCGAGGCCATAGCCGATGACGAACTTGTCGGGGATCTCAAAGCCCGTGTAATCCGGTTCGACGGCGATTGTCTGCCGGCCGATTTTGCGGAGCAGAACGCACGTGCGGATACTCGCCGCCCCCTTGTGCTGAAGGTGCTCCACCAACCGGGCAAGCGTCTGCCCGCTGTCGAGGATGTCGTCGAGGAGCAGGAGGTGCTTGCCCTTGATGTCGGGCAGCAGGCCGTCGTTGACCACCAGCGTGCCGGGGGTGGTGCTGTTGCGGTAACTGCTCGCGTGGATCAGCCCGATCTGGTGTGGGTGCTGAATTCGCCGGATCAGATCCGCCAGGAACACCAGGCTTCCGGTGAGGATGCCGACAACAACGAACGGGCGGTCGGCGAAGTCGGCGTTCACCCGGTCGGCGAGGGCTTCCACTCGCTCGCGGATGCGGTCTTCGGAGATGAGGACTTCCATGCGGGGCGAACCTGCGGGCCGGGGGTGCGATCATTGAACGAGAGCACGTCCCGTGTGAACAGAGGTGATTGACCATGAGCAAGCGACTCGACCATATTCTCGTCGTCGACATCGAGGCGACGTGCTGGGAGGTCGGCCGGCAGCCGGCGGGTGAAGTGACGGACATCATCGAGATTGGGGTGTGCCCGGTGCAAGTGAGTACGCTCACACAGCTGGAGAAGCGGAGCATCCTGATTCGGCCCGAGCGCTCGTCGGTGAGCGAGTTTTGTACGCGGCTCACCACGCTCACCCCGGCCCAGGTGGAGGCCGGCGTGACGTTCGCCGAGGCGTGCCAGGTGCTGGAAAAGGAGTACCGGAGTGCGGAGCGGGTGTGGGCGAGCTTCGGCGACTACGACCGCAAACAGATCCAGCGGCAGTGCGACGAGACGGGCGTGCGGTACCCGTTCGGCCCGCGGCACCTGAATGTGAAGACGCTGTTCGCCCTCGTACGAGGGCTGCCGCACGAGGTGGGCACGGCCCAGGCGGTGCAGATGTGCGGGCGGACGCTCGAAGGCACCCACCACCGCGGCCACGACGACGCCTGGAATATCGCCGGCGTCTTGATCGAGGTGCTCAAGGCCGCACGGGGGTAACGCGTTTGCGATGGCGGATCGCGTTCACCCCTCCCGATCCGAAGGGGTTGATCGACTCCCTGAAGCGAGCAGGAAGTAACCCGGTCGCACGCGTTGAACCCCGCCGCACGAGCCGTAGGATTGGTTCGGAGGGCGGTTCTTTTTCCCCGCCCGTGCGGGATCAACATGAAAGTCAACGTCCTGGTGGTCGGCAAGGGCGGGCGTGAGCATGCCCTGGTGTGGAAGCTGCGGCAGTCGCCGCGAGCCGGCAAGGTGTTCTGCGCGCCCGGCAATGCCGGCACCGCCGCCGACGGGCTGAATCAGCCATTCGACGGCACCGACTTCGATCGTATGGCCCGCTTCTGCAAGAAAGAAGATGTCGGGCTGGTCGTCATCGGTCCCGAAGACCCACTCGCCCTGGGCCTCTCGGATTACCTGCGGAAGCAGGGGATCGTGGTGTTTGGCCCCTCCAAGGAAGCGGCCCGCATCGAGTCGAGCAAGGTGTTCAGCAAGGAACTCATGCGGAACGCCGATGTGCCGACGGCCGATTTTCAGGTGTTCGACCATCCTGCCCATGCCCGCACCTACGTGGAAACACGCGACTACCCCGTGGTGGTGAAGGCCGATGGCCTGGCCGCCGGCAAGGGTGTGATCGTGTGCAAGGACACCCCGACCGCCCTGAAAGCAGTCGATCGCATCATGGTGCGGGAAGAATTCGGCGCGAAGGTGGGGCGGCAAATTGTGGTCGAGAAGCGGCTCGAAGGGGAAGAGGTTTCGCTCCTCGCGCTGGTCGCCGGTCGCAGTGTGCTGCTGCTTCCTCCGGTGCAGGATCACAAGGCCGCTCACGACGGCGATCAAGGGCCGAACACCGGCGGCATGGGCACCTACTGCCCCGCCCCGGTTGGCACTCCAGAACTGATGGCCCTGGCCGAGAGCACCGTATTCGTGCCGACTGTCCACGCCATGAAGCGGGGGCGGTTCCCATTCAACGGTGTGTTGTTCGCTGGCCTCATGCTGACGCCGCAGGGGCACAAGGTGCTGGAGTTCAACGCCCGCTTCGGCGACCCCGAAACGCAAGTCATCCTCATGCGGTTGAAATCCGACCTGCTCACCCTGCTGGAGGCCGTGGCACTCGAGAAACTCGGCGAACTGCCCGACGACGCGGTGACGTGGGACCCGCGGCCGGCCGTGTGTGTGGTCATGTGCAGCGGTGGCTACCCCGGCAAGTACGACAACGGGAAGATCATCACCGGCCTGGACGAAGCCGCCAAGCTGCCCGACGTGAAAGTGTTTCACGCCGGCACGAAGGATGTGAACGGCCGCGTACTCACCGACGGTGGACGGGTGCTCGGCGTGACCGCCCTTGGCGACGACCTGGCCGCTGCCAAGGCGCGGGCCTACGAAGCCGTGAAGCTCATCTCCTTCGCCGGTGCCCACTACCGCACCGATATTGCCGATAAGGCACTCCGCAAACGGTAAGTGAGCGGGCTAAGTCCCTCGCCCTCCGATCGCCTCGCCCTCCTGCCCGTTGATGCGGGCCACTCGCCCCACTCAGGGTCTCTCATGGCTTCCCCTCATTTGCTCGTCCGTGCGGCTCGCGGGGAACCGGTCGAACGCGCTCCGGTGTGGGCCATGCGGCAGGCCGGGCGGTGGGACCCCGAGTTCCGCCGTGTGCGGGATGGTGCCGAGTTCTTTGCTTTCTCGGCGGATGTGAAGAAATCGGCCGAGGCCACCCTCTGCCCGCGGCGGTTCGGCGTCGATGCCATCATCCTCTTCTACGACATCACCACGCTTCCGCTGGCGATGGGGCTACCGTTCGAGCTGAAGCCGGGCCGCGGGCCGATGCCGGATCGACCGATTCACACCCACGCCGACTTGCAACGGCTGAACCCCACTCCACCACCGCAGAGCTACCAGTACATTCGCGATCTGCTGCACGAAGTGAAAGCAAGGTTGGCCGGTGAGCTACCGGTGATCGCCTTCGCCGGGGCACCGTTCACCGTTGCCACCTATTGCATCGGCACCGGGAAGGACATGTCGGCGACGCGAGACTTCATCGCCAAACAACCCGATGTGTGGGATCGGCTCCTCAAAACGCTCTCGCACGCCACAGCCGGATTTCTGAACCAACTCGTGAGCGACGGGGCGGATGTGGTGCAACTGTTCGACTCCTGGGCCGGCCTGTTGACGGAGGAAGAATACCGGCGGTTTGCCCAGCCGTACCACTCGCACATCCTCGGTGCGGTGACGGGTGTTCCTCGCATCCTGTTCGTAAAGGAGTGCCCGCACCTCGGGCTGATGGCGACCACCGGAGCCGACGTGGTGAGCCTCGGCGTGCAGCACGACCTGGCCGCAGCCCAAGCGGCCTACCCGCACCTCGTGTTTCAGGGGAACGTGGACGAAGAAGTGCTCCGTACCGGTACGCCGTCACAGGTGGAAGCGGCGGTGAAGGCATGCAAGGCGGCGGGCGGCGGGCAGCGGCACATCCTGAACCTGAACCACGGGGTCGGCAAGGAAACGCCGGTGGCCAACTTCGAGGCGTACATCCGGGCGGCAAAAGGGTGAACCGCCGCTGCAACGGCGGTTGGGGGGAGTCTGTCTTGGCAGTGTCAGAATGGCGATTTTCCCTGGAAAACAGCACATTTCCGCGGGGGGGTATGTGTGTGGCAGCGTGGCAGAGTCGCTCTTGAAGTAGTCTGGATTGCGTGAGATTGTCGTCCGTTAAACCCTCCGGTCGGCTCGCCAACCTTCGCCCCTTCGGGTACAGTTTTGGTATGAGCCGAGCTTCCGCCACCGCCGTCGTCGTCTTGGTAGCCTCCCTGGCCAGTGCTGCCGAGCCGAGCCTGAAAGGGCTGGAGGAGCAGGTTCAGAAGGTGGCCGACACCGCGGCACCGTGCGTGGTGTCGGTGGTGGTGTCGCATAGCAAGGCGTACACGCCGCTCAAGAATCCGAAACCGGGCCAACTCGGGCTGGTGAATCCGGAAGATCTGATCACTCGTGAGTTCGCCCCGCGGTGGGGCCGTCAGCAGTTCGCCCCGCCACCATCTCCGCTCGATCTGGCTATCTCCGAAAACGCCGCCGATCACCTTTTCGGCTCTGGTGTCGTGCTCGACGCCAACGCGGGGCTGGTACTCGTGCCATACCACCTGATCGAAGGAGCGAGAAAGGTGTATGTCCGGGCCGCGGGCGGCAAAGCGGGAAGCTACGCCGACATCCACGCGGCCGACGCCAAGAGCGACCTCGCCGTACTCAAACTCATCACCCCGGTGGCCGGGTTGAAGGCTGTCAAGTTGGCCGAGGTACGGATGACCACTTTGGACGGGGAAAAGCCGAACCTGCGGAAAGGATCGATGGTGATTGCTCTCGGACACCCGACCGCGAGCGCCGCTGGTGAAGGATCGGCGAGCATTGGGTGGGGGCCTGTGAGCAACATTCGTGTGAAGTCGGGCCAGCCGGCCCCAGCTTCCCAGGCAGGCGGGCCAGGGGAGGTACTCCGTCAGCGTCCGCTTCATCAGCACGGTGGGCTGATCCAGTTGGATGTACGGGCAGCCCTGAGCGGCACAGGAGCAGCGATATTCAACCCCGACGGCGAACTGGTCGGCCTGGGGTCGAGCGTCGCCGCTGTGTTCGGGTCGGAGGCCAATGGTGGGTACGCGGTGCCAATGGACGCGAACTATCGGCGGGTGGTGGGAGTGCTCAAGGAAGGCCGAGAGGTGGAGTATGGGTTCCTCGGGGTCAGCCCGCAGGAGGCACCGAACGGGGTACGAGTGTTCGGCACCACTCCCGGTTGCCCCGCCGTGCTAGCGGGCGTGACGGACGGCGATGTTCTCGTTGCCATCGATGGTAACCCGCTCCTCGCTCCGGACGACCTACTTCTACACGCCGGCGGCGCACTCGCAGGAACTGAAGTTACGGTCGAGTACGAACGCAACGGGCGACGACAGAAGACCCGGCTCACCCTGGCCAAGAACTTGAACCAGTTGCCGTTCATCGCCACCGTCGCACCGCCCACACCATTCGGCCTGAAAGTCGACTACTACAGTCTGCGTCAGGCCGGTGGTGGGCCGTTGGAGCGGTTTGCCCCCAACCCACCGCCCGGAGTCTTGGTGCGGGGGGTGGAGCCGGGCAGCCCGGCCGAGCGGGCCTTCAAAGCGCTGGCTCAACCGGTGAAGGGCGAGTGGCTGGTCACTCACGTCGATGGCAAGACGGTCGGCACGCCGAAGGAGTTCTACACCGCCACGATTGGTCGGAAGTCGGTGAAGTTGTCTCTCGTTGATCCCGACCAAACCGCTACCACGGCCACAGTCACGCTTCCGTAGGTGCCGCCCGCTTCCTCGTTTCCACCATGTCGCCATGAACTACGCCATCTGCAACGAAACCTTCGCCGACTGGGACCACGCCCGGATCTGTGCGAGTATTGCCGAGCTTGGCTACACCGGCCTGGAGGTGGCACCGTTTACATTGGCCCCGCTCATCACCGAGGTGTCGGCCGCGAGGCGCACTGAACTCCGGCGGCATGCCGAAACCGCTGGAGTGAAGATCATCGGGCTACACTGGCTGCTGGCGAAAACGAACGGCTTCCACCTCACTTCTCCAGATGCTGCCATTCGCAAAACGACCGGCGAATACCTTGCGGAACTGGCCCGGTGTGCGGCTGACTTGGGAGGGGACATCCTCGTACTCGGTTCGCCTGCCCAGCGGAAGGTGCCTGACGGTTTTTCCCGTAAACAGGCCACCGACTTTGCCGCCGATTCGCTCTCGCACTGCCTGAAAGCGCTGACCGATACGGGTGTGAAGCTCTGCCTGGAGCCACTGACACCGAAGGAAACCGACTTCATGAACACAGCGGCGGAGGCGGTGGAATTGATTCAGAGGCTCGGCCATCCCAACGTGAAGTTGCACCTCGATGTGAAAGCGATGACCGCCGAGCCGAAAAGTGCCCCAGAGACCATCCGTGAGTTCGCAGCCCACACATATCACTTCCACGCCAACGATCCCAACCTGAGGGGACCAGGGTTTGGCGAGACCGATTTCCGACCGATCTTCACGTCGCTCGCGGAAACGGCGTACAAGGGCTGGGTGTCGGTGGAGGTGTTCGACTACTCGCCCGACCCGGAGACAATCGCCCGCGAGAGCATTCGGTACATGCGCGACTGCGAGGCGTAGCCCGGTCGTGCTGGTCACACCGCCGCCACACTACCGGCAATTGACGTACTCGTGGCGCCTGGCAACCACGGTCGGGCATAATCGAGCATGCGATACCTCCTTGCTGTGCTTTTCTGTTCCGCCATTGCGTTTGGTCAATCGCCCTCGCCCCCGCCCGGTGGGTGGGATTCCGCCTTCGCTGTTGCCAGTGTCGGTGGTGTTCCGGTCGGATACTACCGTGGCACAGTCCTCTCGTCCGATCAGGCCTTTCCGCGGGTACGGGCACGGCTGCAGGGGTTGGTGTGGAAGGGGAAAGACTTTCACGACGATGGCACATTCACCAACGCCTGGCTGGGCGGGCTACGGGCTTCCAGCGCCGGCACCTGGGTGGGGCCGAGTGTGACCGATGGCCAACCCGCCCTCCTCGTGCGCTACCCCCGCCGATTCCAGGCCTTCGGCCGCGACTACGACGAACTACGCGAGTTGACTCCGGGAGTGTGGCTCGGCCGGCGCTACGATGCCACAAGTGGCCGGCCAAAAAACTGGTTCCTGTTGGAGGCAAAGTGAACAACTCGCCAACAGGTTCGCCCGAATCACTCACACCATCCGTGGGGACGCTCCGGAGCCGATCATTCAGCCGTACTTTTTGTGGCACTCTTCGGAAGTCATTTTCTTCGCCCGGATCAGCCCGCCCTTCACCTTCTCGCCGTCGGGGTCAAGGTACAACCGCCCGGAGTTACCCTTGATAGTGGTGTCGTACCCGACGACGTGGACATTGAAGATGAACGCCGTCTCGGACACCGCCTTGAACCAGTGGATGTTGTCCTTGTGGTCCGAGATGGTGGACACCCCGCCAGCTTCGAACTTCTGGTCGATGGTCGGCTTGATAAGGAAGTGCTCCTTCTCCGTCTCCACCTTTTCATAGTGCCGGCCCTCCCACTCACCCTTGAGGATGATAAAACCGGTGCACATGTTCAGATGACCGTGCGGGACGATGCTCCGGCCCTTCTTGCAGCCGAAGATCTGCCGGCCGAAGCCGATGTCCGCCGGGAGGCCGTCCACCTGCTTGAAGTCGATGCCAGACGACGACGCCCCGTTATCGGGCAGCTTCACCTTCTTCTCGATGTCGTCGAGCTTGACCACTGAGCAGAGGTCCTTGAGGTTCACCGTCTTGTACAGGGCCTCCATCTTTTTCTGGAAGTCGAGATCGGTGAGCTTCTGGCCTTTCAGGTCTTTGCACATGGCGATGAGGTCTTTGAGCCAGTTGCCGATGATCGGCTTGACCTCGTCGGCGAGGAGGTCGCGGGACCAGAGGGTTTCGAGGAGGCCGTAGGCGACGAGCGATCCGAGCACCTGGGCGGAGAACTGACGGCGAGAGAAGTCCATCGGCGGGAACCTTGGGGGATGCCCGAAGGTATCCGGCGGGGCAGGGGAGTGGAAGGGAAATGACGACCGACTACTTCGCAACTTCCAAATACTTCAACGAAGTGGGCGGGATATACGCCAATCGGCCATCGTTCAACTCAAGAATGAGCCAGCGATCGAAGTAAACCAATGAACTACCACCGAACTTGCCGGGAAGTTGATCTGGGCCAGTGAATCCGACCACCTTGCACCCCCGGAAGATGGTCGATTCGCGGTCGCCGAACGAACAATGGACGTCGTACCTCAAACCGAAATCCATACCGCGGACCTGAGATGGCGCTTGTTGACCGGCGATTGATGGCGGCTGGATCTGTTGGGACTGGAACACCGTCCAGGCCCCCAAGCCGCCGACGACGAGGACGGCAAGTACGACGAACAAGATGATCCTGGCTCGGGTGCTCACTGGTGCCTCCATTCTCCGGTGGGAAATTACGCCAGCGGTTCGAGGCTCACCCGCAGGGGTTCGGCGCCTTTGCCCTTCTGGTCCGGGTCGGGGCCGCAGGAGTGGATCTGATCCGCCTTCAACTCGGCCAACTCCAACGTTCCAGTCCACACTACGCTCCGCCCGGTGTGGTGCGCTTCCAGCATGAGCTGCACGCACTTCTCGACCGGGTAACCGAATACCTTCTGCAACACTCCCACCACGAACACGAAGGTGTTCACGTCGTCGTTGTGGAGGATGACCGCGTACGGCGGCTGATGCTTGGTGCGGACGTCGGTGGCGGCGTCGGGGATCGGCGGGGCAGCGGTGGCGGCCATACGAGTGTCTCCGGTGGGGACATCTCAGGTAGTCTTACCGCCGTCGGCCGTACGCACCAGCCCGATGTATGTTAACTCCAGGGCGAACGGCCCCTCCTGGCGGTCTGCGATGAGTAGGGAAATGGCCGTGACGCGAGCCGGGTCGACCGGCAACACCCCCGCGCGTGCTCCGAACCGCATGAGCACGAACTCGGTGAGCGGGAGGTGAATTTCCAGCCATTCACCGGGGCGAGTGTTGAAGCCTGCTCGATACGACGTGCCCGGCTGCATGTAACGGGTGTGCAGGCACACCTTGTAGGCCTTGCCGTCACCGCGGACCCGCAAGGCTAGGACTTCGGCGCCGGACACCGGGGCGAAATCGGGCGATCGGACAGAGCAGAACCCGCCGCTGTTCTCCAGCGACACCACGCCGGTGAAGCAGGCGGCCCCGCCGTCTGTCGGCACGAGGGCACTTCGCGACCGCCCTCCCATCGTTGGATCGTCGATGGCGGTCCAGGGGGCGAACGGGGTGGCGGGGTCGAAGCGGAACAGCACGGCGGGGGTGGGATGGTGGCACACGGTCACGGGCGACTCGCCGGGGGGACGATGCCTACTCTGGCTGCATGGTAGGTGTTGCGCCGGGGCCGCCCGCGCCGCCGACCTGCCGGCCGAGTTGAAGTACGTCCCGCCCGACGCCGCTGCATTCCTCTACCTTGACGTGGCCGCCCTCTACGAAGGCAAACTGGGCGAAACGCTGAAGAAGACCAAGTCGGCCGAGGTGATCACCACTCTCGCCCCACTCGCGAAACAGGCGGGCCTAACGTTGGCCGACCTGAAGGTGGTCGTGGTCGCCGTGCCCAGCATGCAAGAGCCCACGGGGTTCGCCAAGACGCTCTCCGTCGCTACATACCGCAAGAAGTATGACCGCGAGAAACTGGTCGCCGCGATCAGGGAGTCCAACAAGGGGCCAAAGACCGAGGTCGTGGTAACGGAAAATGTAGTGCGGATTACCTCCCCGTCGCCGTTCAACCCGGACGGAAAGATCACCGTCACCCACGACTTGACCGACGACACCCGCATCGTGTCGCTGAACGGTTTGGGCGATGAGTACCTCAAGCCGACGGCTGGGGTCGGCTGCCACACCGCCGCCCTGAAGGCAAACGCGACCGCCCCCGCGCTCGCCGGGCTGAACTTGAACGCCATGCCTGCGGAGTTCCGCACGCAAGAGTTGCCGCCCGAGATGAAGCCGTTCCGGCCGATCGTCATGGCCGACGGGCTGTTCGCGTCCGGGGTGATCGCCGACGGCAAACTGACCGTCGCCCTGGCGGTGAAGGCGAAGACGAAGGGGGAAGCCGCCGAGGTAGAGAAGTCGCTCGACGCAGGGCGGGTGCTGCTCAACACGCTGATCGATACGACTCGTAAGGGGCTGGTGGAGAACTACGAACGGCCAAAGGAACTGGGCGGGCTGTTCGACGCCCTCCAGGCGGGGATGAAGGGCGCAAAGTTCGCGCTGACCGACAGCACCGCTACCGCGAGCATGAGCCTGCCAACCGACGCTCCCCTAGACCCGCTTTTCGACGTGTTCACCGGAGGGGGCCTATCCGGCCGACAGGTGTCGAGCAACAACCTGAAGCAGATCGCCCTGGCCTTCCACAACCACCAGAGCGCTCACCAGTTCTTCCCGCCCCCGGCCTCCCTGGGAAAGAAGGGGAAGAAACTGCTGAGCTGGCGGGTGGCCATCCTGCCGTACGTTGAGCACGACGCACTGTACAAGCAATTCAAACTGGACGAGCCGTGGGACAGCGAGCACAACCTGAAGGTGATGAAGGACAACCCGATGCCCAAGGTGTTCGCCCTGCCCGGTAGCACCGACGAGCAGGACAAGAAGACGCATTACCAGGTGTTTGTCGGCAATGGGGCGGGGTTCGAACCGACCGGCCCGACCAAGATCACCGACTACACCGACGGCACCTCAAACACCATTCTGGTCGCTACCGCTGCCAAGGCGGTGGAGTGGACGAGACCGGACGACATCGAGTTCGACCCGAAGGCCGAGGTGGCCAAGTTGCTACTGTTCCAGAACAAAGTGTGCCTGATCGCGTTCGCCGACGGGTCGGTCCGGGCGATCTCGGAGAAGGTGAGCGATCAGAGCCTCAAGGCTCTGATCACCCGTAACGGCGGTGAAGTGGTCAGCGACGACTAACTCCATCCTGTCTGCCGCAGGCGTGGGCGATCGGAGTTAAGCTTACTCCCGGTGGCCCATGCCTGTGGCTTGCCATCCACATCCGAGGTCCCCATTCCCCGCTTCCTCCGCCCGCTCGCTGTCGCCATTCCGCTCGCCGGGGTAGTACTGGTACTCGTCGGCACGTCCATTCCGCGCCCGGTGACCGCCCAACCGTCCGCCCCCGGCCTCACTAACGACCTCGCCCTCATCCCCGCCGAGGCACTGGGGTTCGCCCATGTTCGCGTCGCCGAGGTGTGGAAGGGCGAGGCGATGAAGCCGCTCCGGAAGGCCATCGAGAGGGCTGGGCCCGCCTTCTTCGAGACGCTCGACCGCGATTTCACCCCCGCCCCGTCCACTCTCGAGCGGGTGACCACCGTCGCCCTGCCGTCCTCCTCGATGGACATGGGTGGCCCTCGCACCGTCACCGTGCTGGCGTTCAGCAGTCCTTTCGAGGT
>JALOQR010000398.1 GCA_025459365.1 Fimbriiglobus sp.
TGACGAAATGATCAGCTTTGCCGAGTTTTGAAATTTTTTGCGAAAAGGCCGTGCTGTAGGCATCAATACCGATGGTAGGCCGCGGGGAGACTGAAGGCATGAAGGATATATTGCTTGCTACCGATCTTGAGCCCGCATCCGACCGCGCACAGCCAGCGGGACCGCATCGGAACAGTTCCATCGAGGATTATCGGCAGATAGCGACGGCGAGCGGGGCTGTCAATGCGGCGATGCATCGATGAGGCGTGACCGACTCAATATTTGTGGTCGGGTGTCTCGTTCTTGGGCCTACCCCCGCACACTCCAGCAACCGCGAAAACGAGTTCGGCGAAGTCTCCCAGATGCCCCATTCGCCCAGTTTGATAAGCCGAAAGTCCCTCCCGACGGTTTTCCGCGTGACAGGTCTGGCACCGTTCGCCAAAATAGCTCCGTCGTTCCCACCCCGCCTTCCTCTCTGGTGCCACATGCCATCCCCCACCCGCCGCAAGTTCCTCACGTCGTCCGCCGCCGCCACCGCTGGCGGGGTTCTTTTGTCGGCTGCCGCGCCCGTCCACGCCGCTGGATCAGACACCCTGAAGGTGGGTCTGGTCGGGTCGGGTGGGCGAGGGAGCGGGGCAGCGGTGAACGCTTTGGTGGGCGACGCGAACTGTAAGCTGGTCGCCCTGTGCGACATCTTCCCGGACCGCATCGAGAGCGGGCTGAAGGCCATCACCCAGGCGGCAGCAGACGAGGAGAAGCAACGGAAGCGGACAGACATCGTCAACCGCATCGACGTCAAGCCGGAAATGAAGTTCGACGGGTTCGACGGGTACAAGAAACTCATCGATAGCGGTGTCGATGTGGTACTGCTGTGTAGCACCCCCGGCTTCCGCCCCCTCCACCTAGCGTATGCGGTGGAAAAGAAGAAAGACATCTTCATGGAGAAGCCGCACGCCACCGACGCGGCCGGGCTGAAGAGCGTTTTAGACAGCGTGCGGAAACAAAAGGAGAACGGGAAGAGCCTGGTGAGCGGGTTCACCTACCGCTACCACGCCCCGAAGCGGGAGATGATGAAACGGATCCACGGCGGAGAGATCGGCGATATCCGCACGGTGTATAGCACCTACCTGACAAGCGAACTGTGGCACCGCGGGCACAGCCCGAAGTGGAGCCAGATGGAGCAGCAGATCCGCAACTGGTATTACTACATCTGGCTGAGTGGCGACTTCATCGTCGAGCAGAACATCCACACCATCGACAAGGCGGCATGGCTGATGGGCGGTCAACTGCCGGTGGCGGCGACCGGCCTCGGCGGGCGGCAATCTCGCACCGACGAGAAGTACGGCAACATCTGGGACAACTTCAGCGTCACCTTCGAGTACGAGAGCGGCGCGCGGGTGTTCAACCAGTGCCGGCAGGTGAGCGGATGCCACAACGAGGTCAACGACATCGCCTACGGTACCAAAGGCACCTGCGACCTGATGCGGCACACCCTCACTGCCGCTGACGGCAAGGTGTGGAAACCGGATAACGCGAACACTCCCCTCAGCGACGCCTACCAGACCGAACACAACGAACTCTTCGCCGCCATCCGCAAGGGACAGCCGATCAACGACGGCGAAGTGTCAGCATACAGTACCCTCATGGCCATTCTCGGCCGCGAAGCGGCCTACACCGGCAAGCGAATCACCTGGAAGCAACTGCTCGCCTCCGGCCAGAACCTCATGCCGGCCAAGTTCGAATTTGGCAACCTTGAGATGCCGCCGGTGCCGGTGCCCGGCCAGTACAAACTGGGTAACGGCAAGGCGTAACTCTTCCACTCGAAGCCTGAAATGTCGTGATCGGGTGCCTTCCGATCCAACCGATCACGACATTTCAGGCTTCAAGACTTTCCCACTAAGCCTCCCTCTCGGTTCCATCACAATGACCTCCCGTCGCCAGTTCCTCGTTACGTCGGCCGCCCTCGCCGCCGCCCCCCTGCTCCCCGCCGCCGACACCAAGAAGCCGAAGCTCCGCAAGGCGGTGAAGTACGGCATGATCGGCGTCAAGGGCACGCCGACAGACAAGTTCGCCGCCATCAAGAAACTCGGCTTCGAGGGGGTCGAGATCGATAGCCCAAGCGGGCTGAAACTCGATGAGGTGGTTGCCGCGACCAAGGCGACAGGCGTTGTCGTTCACGGCGTCATCGACTCCGTCCACTGGCAAGACACCCTCTCTCACCCGGACGAAAAAGTGCGTGCGAAAGGGCTGAAGGCGCTCGAAGGGGCCATCGCCGATGCCAAGACAGTCGGGGCCGACACCGTACTCCTGGTCCCCGGCGTGGTCAACAAGGACGTAACCTACGAGCAATGCTGGGAACGCAGCACGGCCGAGGTGAAGAAGGTGCTGCCGACCGCCGAGAAGGCAAAGATCAAGATCTGTATCGAGACGGTGTGGAACAACTTCATCACCAAGCCCGAGCAACTGGTCGAGTACGTCGATCAGTTCAAGAGCGAGTGGGTGGCGGCGTATTTCGACATCTCGAACATGATCCGGTACGGAGTCACCCCGGCCGACTGGGTCCGCAAGCTGGGCAAGCGGATGGCAAAGTTCGACTTCAAGGGGTACAACGGCGACAAGGCGAAAGAGGCCAAGGACCCCGGCAAGGGCTGGTGCAAGATCGGCGAGGGCACCGAAGACTGGCCCGAAGTGCTCAAGGCACTGGCTGAGGTGGGTTACAACGGGTGGGCGACGGCCGAGGTCGGCGGTGGCGACGAGAAGGTGCTCGCCGACATCGCCGAGCGAATGGACAAGGTGCTGGGCCTGAAGTAGGCGAGCGGGGGGCGATCAGGAGCAGGTCGACTTTCGGGCGTCAGAGGCGTCTTGGTAATCGGGGGGATACGTCGGACCACCGGTCACAACATGCCCCCCCCTCTCTGCCACACTGCCACCTGCCACACACATACCCCCCTCCCGCTGCCGCCAACTACCAGCCCGCTCACGCGGGTCGCTCGCCAGGATTGAACATGCTCTCCCGCCGCTCGTTTCTTGCCGCTTCCGCTACCGCAGTCGTTACCCCGGTCTTCGCGATCGACCCGATCAAGCGACCGTCGGATAAACCCAACCTCAAGCTCAGCCTTGCGGCGTACAGTTTCCGTGCCAAGCTCGACCTGAAAAAACCGACCTTGAGCCTGTTCGAATTCATCGACCTGGCCGCCGACCTACCACTCGATGCCGTCGAACTCACCTCGTACTATTGGGCCGAGCAGACGTCCGCCTATGCCAAGAAACTCTCCACCCACGCCGCCAAGAAGAATCGCTTGGTGTCCGGCGTACCAGTGGGGAACACGTTCACCCTCAAAGACGACGCGAAACGCAAGGCCGAGGTGAAGAAGGTGACCGACTGGATCACCCTCGCCGGCGAGGTGGGGGCGAAGACGCTCCGCATCTTCGCGGGGAACCTGGAGAAGGACGACAAGCTCGAAGATGCCCAAAAGCGGGTGGTGGCGAGTATCGAGGCATGCCTGCCCGCCGCCGAGAAAGCCGGGGTGGTGCTTGCACTCGAAAACCACGGCGGTATCACCGCCACCCCGGATCAACTCCTCGCC
>JALOQR010000110.1 GCA_025459365.1 Fimbriiglobus sp.
GATGATCCCGGCGTCGGTGCGGACTTTGTTCGTCGCCCCGGTCTTGTGAGCGACCACCGTGCCGGGCGGCAGGTGCCGCACCAGCATTTCCTTGTCGTCGTTCGCTTTCAGGTGGCCGAGCATGGCCTTGCACGACTCGGCCGAGGCGGCCTTGCCCGTGTGGATCAGTTCGAGCAACTTCACGCACTCGTTCGCCGACGTGGAGCCGAGCGAGTACTTCTTCGTCCGCTCCGGGTCGATGCTGGTGGTGCTCCCCTTATACACCTTGGCGTTGATGCGGGTCTCGGGCAGTCCAAGTGCCTTGCTGGTGTCGTTCACGCTCTTGATGCCGATCTGGTCGAGCACCATATTCGTCGCGGTGTTGTCGCTGAACACGATCATCAACCGAACAGCGTCCTTGAGCGGAAAGGTGGCACCGTCGGAGAAGTGGTCGGTGAGTACGCCGGCACCGGGCACCTTGTCGTCCTTCGTCAGGGTGAGAGTCCTGGCGAAATCGATCTTCTTGGCATCGAGTTGACGGTAAGCCTCGACCATGATCGCCAGCTTGATGAGGCTGGCTGTCTGCATCACCTCGTCGGCGTTCCTCTTGTACTCTTCCCCGGTCGCCAGATTCTTGACTGCCACCGCGATCGTGCCCTTGTGTTTGTCGGCGATCGGCTTGATGAGGGATTCGAGCGTCGGTTCGGCGGCGATCAGGGGTAGGGTGATCAGCAACCCGAGCATGGCGAGGACAGTACGCATGAGGAATCCGAGGAAAGGGGTAGTCACCCGCCGACGCGGCCCGCTTTCATCAGCCCTGCGACGATGCAGGTGATGATGACGATGACCGCCACAATCCCAAGGAAAGTCATGCATCCGAGGATTGCGAATGCCTGGAGCACCTTCGGCCGCGGGGCGACGGATGCGGTTCGTGTCGGGTCGGGCAGGTTCACCTTGCGTGTGGGTCGGGGCGGTTCGGGTTTGCCTGCGGGTGGGAACTGGGGTGCGGGCTTGGTGGCCGGGCGTGCGGGCGGCGGCTCGGCTCGTCGGGCGACGTAGGGCACGCTCGCCGGGTCGCTGGTGATCTTCCCACGCGGTTGCACCGTCGGTACGTCGGCCTCGACACGCTTCGCCTGGCTCCGCACCGGTACTGAAGGAATGTTGTCTTCAAGCGGGGGACTCGTCGGCGGCACGATCGCCGCTTCCGGGAGCGTGTCGAGATCGAGGTCGATCGGATTCGACCGGGGCGGTGGGTTCAACGGTTGAAGTTCAACCTCACCCGCGCCGGCCGCTTGCCCTGCCAGCACCTTCCTCCCGCACTGTTTGCATGTCTCGGTTGGCTGATTTTGAGCCTTCTCGTCGGCGAGGATGAGGTCGCACAACAGGCAGCGGAGCTGTGGATCGGTCACGGCAACCTCGGGGTGCATCGGGGTACCGACATCTTACTGGAACCGTAACCGGAGTGACCGGGTGTTGATCAGCCCACCGGGTCACTCCAGTTACGGTTCTAATCACACCCCCATCACGTTGTACCCGCAATCGACATACAAGATGTGCCCTGTCACGGCGGACGCGAGTGGGCTACAGAGGTAGGCGGTAGCGT
The DNA here is from genome assembly GCA_025459365.1 of Fimbriiglobus sp. GTDB lineage: Bacteria > Planctomycetota > Planctomycetia > Gemmatales > Gemmataceae > JALHQU01. Next base: position 1,583 of record JALOQR010000110.1, read on the forward strand.
CGGCCACCTCCTGCGGCTCGATGGGCCGCGGCAGGGGCGAACGGCTGGCGGCGTAGTCGACCGTCTTCTCCCCCTCACCCGGCCGGATACTCCGCATGGCGCGGCTCAGGTACGGCCCGGCCGACACCAGATTCACGCGGATGTTTTTCCGCCCCAGGTTGCTGGCGAGCTGGGCGGCGTCGATCTGGAGCGCCGCCTTCGCCGTGCTCATGCCCCCGCCGTAGTACGGCACCACCCGGCTGCCGCCGAGGTACGTCAGCCCGACCGCGCTCGCCCCGCTCGGCATGTACGGCTCCGCCGCTCGCAGCATGCTGGTGAACGAGTACGCCGAGATGCCGAGCGCTTCCATGTACCCCTTGCGGGTGGTGTCCTTGGCGATCTTCGTGATCTCGCGGCTGAACGCGATGCTGTGGATAAGGATGTCGATCTGCCCGAACTGCTCCCCAACCGCCTTCACCATCCCCTCGATGCTGTAGTCGGCGTTCAGCTTGGCGTACCGGCGGTCGTTCTTGATCTCGTCCGGCACGTCGGCCATGGTGTCGTAGCTGGCGTCGCAGGGGAACACCTTCTCCACCTTGAATTCGCCGCCGGTGTATGGCAGCTCGCGGCTCTCGCGGTCTGCGTCGCGGGTGAGAAAGCTCTCGACGATGCCGGTCACCCGCGGGTGGACGGCCAGGACGATCTTCGCCCCAGCCGCTTGCAGGGTCTTGGCGATGTACCAGGCGAAGCTGTCGTTGTCGCCGACGCCGGTGACGAGTGCCACCTTGCCGGAAAAGTTGATCGGGATCATGGGGGTCTCCACGGGTTAACCGCGAGGCAACGCCAAGCACGCTCGGCGTTGCCTCGCGGCTAACCTATGGCCTCACTTCTTCGGCACCAACTCCCATACCTTCACCCCGATTGACTTCTCCGGCTTCACCACCTTCCCCTCGTCCTCGGCCGCCTTGGCGTCGATGAATGGGTCGCCGAACGCGGCCAGCAGCGTCTTCCCGTCCGGGCTGAAGGCGAGCGACACCGGGCCTTTGGAGAACCCTCGGCTCTTCAATACAGACGACCAGATTGGTTTCGGCTTGACCGGCGGGTCGGTGACGTCGAGGACGAGCAGTTCCAGTTGGAACGGTGGCCATTCGATCGGGATGAATTGCTCTTTCCTCAGCACCACCGCCAGTGTCTTCTCGTCCGGGGCGAGGGCAAGTTGCACCACCCCTTCGCCCAGTTCCAGCCGACGCTGCTCCTTGAACTGGTTCTTGAAGTCGCGGTTCTCCGCCTCCCACACAATCAGCGTGCCGCCCTCGTCCGCGGTCACGAGCCGCTTGCCTTCCGCCGCTGAGGCCGCAGTAACGAGCGGTGCCTTGTGGCCCTCCAGACTGCCCCCAAGACTCGATTGCACCGGCGGCGGGCTGAGTTCGATGCCGTATTCCCCTTTGTCCTTCGCCCAACCGCTGAGGTAACGGTCGTCGTCGCCAGACAGACGTGGGAGCAGCACCCGCTGGCCGAATTTGCCCCTCTCGGTCCGCTGGATGTCTAGCCAACTCCCCCGCCTCAGCCCCCGCCACCAAAGGTCCGCGCCGTCGGTCGCGATCACTTCTCCGTCCACAGGCCACGCCACCCCCCGCGGGTTCACACCCTTCAGTTCCCAGTTCGGCGGCACACCGTCGACCGCCGCGGCGTTATCCGCCAGTATCCCGAGGGTCGTGGTGCCGAAGTTGACCCCGTTCTTGTGAGTGACAGCGAACAGATCGCCGAGTTTGTCGTGCGGGGTGGGCCGGAAGGCGAGGGCGGTGACTGTGCCGATCTCGGTGTTTGGGTTCACCTTCGGATCGTTCTTGAGCTGCATGCTCTGCTGGAGCTTCCGCGTGGTCGGGTCGAAGAAGTCGATCTGACCGCCGTCGCGGCCTACGGCGAACGTCTTCCCGCTCGGGGCGAACGCAACGTTTGTCACCCGCCCGCCGTCCGTGAAGGTGATCGCGTCGCGTTCCTTCCATTCGCCCGGCACCGCCTTCGGCACCGGAGCCTTGATCGGTTCACGCACGGGGCGTTTCTCCGGCCCACCGGCCACGAGTGCCGTCCCGCCGCCGACGAGGGCGAGAGCGAGCACACCGACCGCCGCCAGTTTCAGCTTGAACCCGCTCATGGAATTCACCACCTCGTCGGAGAGCGTTTGGGCGGCCGGGGCGACGGCCGAGGCCGTTCCCACCGCGAGCTGTTCCCGCACGGCCGAGAGTGTTTCCGCCGCCGTCGTCGAAGGAACCGCCGCCGCCGCGAACAGGCCGGCCCCGAGCGTGACCCCGCGTTTGGTCAGGCGGGCGGCGAGCAGTTCGCGGGCTTTGGCCAACCGTGCCGCGACCGTACCTTTGGGCCAGCCGAGTTCGCGGGCGGCTTCGGAGCGGGAGCGTCCGTTCAACTCGCAGGCGACGAACGCCGCACGGTACACGTCGGGCAGCGACGCGAGTTCGGCGTCGATGACGGCGAGGGTGTCCAGGTCCGGTGAACCGGCGACGTGAGTCGCCGGGTGCTGGTCTAACCCACGCGGCGACTCGCGTCGTCGGCTCGCCTTGCGTGCGTTCATCACTCGTACCTTGTTCGCCGTGCGGACGGCGACGCCGTACAGCCAGTTGCCGACCATCCCCGGCGGGCGGACGGTACCGGCCTTGCGGGCCAGCACCAAGAACACCGCCTGGAAGGCGTCCTCAGCGTCTGGGGGATTCTGGAGTACCCGCCGGCAGACGCCGTACACGGATGGCCCATGACGACGGAGCAACTCGGCGAACGCCGGTTCATCGCGACTGTTCACAAAGATCGACACCAGTTCACCGTCCGACCGAGGATCCGGGGCGGACAGACCAAGTTGTCGCAGGCTGTCGGTGAAGGTCATGAAGGTTATTGCCCGGCGGGGCGGTGTCTGATGTCCATTTCTACTCGCTTCGTTTGTTTTGCGTGCTGCGGTCGTCGTGTAGAATGAACACTCCCGCCTGGTTCGGGCCGCACGGCCGTCTGCCTTGAAGAGGTCTCCGAATGTTCCGTCGTTCGCTCCTCGCACTTCTGGTGCTCACCCCGTTCGCATCGTCAGCCGACCCAAAGCCCACCTTCACTGCGGAACAAGTGAAGTTCTACACAGATTCGGTTTCCCCCATCCTGAAGGCCAACTGCCTGAAGTGCCACGGCGACAACCCGAAAAAGCTAAAGGGGGAGTTCGACCTGCGGACGCGGGCGGCGGTGCTCAAGGGCGGGGAGAGCGGCACAGGCGCGGTGCCTCGCAAGCCGAAAGAAAGCCTGCTTGTGCAAGCCGTTGCCCACACAAAGAAGGGGTATGAAATGCCCCCTGGCAACAAACTGAAGCCAGACGAGATCAGCACCATCACCAAGTGGGTGGAGCTTGGATTGCCGGTACCGCCCGATGCCCTCGGAGAGGCGACTGCAGAACACCCGAAGAAAAAAGAACCGACCCCCGAACAGAAAGCCTACTGGGCATATCAACCGGTGAAACGCCCGACCCCACCCGGTGGCGGGCATCCTGTTGATGCTTTCCTTGATGCGAAACTGGCGACCAAGAATCTGACTCCCGGTTCGATCGCCGACAAGGCCACACTCGTCCGCCGTGCGTACTACGACCTCACCGGCCTACCACCGACGCCCGAGCAGATCGACGCATACGTGAACGACGCCGACCCGAAGGCGTGGGAGAAACTGATTGACACGCTGCTCGCCAGCCCCCAGTACGGCGAGAAATGGGGGCGGTACTGGCTCGACGTGGTACGGTTCGCCGAGACGAACGGTTACGAGCGGGATGGCCCTAAGGCGAACGCCTGGCGCTACCGCGACTATGTCATCCGCAGCTTCAATACCGACAAGCCGTACAACCGGTTTGTGCAGGAGCAGATCGCCGGCGATGAGCTACCGAAAGCCCATCCAGACGACTCTGACCCGGTCGTCGCCACTGGCTACTATCGACTTGGAGTTTGGGACGACGAACCGGCCGATCCGTTGCAATCCAAATTCGACGGCTACGACGACATCGTGAGCATCACCGGGCAGGCCTTCTTGGGCATGACACTCAATTGCGCCCGCTGCCACGACCACAAGGGCGACCCCCTCTTCGCCGAAGATTACTACAAGATGGTCGCTTTCTTCCGCGACATCCGCGAGCACAGCAACGATCGCAACCTGAAGACCTCCTCCAATCAGACCGACATTACCCCATTCGAGCAGCGGAAACTGTACGAGAAGGACCTGGCCGAGCGCCAAGAACGAACCGTCGAACTGACGAAGCAGATTGTTGCCATCGAAGATGAGGCGATCAAGAAGATGCCGGCCGAAGACCAGCGGGCATCGGAAGGGGTGGACCGTCCACTGGTGGTCAAGAAGGTGCCCATGTTCCTCGACGAGGCGAAGAAAAAGCAGTACTCGGGCCTGAAACGACAGGTGGAGGATTTGAAGCGGAAGCCGTCGCCGCATCAGGAACTCGCGCTGAGCGTCAACAACTGTGACCCAACCCCACCTGCCACGTTTGTTAACGTCCGCGGCAACCCACACGCCAACGGGGCCGAGGTGAAACCCGGTTTCCCCGAGGTGCTCGGCTTCACCGAACCGACGATCCCGCCCGCCACCAAGGGAGCAAAAAGTAGTGGTCGGCGTACGGTCCTGGCGAACTGGCTAACCGACCCGAAGAACCCACTCACGGCTCGGGTAATGATGAATCGCATCTGGCAGTGGCACTTCGGCAAAGGGCTGGTGCCAACGGCCAACGACTTCGGTAAACTCGGCGAGCAACCAACCCACCCCGAGTTGCTCGACTGGCTCGCCGCCGAATTCGTGGACGGCGGGTGGACGCTGAAGCGGATGCACAAACTGATGATGACTTCATCCGCCTATCGGCGGTCGTCCGCAGCCATCGCGTCGAACATGAAAGCCGACCCCGCCAACACCTACCTCTGGCGGTTCAACATGCGACGCTTGACGGCCGAGGAGGTGCGAGACAGCATCTTGGCGGCGAGTGGTGAGTTGAACTTGAGCAAACTCGGTGGGCCAAGCATGTACCCGAAGCTCTCAGCCGAGGTACTCGCCGGTATCTCACACACCGACAAGAAAGCGCACTGGCCCGATTCTCCGAAGGACGAACAGAATCGCCGTTCGGTGTACGCTTTCGTGAAGCGGAGCATCCAGGTGCCGCTGTTAGTAAACCACGATCAGGCCGACCCCGATAACAGTTGCCCCGTCCGGTACACAACGACCGTGCCGACCCAGGCACTCGGGATGCTCAACGGCGAGTTCACCAACGAGCAGGCCGAACTGCTGGCAAAACGCTTGGCCAAGGACGCCGGTCCGGATGTAGCTAAACAGGTGGCCCGCGGCATCCGCTTGACCACCGGCCGTGTGCCCGACTCCGCCGAAGTCGCTAAGGATGTAGCGTTCATCGATGCCTTGAGGACGAAGCACACCCTTTCAGAAGCAAAAGCCATGCAGCAGTACACCCTGCTCCTGCTGAACGCCAACGAGTTTGTTTACGTCGATTGACCGCACCGACTTTCCTACCCCACCCACCCCCTCACGGTGCCGACCATGTCTCAATTCTGTGGCCGCACGCGACGCGAAATGCTCTGGCAGACCGGCGGAGCCTTCACCGGACTTGCCCTGACAGGCATGCTGTCCCGCGATGGATTCTTCAACGCCGCCGCAGCGAGTGAAGCCCGGTCCTACGTCAGCCCGCTTGCCGCCAAGAAACCGATGATCCCGGCCAAGGCGAAAGCAGTGATTTTTCTGTTCATGTATGGTGGACCGAGTCACATCGACACGTTTGACGAGAAGCCGAAAATGGTCGGCATGGATGGCAAGACGGTGGAGGTGAAGACGTTTGGCCGCGGTGGGCACAAGAATCAGGGGCGGATCGTTGAGCCGCGCTGGAAGTTCAAAAACTACGGCCAGTGCGGTAAACGGGTGAGTGACCTGTTCCCGAACGTGGGGCAATGCGTGGACGATATCGCGTTCGTTCACAGCATGTACGCTGACTCGCCCATTCACGGCTCGGCCATGCTGATGATGAACAGCGGCAAACTGCTCTCCGGCTCGCCGTGCATGGGCAGTTGGGTGACCTACGGGCTTGGCAGCGAGAACGAGAACCTACCAGGCTTCGTGGTCATGCTAGACAAGACCGGCGGTCCTATCTCCGGGCCTAAGAACTGGAGCAGCGGCTACATGCCAGCGAGCTATCAGGGTGTGACTCTAAAAGCGAGCGGTACACCCATCTTCGACCTGGCCCCGCCCCCAGGTGTCACTCGCGAACAGCAACGCCAACTGCTCGACCGGCTGAAAGAGAAAAACGACGAACACATGAAAAGCCGGGCCGACAACAGCGAACTGGCCGCCCGTATCGCCAGCTACGAACTCGCATTCAAGATGCAGCAACACGCTCCTGAAGCGGTCGACTTCAGCAAGGAATCGAAGCAGACTTTGGAGTTGTACGGCATTGAAGGGCCGACCAAGGACCGCACCGCCGACTTCGGCCGCAAGTGCCTGCTCGCTCGTCGATTGGTCGAACGCGGAGTACGGTTTGTGCAAATCTACAGCGGCGGCGCGCACAACGACGACAACTGGGATGCTCACTCCGACATGGAGCGGAACCACAACAAACACGCCGGCAATACCGACCTGCCAATCGCCGGGTTGCTCAAGGACCTCAAGCGGCAGGGCTTACTCGATAGCACGATCGTGATCTGGGGGGGCGAGTTCGGTCGCCAGCCGACCGCCGAGTATGCCCAGGGAAGTGGCCGCGATCACAACAGCTACGCCTTCACCATGTGGTTGGCCGGCGGGGGTATCAAGGGTGGAGTGAGTGTGGGCGAGACGGACGAACTCGGCAGCATGCCCGTGGGCGACAAGTTCCACGTCAAGAACCTGCACGCCACCGTGCTTAGCCAGATGGGCCTCGACCCAAACAAGTTGAGCTACTTCTATGGCGGACTAGATCAGAAACTCGTTGGCGTGGAAGGAGCCGACCCGATCAAGGGCATCATCTGATGGCGGGTAGGCGGGATTCACACTTGCGGCAAACCAGGGCTTGCGGGTCAGAAGTGAAGGTGTCGGCCATCCGACCCTCTCGCTTCTGGCTCGCGGCTAAACCGTGATTGTCAGATTCCGCATCATCTTCTGGACGTGTTTGGCGAGCAGGTCGAATTCCAGATTCACGCAATCCCCTGGCTGGCGGGTTCCGAGCGTGGTTACGGCGAGCGTGTGCGGTATGAGCATGACGCTGAATCGCGTCTTCTCTACGTCCACGAGCGTCAGGCTCACACCATCGATAGCAACAGAGCCTTTCACCACGAGAAGGTCATCGAAGTCCGGGTGATACTCGAACCACACCGTTTCCCACTCACCATTCGTCTCCCGTGAAAGCACCTTGCCGACGCAATCGACATGACCCGAAACAAAGTGCCCCCCGATGCGGTCGCCCACGCGAAGGGCACGTTCGAGGTTCACCCGGTGACCCGAACGGATCGTACCGAGGGTCGTGCGGCGAACCGTCTCGGGGCCAATCTGAAAGTCGAAGGAATCGGCGTCCGCCCGCACGACAGTGAGGCAGACGCCATTGACCGCGATGCTTTCACCGAGTTGAAGGTCGGCGACGATGGTCGGGTCGTGTACGGTCATGTACCGTCCACCATGGCCATCGTCGGTGGCGGTGCGAACGGTACCGAGAGATTGCACAAGTCCGGTGAACATAATGTGATTGTAGGCCAGGTGATCGGCGGTTGGCGAGCGTGGGCCGATCTGCTCACCAGTACATCTGCACTGTTGGCTTGATGACGAGTTCGGGCACACTCACCCGCGGGGGTAGGCCTGCCACGAACACAATCGCGTGAGCCACGTCTTCTGGCTTGAGGATGACTGCCCGTTGCTCGTCGGTCACCGGCTTCGGCCGGGCACTCAGAATCGGAGTGTCGATCTCGCCGGGATAGATGTTGCTCACACGTACCCCACTATCCTTCTCCTCGTTCGAGAGAACCAGCCCGAGGGCCCCCATGCCGAACTTGGCCGCGACGTAGGCTGCCCCACCGAGTGGATTGGCCCGCTTCCCCGCCACGCTGACCACGTTCACGATCAGCCCATCCTTGCGACCGATCATCTGCGGCAGCACCGCCTTGGTACAGTAGAAGGCCCCATCGAGGTTAGCCCGGATCATCTTGTCCCATGCCTCGGGCGTGAGGTCGCGGAAGGTACGATCCTTGATGTTGGTGCCGGCGTTGTTTACCAGAATGTCGATTCGGCCGAACGCCACCGTTCCGGCGGCGATGAGGGCTTCGCACTCGCTCCTGCTGGTCACATCGGTCGGCACGGCCACCACGTTCGGTTCCCCCCCCAGTTCGGTTGCCGCTGCATGAAGTTTTTCCTTGTCGCGGCCTGCGATGACTACCTTCGCACCGTGCTTTAAGAACAACGCGGCGGTCGACTTGCCCACGCCCGATCCTCCGCCCGTGATCACCACTACCTTGCCGTGGAGATTGTCCATCTGTTCGCCCTCCTTCGGCGTGTGCCGGGATGAGAGCGAATTGTATGCCCCGTCGGTCCTACAACATCCCCGAGATGACGATCACCTATTACAAGATTCGTGGCCGCGGTATCAGCCTTCGGGAGTACCGGCGACTCTGCCCAGATCCGCTGAGCTTCCTTGTTGCTGTCCTTGCCAGGCCGTTCGGTGGCATTGCCCCAGCGTGGTCGGTGCCCGTGCTCGACCACATTCCCGAGGTAGAACTGGACGAGCTACCGAAGGCCGCTGCCCGCGCTCTCGATCGGCATGCCGGCCGCTTCGAGGACGAGGGCTACCGGGTGCTCTTTCATTACGAGTTGCCGTTGCTCGAACGGGAGCGGGTGACTGCCGGTACCGTCCTGCTGTCGAACGACTCGTGGTCGATGGCCCAGGTGTTGTACCTGAAGAACGTCGAGGAGACCCAGGTAGGCCTGACGGTCGGCTGCTGGTGCGAGGACAGCACCTACGCCACCGTAACAGGGCGTCGGCTCGAACTTGATCCACCACCGGGAAACCGCATTGAACGGTACATTGGGGCGTCAGCAGGAGAATTGGTCGATCACTTTCTGCAACACGCCGCCGAGTGGGACCGCAAGGAGGGGATGCGGGCGATCAAACTCGACGATCCGACAGTGCGGCGGCTCTTGGTCGAGGTCGAACAGCAGGCAGCACAGTTCTATGTCAATCGCGGGGTGCTCGTGCGGATGACAGCCCAGGAGTTGGCCCGGCAGGGGATCGAAGCCGATTGACGTTGGCCACTTTACTTCCCACCTCAATTTTTCGATCAGACCACAGCCTGTTTCGACCGGCCGTCAGTTTTTGCTGCGCGCAACAGCAGTCGGAAGTTCCCGAAAATGGACGGGGGGTCCGTCGTGAACTACGTTTGAGAGACTCACGCCATTCGGGCGGGGGCGGATGCTGTACGGCCCGGACAATCATGAGCTGCCTTCGCGAAGCAGATGCCGAACCGATCCCCGGTTACCGCCTGATCGCCCCGCTTGGCAGCGGCGGGTTTGGTGAGGTCTGGAAGTGCGAAGCCCCAGGGGGGATTCTGAAGGCCATCAAGTTCGTGTTCGGCAACCTGAATGGAATGGACGACGACGCCGCCAAGGCCGAACAAGAGGCGAACGCGCTGGAGAAGGTGAAGCTCATCCGCCACCCGTTCATCGTGGGCATGGACCTCATCAAGGTGGTGAACGGCGAACTGCTCATCGTCATGGAGTTGGCCGACAGAAGTCTTCACGACCTATTCGAGGAGTACAAGCTAAACGGGCGGACCGGCATCCCACGAGAGATGCTGCTCGGCTTCCTATCCGACGCCGCTGACGGCCTCGATCACTTAATCGACAAGCACAACCTGCAACACCTGGACGTGAAGCCGAAGAACCTATTCCTGGTCGCTGATCGGGTGAAGGTGGCCGACTTCGGGTTGGTACGAGGGGTGGAACGGGAAGGTTCGAACGGGCGGATGGGCGGCATCACCCCGGTGTACGCGGCCCCCGAGACGTTCGCCAACAAAGTTTCCAAACATTCCGACCAGTACAGCTTGGCGGTGGTGTACTGTGAGTTGCTGAGCGGGCAGAAACCGTTCAATGGCAGGAACATTCGCCAGCTCGCAATGCAGCACATGATGGAACCGCCCGACCTCAGCATGGTGCCCGACCATGACCGGGCAGTGCTTCGGCGGGCACTGGCCAAGAATCCGGATGAACGGTTCCCGAGTTGTACGGCGTTTGTCCGTGCTCTACTCGGCGGGGCATCGGGAAACACCTCGGCGACGATCACGATGCCCGCCGTGGTCAACCGTGCCCCGCTCCCACAACCGGGCCATAGCGCCAACGGCAGCAATCTGCTACTGGTCACCCCGGGGACCCGTTCGGCCCAGTTGAGCGTCGGTCGGTCACCGTCGCGGTATTCCGCCGGGTCGGTCGGTTCGAACACACTGTCCACCTCCTTGCGGTTCGAGCCAGATGCGGGCGTCCTCCGTCCTGCAGTCCTCATTGGTGTGGGGAGTTTCGGCCGGCGGGCACTCCAGCAGATCCGCTGTCGCCTTCTCGATCGCCTCGGTCAGCTTTCGCAGGTGCCGTGCGTACGGTACCTGTACGTCGATCCCGATCCGAAGGCAGCAGAGAAAGTCTCGACTGCCGCCTCCGATGTTTCGCTCACCCCCGACCAGGTGTTTCCGACACCTCTTCAGCCAGTCACCAACTATCGTCGCCGCCAACTCGATGACCTGATGCAGTGGCTGCCCAGGGAGAAGCTCTATTCCATCCCCCGGAGCCTGCGGGTGGATGGTTCCCGCGCTCTCGGCCGGCTGGCTTTCTGTGACCACTACCTGCGATTCATGAACCGCATGAAGCATGAACTGGGGGTGTGTACCACGCCGGATGCTCTGCACCAATCGAGCACGTTCACTGGGCTGAGCGTGCGGACCAAGCAACCGGCCGTGTACGTGTTTATCTCGGCTAGCGGTGGTACCAGTGGTATGCTCCTCGACCTCGGGCACGCCATCCGGCGGTCGCTGGAAAAGCTGAACATGGCCGATGCCCCGGTCAGTGTCTTCATTCTCACCGGGGCAGTGAACGACAGCGAAAGCCCCGTCGAAGAACTGGCGAACGTGTTCGCCACACTCACTGAGTTGAACCACTACGCCGACCCCGATGTGCCCTACACCGCCCGTTATGGCGGGCCGGAGGGGCCGCAGCTCGATGCTCGTGGGTTGCCTTTCTCGGCGGCCTACCTCCTGCCGATGTCCGCCCGATCGCCGGAGGCCTTCCGCGACGTGACCTCTCACCTCGCCGGCTACGTCGCCTACGACCTCACCACCCCGCTCGGCAGTGGGCTGGACACTCTCCGCCGTCAGCC
>JALOQR010000399.1 GCA_025459365.1 Fimbriiglobus sp.
GCGGCCGTTGAGCAACAGCGTCGTGCAGGAACGGTTCACCTGCGGCTTGTCGGCATCGATGGGTTCGGCCGACTCCGGCACTTGCAGGTCCCGAAGGCGGCAAACACCGTACTCGAAGGTCGCAGGCATCGGGAGAACTCCTTGACTGGCGAACTGAGCGGCGCGAGCCGCCGGTTGGGTGATGGCAAACCGGCGGCTCACGCCGCTCAGTTCGCCTGGGAAATCGGTCACTCCCGCTCTTGCCGCTGCGGCCGGCGGGGTTGGTTCTTCTTCAGGAACTCGGGCAACTCGACGGGAGTCTTGGCCAGTGCCCGCATTGTCGAAAGCGCGACCTGTTGCAGTTTCGGGTTGACCGTCAGGCTACGCCACTCGCCATCGGCCCAGACATACTGAAACTCGGCCCCCGCCGTGCGTACGAACGGCCACCTCGTCTTCTGGCACTGCACGATGTTCTTGACCGGCGTACCGGAATGTTTCCGCAGCACCCGCCCGCACATCTGCACCGTGATGCCCTTCTCACTCGGTCGGCAGAAGACCGTTTGCAGGCTGGGGCAGTCAAAGCCCTCCGCCAGCACAACACAGTTCACCAGGCAGTCCAGTTCGCCGTGCTCGAAGGCTTCGAGTTGGGCATCGCGGTCACCACTGGCCGTCACCACGGCCACCCGCGCACCGCCGGTCCGCAGAATCTTCGCCGCCCGCTCGCACTGCGGGATGGTGTGGAAATAGAAGACCGACTTGCCCCAGCGTGGGCGATCGGCAAGGTAAAGTTCGCTCACCGCCTCGGGTGTGTAGGCCGGGATGGTGAAATGCCGGAAGCGTGAGAGGTAGCCGTCTTCGATGAGAGTGCGGATTCCGGCGTCGCGGATGGCCGAATCGAAGCAGAGTTTCACCTTATCGGCGCGAAACGGGGTGGCTGAGAGGCCGAGAATGAACCGCGGGCGGATGACGTTGTGCAGGTGAGCCATGCTACCTGCGGCGTCGTGTTGGGCTTCGTCCACTACCAGCAGGTCGAGCCTGGCGGGCGGGTTCTTGTCGAACATGCTGATAAACTCAGCGTTCACCCGGATCCCTCGCTCGGCCGCCTCAGCTTTCGCTTGTGTCAGCAGATACCGCCGCATGGCCACCCACCCGACCTTCAGTCCGAGGGTCTGCTGCAACCCGGCGGCGATGAGTAGGCCCATGACGGTCTTGCCGCTGCCAGTCGGACTTTCGACGAGCACCGATCGCAACTGTTTGTTGAGGTACAGGTCGAGGGCTTTACCCACAATGCGGGCCTGGTATGGACGCGGTTCGACGGAAGTGCCGGTGATCAACTGTTCGATGGCGGGCGGTGCAGTGATCACTGTGGCTCCTGCCAGCGAGTGTGAAGTTCAGGATTTGCCCCAAAAGGGCGTTTGATCTGGGTGGAACTGTAGGTCAAGCTGCGCCCCGCGCCGATGTCGGTAGGAGCGGGCCTCGAAGGTAGAGGTTCGCGGTGGGGAGAAATTTGGCGAAGCAATGACGAGATGCAAAGCGACGAGACCGGGCGTGACTGACAGATCGAGGTACGCTTGGGGGTGAGGTTCACCCACCCCCGAATACCAACCGCCTCAGTTCTCAGGCGTCGGGCAGGAGGCGGCGGATGTGCTCGTATACGACATCGGGCGGTTCGACCGCGGAGACCTCCGTGAGCACGCCAGCCCGACGGTAGTGTTCGACCAGTGCGTCGTTGTTGCGGTGAAACTCGACCAACCGGCGGCGGATGGTCTCTTCCTTGTCGTCGTCGCGGAGCATGAGTTTGCCCCCGCACTTGTCGCACACGCCTTCCTTCTTCGGCGGTCGGAAAGCGAGGTTGAAGCACACCGCGCATCCTTTGTTCTCGCAGCAGCGGCGGCTGGAGATTCGCCGAACGACCTCGTCGTCCGAGATGGTGAGGTGGATGACCGCGTGCAGGTGGAGAAACTGCTGAGCGAGGAGTGAATCGAAGGCGATCGCCTGGGCGTAGGTTCGGGGGTAGCCGTCCATGACGAACCGTTCCGGGCGTTTGGCCCGAAAGAGTTCGGCCACGAGGTCGTTCACCACGGTATCGGGTACAAGCAAACCACGGTCGATGAGCGGTTTGGCGATCTGCCCGACCGGGGTGTTCTGCTTGATCGCCTCGCGGAACATGTTGCCGGTGCCGATGTAGTTCAACCCGAGCCGGTCGCAGAGCCTCTCCGCCTGCGTTCCTTTTCCGCACCCCGGGGGGCCAACCAACACCAGTCGCATGGGCACACCTTGAAAAACCCCGAGCCGCACTCGGACCACGGTACCGTCACAGCAGATCATTGTCCGACCCGCGGCGGAGCGCAGCAAGAGCGCGGGGGGAAAAGCAGCGAGCCGGGCGGGGGCACCGCCCGGCTCATCTGATCCACCGCCCGTCTTACTCGTCGGTCAGGCCGGGATAGTTCCGCATGACCAGGTGGGTATTGATTTTCTGCACCAGGTCGAGAGCCACGCTGATCACAATCAACAGGCTGGTACCACCAAAGAACTGGGCGATAACCGGGGAAATCGTGAGCCACTTCTGGACGATACTGGGGATGATGGCAATCACACCAAGGAATGCGGCGCCAACGAACGTCACCCGCATGAGCACCCGCTCGAGGTAATCGGCCGTGCTCTTGCCAGGGCGGTAGCCAGGAATGAAGCTACCCGACTCACGAAGGTTCTCCGCGACCTCCTTCGGGTTGAACATGACCGCGACCCAGAAGTAGCTGAACACAAAGATGAGGGCCACGTAGCTGACGTTGTAAACCCAGCCGTCGCCACGCCCAAAAATCGCCCCGACATGGCCAGCCCACTCCCACTGCGTCGCCGGGAACACCACCTGGGCGAAGAGGAAGTGCGGCAGGATGAGTAGAGTACTGGCGAAGATGACCGGCATCACCCCGGCCGTGTTCAGCTTCATCGGCAGGAAGTTCTTGGTACCGCCGACCACCCGCCGACCGCGAACGTGCTTGGCCGACTGCATGGGGATTCGTCGTTGCGCCTTGGTGATCAGGATCACGCCGACGATGACGAAGACGAACAGGCAGATCAGCACCAACACCTTTTCCAGCCCCATCTCTCCACCCTCACTGCCGAGGGTGAACAGCGAAGTCTTGATCTGAGTGGTGCCCGGGACGAAGATCAGTTCGCCGAGGGCCGACGGCAGGCGGCTGATGATGCCTGCCATAATGATGAGCGAAATGCCATTACCAATACCGTACTCGTCGATCTGCTCCCCTAGCCACATGAGGAACAGGGTACCCGCAGTCATCATGAGTACCGCCGCCACCCCGAAGTAAAGGCCGGAGAACCAGGTTTCGGTCAAACCGCGGTATCCTGCGCCGGCGGCATCAGCGCCAGTGCCGGTGAACGAATTAAAGATAAGCCACCCCTGCACAAGACAGATGGGCACAGTCAGGTAACGAGTGTATTCGTTGATCTTCTTCTGCCCCGCCGCGCCTTCTTTCTTCAGGCGTTCGAGCGACGGGATGATACCCGACGACAGCAACTGCATGATGATGGACGCCGAGATGTACGGCATAATCCCTGAGCACTTGGCCCAGTCCACCAGCCCCTTGGCGAGCCAGGTTCTCGGCCAGCTTCACCTGGTCGATCATGGGCAGCGGGATGAAGTACCCGATGCGGTAGACAGCCAGGAACGCCAGAGTGATGAAGATCTTCGTCCGCAGTTCGGGAATGCGGAAGATGGTGATCAACTGCGTGAGCATGGCCGCTCCTCGCGGGTAGATTCAGAAGGCGAGCGGCCCGGGTGAGTGGGCTGGCCCTCCCCATCATGGGGCGGAACCAGCCCGCTCACGCGGGCCGCTCACCCGGTAGGTCACTTGGCGTCCGGTTTCTTCTTGGCCACGGCCCGTTTGCCCTGGCCCATCTTATTGCGCACCGGCTTCTTCGGTGCCGGCACGAGAGTGCAAGTGCCGCCTTTGCCCTCGATCTGTGCCTTCGCCTTGGCGGTGAAGTGATCGGCAGTGACAGTCAACTTCTTGGTCAACTCTCCCTCGCCAAGCACCCGTAGACCATCCCAAGTGCCGGTGACAATGCGCCGGGCCTTCAGGGCGGCCATGTCGACCGAGGAGCCGTCATCGAAGGCGTTGAGATCGCCGATGTTGACAATGGCGCACTGCTTGGCAAAGCGGGCGTTGCTGAAGCCACGTTTGGGGAAGCGGCGGTGGAGCGGTGTTTGGCCGCCGACGAACAACGCACCCGGCAGCCCAGCGCCGGCGCTGGCGTACTGGCCCTTGTGTCCTCGGCTGGACGTCTTGCCGTGCCCAGAGCCGATACCGCGGCCGACCCGCTTTTTCAGCTTCCGCTTGGTCACGCCGTCCGACAGGTTGGTCAGATCCATTAGAGTTGCACCCCCCGCAGGCGAGCGACTTCCTCGCGAGTGCGAAGTTGTTGCAGCCCGTTGATGGTGGCCT
>JALOQR010000400.1 GCA_025459365.1 Fimbriiglobus sp.
GCCAAAAGCTGATTGGCGCAACACGTAGGGTGACGGTGGCCGAGGGGGGGTATGTGTGTGGCAGGTGGCAGTGTGGCAGAGGGGGGGCGCCGGTGGTGTGACGCATCGCCCCGATCGCCGAACACTCGCCCGATGCTCAAAATGCCACCAACCCCGGATAGGGTCCACCTCCCCCCGCTGCCGTATCATTTCCCCGGTCGCCACCCCTCCCGATCGGGCCTCCTCCCATGCCCCGCACGTTCCTCGCGTTGCTCCTTTTCGCTGCACCCGCCTTCGCTCAGAGAGAGTTCGGCTTCGACAACCGCAAAGGCTCCGGCCAGGCGTACCTGAAGCCCGAAGAGACGGTCGCGAAGTTCAAGGTCGCCCCCGAGTTCGAGGTGAAACTGTTCGCCGGCGAGCCAGACCTGGTGAACCCGGTGGCGTTCACCATCGATGAGAAGGGCCGCGTATGGGCCATCGAGTGCTTCGAATACCCGAGCCGCACACCCAAGGGGAAAGCCCCGCGGGACCGCATCGTCATCCTCGAAGACACCGACGGCGATGGGAAGTGCGACAAGCGGACGGTGTTCGCCGAAGGGAAAGACTTCCCCGTGACGGAGGAGCGGAAGAAGGCCGGGCTGGGGGCGTTCGACCTGGCGACGGGACTCGAAGTCGGCCACGGCGGGGTGTACGTCGGTGCCCCGCCGTACCTCTGGTTCATCGAGAACAAGAACGACAAGCCGGGCAAGTTCGAGCCGATCCTGAAAGGCTTCGGCAGCGAAGATACACACGAGACGCTGAACACCTTCCAGTGGGGGCCGGACGGCTGGCTCTACGGCATGCAGGGTGTGTTCACCAACAGTAAGGTGGAATCGCTCGACGGCCCGGAAACCCGGATGAACGCGGCGGTGTGGCGAATGCACCCGAAGACGAAGAAGTTCGAGATCTTCGCTGAGGGGACGAGCAACCCGTGGGGTATGGATTGGCGGAACACCGACGGGCAATTCATCCTGGCGTGCTGCGTCATCCCGCACCTGTACCACATCGTGCCGGGCGGCATCTACAAGCGGCAGGCGGGGGCGAGCTTCAACCCCCACGCCTACGGATACATTCAGGAGATCAGCGACCACACCTTCCACAAAGAAAGCGGGTGGGCGCACGCCGGGTTGATCTCGCTCGACGTGCCGCACATGCCAGAGAAGTACCGCAACTCGGTCATCTTCGGCAGTATCCACGGGTGCAGCCTCAAGCAGAACATCCTGAAGCCGAACGGCAGCAGCTACACGGCGAGCAAGGGCGAAGACTTCCTGGTGAGCGGCGACAAGAACTTCCGCCCGATCAACATGAAGTGGGGGCCGAACGGCGACATCTACCTGATCGACTGGCACGACCAGATGCCATGCCATCAGGCCAAGCCGGACGAGTGGGACTACGAGCGCGGCCGTGTATACCGGATTCAGGTGAAGGGGACACAGACGAAGAAGGCGGAGGATTTGGGGAAGAAGACGGCGGAGGAGCTCGGAATCTTGACGCTGGAAAGCAATAACCCGTACCTTCAACGCACCGCTCTCCGCCTGCTCTCGGAAAAGGATGTGACAACGCGAAATCAAGCGTTTCGTGCCATGCTCAAAACCAATCGGAGCATTTTGCCGGACATTTTGAGTCCACGATTGATCACCAGTCAGGATGGATCCGTTCCCGATTCCTTTTCCTTCTGGGCGGATCGGGTCCAGAAGGAAAAGGGATTTCAGTTGATCAGGCTCCGCGGTCTTTGTTCTGGAGATTGGAGCGTCAACAAGATTTCTGCACTCGGTCTCTGGGCTGAGAAGGAAGGAGATGCAAATCTTCGACGGGAAATGGCATCGCTCGCGATACACCTCGCCGACAAGCACGACGTGACGGAACTGCTGCACGCCCTGATGAAGCACAAGGAGGACGCCAAAGACCCGCTCATCCCGTACCTGACGTGGGTAGCGTATGAGAAAGTCTTGGCGAGCGGCGGGCGCAAGCCCGCTGGTGGCGGCAAGGAGGACCAGGGGGCTGACGCCCCCCGCTCGCCAAAACTGGGCGACGAACTCGCGTTCCTCGCCAAAGAAGCCCCGGACAACATCTTCGTCCGGGATCACATCGTGCCGAAGGTGATGCGGCGGTTGATTGCCACCGGTCAACCCGACGACCTGAAACTCTGCGTCAAGTTCCTCGCCGACGTGAAGGACGTGAACACCCGCGAGAAAGCGCTCGATGGGTTGGAAATCGCCCTGCGGGATCAGACTGTCGATGCCCCCGCTGAGTGGAAGGCCCTCCGCGAAGAACTGAAGAAGGAACAGCGGCTCACCGGGCTGGTGAACAAGCTGGCGGTGTCGTTTCGCGACCCGGAGGCAGTGGCCCGTGCCCTCGCCGTGCTGAACGACGCCGCCAAGCCCGAATCTGACCGCGCCGAAGCCGTCCGCCAACTGGTGCAACTGAAGGCAAAGGAAGCCCCCGACCTGTTCCGCAAACTGGCGCTCACCGACGGGGAGAAGGCGATGGCCGTCCGCACCGAAGCGGCCCGCGGACTGGTGGCGTTCGATCGCTCTGACTTGCCGAAGGCGGTACTGGCCGCGTGGAAGGCGTTGCCCGCTTCGCTGCAATCCGAGTTGGTGAACACCCTCTCGGCTCGCAAGCCGTGGGCGATGGAACTGCTCAAGGCGATGGACGCGAAGGCCATCGACCGCGGCATCGTGACCGACAACCACGTCACCCGCATGCAGGCCTTCAACGATCGAGAGATCAACGCCCTTATTGAGAAGGCGTGGGGCAAGACACGCAAGACACCCGACGAGTTGAACAAACTCATCGACAAGACGCGGGCCAGCCTGGGCACGTCGGCGGCGTCTTTCACGGCTGGCAAGAAGGTGTTCGAGGCCCAGTGCGCCAAGTGTCACAAGTTCGAGGGCAAGGGGGCGGAAGTTGGGCCGGCACTCGACGGGGCGGGCCGCGACATTGAATATCTGCTCGCCAACGTGCTCGACCCCAACCGCGTGGTCGGTGCCCCGTACTTCGTCCGCACCGCCAACCTGCAAGACGGGCAAATCATCCAGGGGTTGCTACACGCCGAGGACGACCAGAGCATCACGCTGAAGACCGAGAACGCCGTGCTGAAGCGGATCGCCCGGAAAGACCTCGACGGCCCAGTGAAGGTGGCCGAGAAGAGCATGATGCCCGAGGGCCTGACAAACGGCATGACCGAGCAGGACTTCCGCGACCTGATCCGCTACACGATGGCCCACCCATACCTGACCAGTGTGACGGTAAACGGGAACAAGGTCGCCGCCCCGGTCACTGGGCGAATTGCTCTGCCACAGGCCGAGAACACCAACGAAGTGGAACTGGTGTTCGACGTGACGGCCGCCGACGAGGTGAAGACCACCCTGCAACTGGGGGGCGAGTTTGTAAACGGGTTCGCCGTGACGCTCGATGGCAAGGTGGTGGCGGTGGACGGCAACGCCGCACCGCTCACGTTGAGCAAGGGCAAGCACACGCTCTCGGTTACGGTCAGCTACAAGGGGGGAAAGGCCTGGGTG
>JALOQR010000111.1 GCA_025459365.1 Fimbriiglobus sp.
CGTCGAGGATGTGAAACATGCTCACATCCTGCCGGCGGTGACGGAGCAACTCCAATCCCTTGAAGATCGGCTCTCGGTCGGCCAGCAGGTCGGAGAAGACGAGCACCACCCCGCGGCTGGGGAGCGTTTCGGCCACGCTCCGCAGGGAGTTGAACAGGTTCGTCTTCTCACCAGGGCGGGTGCGGTCCATCGTCTGCATGATGGCGTTCAGGTGCCGCTGGCTGGATTTGGGCGGTAATGCCTGCTTGACGTCCCAACCAAAGCTCGTCAGGCCGACGGAGTCTTGCTGTCGGCTGATGAGGTGGGCGAGGCAGGCCGCGGCGGTGCAGGCGTACTCGTACTTGGTGAACGCTGCTTTCGGATTCGTGTACCCCATACTCTCGGAGGTATCGACCACCAGAGCGGCGCGGAAGGTCGTCTCGGCTTCGAATTGCTTGATGTAGTACTTGCCCGTTTTGGCCTGCACTTTCCAGTCAAGGTGGCGGATGTCGTCGCCCTTGACATATTCGCGGTGCTGAACGAACTCCACCGACTGGCCGAAGAAGGGGCTTTTGTGCATGCCGGCCAGGAACCCCTCCACCACCTGCTTGGCTCGCAGGTCGAGGCGGTCGATCTTGGACACCACATGCGGATCGAGGAACCGCCGGGGATCGTCGGGGGCGTATTTCTGGGCCATAGGGGTGGTGTGGCTCGAGGGTTCTGGAAGCGGGAACGCAGTGACCGGGTGATTTTGCGGCCACCCGGTCACTGCGTTCCCGCTTCCAGGGAGCGGGTCACTTGGCGAAGATTTTCTTGAACCGTTCGTCCTTCTCCAGGTCGCCCTCACGGCTGGGCGTCTCGTCGATCAACTTCTTCACCACCACGTCGGTCGTCACGCCTTCGGAGTCGGCGGTGAAGTTGGTGGCGATGCGGTGCCGCATGACTGGCATGGCCATCGCCTGCACGTCTTCGATGGTGGCGTAACTGCGGCCGTAGAGCAGAGCCCGCGCCTTGGCGGCGATGATGAGGTTTTGCACCGCTCGCGGGCCAGCCCCCCAACTCAACCAGTCGCGGATGAACTTCGGCGATCCTGGCCGGTTCACGCGGGTCTGCCGCACCAGGGCGAGGGTGTAGCGGATGATATGATCGGTGACGGGCACCTTCCGCACGAGCGTTTGCAGTTCGAGGATCTGCTCACCGCTCAACACGGCGGTCGGCTCGGCCGAGTGCGTGCTGGTAGTACGGCGGGCGATTTCGAACTCCTCGTCGAACGTGGGGTAGTCCACGAACACCTTGAACATGAAGCGGTCTTGCTGTGCTTCAGGAAGCGGGTAGGTACCTTCCTGTTCGATCGGGTTCTGAGTCGCGAGTACGAAGAACGGGCTGGCGAGTTTGTGCCGCACCCGACCAACGGTGACCTGCCGCTCCTGCATGGCTTCGAGCAACGCGGCCTGCGTCTTCGGCGGAGTACGGTTGATTTCGTCGGCGAGAATCACGTTGGCGAACAACGGCCCTTGCAGGAAGCGGAATTCGCGTCCGCCGGTGCTGCGGTTCTCTTCGATCACGTCGGTCCCGGTGATGTCACTCGGCATCAAGTCGGGGGTAAACTGAATCCGCTTGAAATCGAGCGACAAACACTGAGCGAGGGTGCTGATCATCAGGGTTTTGGCCAACCCTGGCACCCCTTCCAACATGCAGTGACCCCGGCCGAACATGGCGATGAGCAGTTGCTCGATCACCTCTTCCTGGCCGACAATCACCCGCCCCATTTGCCGGCGAATTTCGTCGAAGGCGGTCTTCAATTTCTTCACCGCGTCCATGTCGGAGGCGGAGAGTTCCTCGACGCGGTGGGCCGTTTTGATGGCGTCTTCGTCGCTCATGTAGGTGCTCGCGGGGGGTATTGGGGAGCCAGCAACGCTAGTCGTCGGAGTGGTTCACCGACCCCTGATGGGGTTCGGCGTGTTCGTCGGGGGATTGGCCCCCGCAATGCGATGTTCGTAGGTCAGACGACCGGCGGCCGGAAGGTTGACACTTTCGGACCGCCGGCTCCCAACTACCGCTGGAAGAAGGGCACCTGCTCCTTCTCTTGCTGCATGAGAATGAGAGCCGTGGCGGTGGCGAAGATTGGCCCGACACCCCACTGGCCGCTCGGCTGCCAGCCGCCATCGGCCGACTGCATGCGGAGGAAGTTGTTGAACGCCATCTTCTTGTAGTCGCTCCACTTCATGCCCGCGTCTTTCGATTCCGGGTCGATGAGCGACTGGTAGCGGTCGTCGCCGAGCATGTACATCGTCTGACCGAAGTACAGGTTGCTGTACTCGTCGTGGCCGTTCGTGCCGAAGTTGCGGTAGACGGAATCTTTGCAGTACTTCACCCACATCCCGAAGTACTTGTCCTTGTACATGCCGGTGCTACACGCGCTAGCAGTGGCGGCGGCGGTGATGCCGGGGCACTCGCTTCCGGCCTGGGCACCACCGGGGGAGTAGTTGTAGATCAGCCCACCGCGGGGGGTGGTACACATCTTCAGGTACTTGATGGCGTTGTCGATCGTCTCTTTCGGCACCGGGATGCCGGCGTTGCGGGCCGCTCGTAGGGCTTGCAGTTGGGTGACGGTGGTGCTCCCTTCGTCGAACCCGCCCCCCTCCGCTGCCGACACGTAACCCCACCCGCCGTGCTTGGTCACCGCCTTGCAACTGAAGTCCACAGCTTTCTTGAGCAGTGTTTCGAGCTTTTTGCGAGTGGCGGGGTCTTCCTCCTCGCCGTACACGCACGCCAGGAACAGCATGCCGTACCCGTGCCCGTAGGTGTACCGCGACCCTTCGGTCGGGTTTTGCGGGGTGCCGAGCAGGCCGTTCGGCTGGCTCCGTTTCAGATACCAGTCGACCGCCTTTGAGATCTGCTCAGCGTATTTCCCTTCGCGGCAAGTGCTTCCTTCCATAAGGAGGGCCAGCCCAGCCATGCCGGTCATGGTGGTCGGGTACATGCCCCCCTGGGAGGCCCAACTGCCGTCGGCGTTTTGCGTTTTCCGAAGGTATTCCAGCCCGCGAGCGATGGAATCGTCCACCCGCTTCTGGTCGATCACCTGCGGTTTCTTCTCCTGGGCGACAGCCAGTGGCACGCACGCGGCTAGGCCGACCAGAGCGAGGGTTCGGAAGGCGGAGGGCATCGGGTCACTCCGGGGTATGGCGGTCGGATCGACCGAGTGGCGACCGTCCGGGCGCTCGGTCCCAGAAGGGTGACGAGCCGGTGTCTAAAGATTGACAGGGGATGGGCAAATTTTTGCCCGCTTCACTTCACCAACGGGGCGAGGTCCCAGATACCCACGACGCACCCGGTGGCGGTGGGAGTATTGGGCCGCACGGGGTCGCGATCTCGCTCGGGCGGATACGCCGAAGCCCGCCGCAAATCGAACCGGGGCAAGAGGTCACGAGGTGGCAGCAAGCCGTGGTCTGGCCGCTCGGCGCAGGCCAGTTCGTACCGCCCGGGGGCGAAGGCGGCGGCGTCCACCCCGGCACCGCGGTTCCAAGTCTTTAGCGGTTTGCCGGAAGCCGCGTCCCAGGCGACGTACCGCACCCCCTCCTGCGACGACACCCAGCCGAACAGCAACTTGCCGTCGTAGGAGAAGTCGGCCACGTCGCCGGAGGTGGCGTCGTCTCCGCCGAGATCGGCGATCAGTTTCCCCGTCTCGCCGGCCAACAACACCGGCCGGGTGCCCCGCACCCCGCCAAAGGCGATTGGTTCGCGGTCAGGCCCCAGCCTCGGGGGAGGCAGTGGGCGGTCGAGGTCCCGCGGCCCCTGGCGGGAGACGAACGCCACCACCGCCTTGCCGTCCGGCGACACCCGCGGGGGTTGGCCGTCGAGGTTCGCCGCCGGCGACTCGGCCCGCCAGTCCCACTTCTTCTTGCCGGTGGCGACGTCGAGGCACCGTACGACGTGTTCGTCGGCCGTCTGGAAATGGGCGAACACCCGTCCGCTCGCCGCGTGAAGGGAAGCCCCAAGCAGGGAAGCGTCGGTGATGGTCAGGTCGGCGACCGCCTCGGCGGTGTCGCCCGTCTTGGCGTTCGCCCGTACCACTTTGCCGACCACCTGTGGCAGCCCGCCGATCGCTGGACCACCCGCCCGCGGTTCGACCAGCACCGCGAACAGGCTCTTGCCGTCGGCCGACAGAGTGAACCAGTCCGGGTTGTCGGCCTCCAGGCTCACCATCCGGTCGGGCTTTGCCTTCCCCTTCCCGTCGAGCAGGTCCTTGAGCGTCCAGGAGCAGAGGCGGGTTTCGGCGTTGAACCGTCCGCCGGCGGCGGCAACAGCGCACAGTTCGGTGCCGTCCGGGGTGAGGGCGAACTGAATCCCGCCGTTCGCGGGCAGGGCGAACTCGACCACCGGCTTGGCCGCGGCGTCGTCCCCGAACTGGTCGCGGGCGACCACCAACCCTTTATCGTCGGTGATCAGGATGAGGTGCTTGCTGTCGGGCGTCCAGTGAATCCGGGTAACCGGTCGGTCGACCGCCACGGTGCCGAGCAACCTGACCCGCGGCTTCGGCTTGTCGTCGGCCAGCAGCGGGGCGGACAGGGCGAACACAACCAGCAAAGCGCGGAGCATGAGACACCTCTCGCGGGTTGTCGGGCGGCGGACCAGTCGATTCATTAAGGGCAAGGATACCACAAACCCACCGCCGGATGCGTAACCGCCGCCATGCCCGACGCCGCCAAACCCACCCGCACCTGGGCGCCCCGCTTCTGGGAAGGATGCGATTACTTCACCTTCTGGCGGATGATGACGGCCAACCGCTTCGCCGTCGAGCCACCGTACTGGTGGATCGCTGGCGTCATGTCCGTCACCAACTTCGGCAATACCCTGCTCCGTTGGTACCAGCACGGGCTGCATGGCGATCGCATCGCTCGCACCGAGATCACCGCCCCGCCGTTGTTCGTTCTCGGCCACTGGCGGACCGGGACGACGCTGCTGCACGAACTGCTCATCCGCGACGAGCGGCACACGTCGCCCACCACCCTTCAGTGCTTCGAGCCGTGCCACTTCCTCATCACCGAAGGGCTGTTCGAGAAGTACGGCAAGGCGCTACTGCCGGACAAGCGGCCGATGGACAACATGGCCGCCGGGTGGGATCGCCCCCAGGAAGATGAGTTCGCCCTGGCACTCCTCGGTCAGCCCAGCACCTACACCGACTTCGCCTTTCCCAGCCGCAAGCCGATGTGGCCGGGAGCACTCGATCTATCTGGCCTGACCGCCGGCCAACTTGCTGAGTGGAAGCGGACGTTCGTTCGATTCCTGAAGGCAGTGACGTACCGCGACCCGCGGCGGCTCGTGCTGAAAAGCCCACCGCACACCGCCCGCCTACCGGTGCTGCTCGAACTGTTCCCGCATGCCAGGTTCGTCCACATTGTGCGCGATCCGTACACGCTCTTCAGCAGCACCGTGAACCTCTGGATGAGCCTGGGCAAGAAGCACGGATTGCAGACGCCCAAACACACCCCGGAACTGGAAGAGAAGGTGTTCCGCGAGTTTCGTGTGATCCACGAACGGTACGAAGCGGGGAAGAAGGCCATTCCGGCGGGGAACTTGGTCGAGGTGCGGTACGAGGAGTTCGTGAAGGATTTGGTGGGCGGCACGAAACAGATTTACGACGGGCTGAGCCTGGACGGATGGGAGGCGGCACGGCAGCGGGTGGAGGCATTCGCTGCCGGGCAAAAGAGCTACGAAACGAACAAGTACACCCTGACCGCCGAGCAACGGGCGAAGATCACCGACCGCTGGGGCGACATCATCCGGGCACAGGGATACTGACAAGCCGCGACCGGCAGGGAACGCGGGACTTTCGCTCAGGAAGCACTTGCCGTAGGCGGTGAGCAGTTTGGGCGGCCCTTTCACCTTCCTCCGGTCGCGGACGATCGGGCATGGCAGGAACCGGGTGGGCGGTGAACAACTCCTGATTTGGTGTACGCACAGCCCGACCGGACGATCTCGGGCGGCGGTTGGTGATCGATTGGGGGGGGGGTGTCTGCCACACTGCCACCTGCCACACATATACCCCCCCCTGCCTCTGGTCCCATCATCCGCCGCGTGAAAACGGACGTAACCGCTGACAGCCACTGGACTTCGCTTGCATGCCCGGCGGCGTCCGGGGCAACACTCGGCTGGTAGCACGAACGACCGCCAGCCGGGGGACGCTCTCACTCCCATCAGTGTTCCATGCTCAGGTTCCGCTCCCTCACGCAGCGGGTCGAGTTGATCCACGAGGTGGTGCCAGCGGGCGAAGATCACCGACCGCTGGGGCGACATCATCCGGGCACCGGGGTACGCGGCGGCTTGACCCGCTTCCCGGTCATCCCGCTCATGATGCCGCCCATGATCCGCACCCGCAGCCACCGTGGAGCGGTGGCCAGCGACCACGTCAGCACCTTCGTCAGCAGTCCTGGTAGCGTCGTGGCCCGCCGGCCGAGCGCCCGGAGTGTGCCGCGGGCCACCTCCTGCGGGGTGAGTGCGGCCCCCATCGTCATCCCCGCCCGGTCGCCGAACCCGCTGCGGGTCGGGCCGGGGGCGGACGTCAGCACATCGATGCCGAGCGGCTTCCACTCGACCGCCAGCGCCTCGCCGAGCGACTGCACGTACGCCTTCGTGGCGGCGTAGTGAGCGGCGTTCGGTACCCCCTGGAAGCCGACGATCGACGCGAACAGCACCACCCCGCCCCGCCCGCGGGCGGCGAACCGCCGCCCGAAGACCCGGGTGAGGCCGAGGACCGCACGGCAGTTGACCGCCAGCATCTCCTCCTCAGCGGCGTCGAGGGTGTCGAGGAACGGCCCGGACGTGCCGAACCCGGCCGCGGCGACAAGCAGCCCGACGTCGAGGTCGGCAGTGGCGGTGGCGAGTTCGCCGACGGCCGCCCCGGCGGCGAGGTCGAGCGACAGCACACGCACCTCGACGGCGTGCCTCGCCGTCAACTCCTGGCCGAGTTGATCCAGCAAGGCCCGGGTGCGGGCGACGAGGACGAGGTTCAACCCGGCCTCGGCCAACAGCACGGCGGTCTCGCGGCCGATGCCGGACGACGCCCCGGTGACGACGGCCCACGGGCCGTACCGGGTGCGAAGGCGGGCTTGTTCGCGGGTGGGCATGGGAAGCTCCGAGGTTAACTGGGGAAACACTTTCCGAACGCAGTGAGCAGCTTGAGCGGGCCTTTCACCTTCACCTTGCCGCGGACGATCGCCCACACGATGCTCCGCTCCTTCCGCAGGAACCCGCACCATGTGTCGGCGTCGGCGGTGACGGCACAATCGGGCGTGCCGTGGTGCCCGTCCGTCACGTCGAGCGTTTTGTCGCGGATGGTGATCGTGGCGGTGGCGTCGCTCGCCCCGGTGAAGGTGAAGTGGTAAACGGCGTTCAGCCCGGCCGACTGCTCCCGCTGAAACGCGATGCGGATGCCGAACAGAAACTGCGGCACGGTGTACAGCAGGAAGCTGCCGCGAACTTTGCGGACCTTCTTGTGCGGGAACTTCTTCGTCACGTACCCCTCGGCGTCCGAACCGGGGACGACGAAGACCGGCTCCTGCTTCTGTTGCAGCGGCTTCAACACCTCGCTCACGAACCCCCCGCGGTCGGCCAGGAACGGGGCGATCACGTCCTCCCCCGCCGGGCAAACGGCGATGCAGTACGCTGCCTTGTAGTTCGGGCCGAACGCCAGGCTCTGCCACAGCCCGACTTGCTCCGCCGGCGGCACGCGGCCGCGTAGGTCGTGCCCGTTCTTGGCTTCGGCGACGTGTTCGAGCACGTCCCCGAACCCGCCCATGAACTCGCGGTAGTTGTGCGTGTAGCAGGCGGCGGTGTCGAACGCACCGTCCGGCTTGATCGCCCCGACCGGGCAGGCCGCCACGCACAGCTTGCACTCCAGGCACGGGTTGAAGTCGACCGGCCGCGAGGGGCGGTTCACCTCCACATCGAGCAGCACCGTACCCAGGATGATGAAGTTGCCGAACTTCGGGTGGATCACATTCCGGTGAATCCCCATCATTCCCAGCCCGGCGGCGACGGCCACCGGCTTGTGCGACACCACCCACATGCGGCCGGGCCAGTTGGCCGTTTCCATCGGGAAACCAATGGACGGGTTGATCGCCTTCACCCCCTCGGCTTCGAGGGCGGCGACGATTCGGCGGGCGACCTCGTTGGCCTCGTCGCCGGTGTGGTGAAACTCCAGGTTGGACACCGACCGGGCCGGGTTCCGCACCGGCTCGCGGTTCATCTTCACCACGAAACTGATAAGTGTTTTCGCCTTCGGGAATGCGGCGAGGACGTGTGGCCTCTCGTCGGCCAGTTCGGGGCGGTCGACTTCGACGAACCCCACGTCGTCGGCGCCGGCGTCGAGGCAGATTTGGCGGAGGCGGTCGGCGTCGAGCGGTTTGTCGGCCCGCGGCAGCGGGGCGCGGCGGCGGACGAGTTGAACCGTCGGGTGGTCGTTGAGCTTCACGCCGGCTCCTTGTAGTTGTAGATACAACAATTGATCGGGCGAGCGGCCCGCGTCCGCGGGCTAGAGTGTCGGAACCATGGGCTTACGCCCCCTGCTCGCCGGGAGACTGTTCGGCCCAGATCTCGTCCACCGTCTCGGTCATAGCGGCCACCAGCACCGGCCCGAGCCGCTTCACCAACTGCTTCTGCGCCTCCGACCACACCGGGTGAATGCCCTCCAAGAACGCAACTCCGGCGGGGGTGGCGGCGAGGCGGTGGCTGCGGGCGTCGTCGCCGGGTTGTGTTTCCACCCAGCCCTTTTCCAGCAGTTTCGCCATGTCGCGACTGAGGGTCGATTTTTCCAGCACCAGCACGGCGGCGAGGTCGGTGGGGGTGAGCGGCCCACTGTTGGCGATGGCGCACAGGATGTTCACCTGCGCCACCCGCACCCCGTACGGCCGCAGGCCGGCGTCGCACACCCCCGTCACGAGGCGGTTGAGCAACCGCGTCCGCACGGCGACGCACTCGCGGGCCATCTGTCGCACTTTCGCCGGCACGCTCACGGTCGGCCCTCCCAACTAGATGTATATACAACTTAATGATGCAAATCAAGGACCATGTGGCATTCTTGCCGGTCGCGATCGTGTGCCAGCACCACGACACCCGCCACCCGCTGAATTTCATACCAAAGCATCATTGCCTTTCAGTGGGTACAGTCTGGGGGCTGTCATGTCTCAACCGATCGAGTACACGCGCGGGGAGAAGGCCGCGATCATCGCCCTCGGGGTGGTCGGCTTTTTCGGCATCAACGCCGTGTTCGCGTGGGCGTTCCTGTACGACCCACAGGCGATGTGGGACGCCCTCCGCAACCCGGTGTCGGCGGTGTTCATCGCCGAGGCGTTTCTGGTGATGGGGTTCCTGGCATACTTCCTTCGCCGGTGGGGCGTCGCCCGGCTCGGGTGGGGGTGGTTCGTCGTGCTGTCGCTACTTGGCAGCATGGCGTTCGCCATCCCGGTGGTGCTCCTCTGGCCACGTCGGGAGAAAACCGACCCGCCCGCCCGTTCTGAGTGAATCACGGGGAGAACGCCGTCACCGGTCCGCCCTGTTCTCCCCACAGGGGAACGGGTGACGGGGAAATGTCGTCGGTATCTTTCGCCCCCCCAACGCCCACGAACAACGGACGCCGAAAACCTCGCCCGCCCCCTTTCCCCACGCCGACGGATGTGGTAGTCTCGCTTGACCCGCCGAATCACCGGTGAGCGGCTGTCGCTCCCGGCTTGCCAAGATCGCACCGCCAGAACCCACCCATGCTGCCGACCTCCGCCGCCGTCGTCGCGTTGCTGCTCGCCCCCGCCGCCGAGCCGGACGCCAAGCAGGTTGAGTTCTTCGAGAACAAAATCCGCCCGGTGCTCGTCGAGCAGTGCTACTCGTGCCACTCGGCCGAGGCCCAGGGGAAGAAAAAGCTCAAGGGCGGGTTGCTGCTCGACACCAAGGCGGGGGTGATAAAGGGCGGCGACACCGGGGCAGCAGTGGTGCCCGGTAAGCCGAAGGAAGGCACGCTGCTTAAGTCGCTGCGGTATGAGGGCGACCTGCACATGCCGCCGAAGGGCAAACTGCCCGACGCGGTGGTGAAGGACTTCGAGGCGTGGATCGCCTCTGGTGCAGCCGACCCGCGAGACGGCACGGTCGCTTCCGCTGCCATCGATGTGGAGAAGGGCAAGCAATTCTGGAGCTTCACCCCCCCGGTGCACCGCGAGCCACCGGCGAGCACGTTCAAGAACCCCATCGACGCCTTTGTTGCTGCCCAGTGGAAGGAGAAGGGGCTAACACCCGCGGCCCCGGCCGACAAGCGGACGCTCCTCCGCCGCGTGTACCTCGACCTGATCGGCCTGCCACCGACCGTCGAGGAAGCCGACGCATTCGAGAAGGACACCACCCCGGACGCCTTCGGCAACGTGGTGGAGAAACTGCTCGCCCGCCCGCAGTACGGCGAGAAGTGGGGCCGGCACTGGCTCGACGTCGCCCGGTACGCCGAAGACCAGGCCCACACGTTCGGCGTGCGGCCGAAGAACCAGGCCTGGCGCTACCGCGACTGGGTCATCAAGGCGTTCAACGCCGACATGCCCTTCGACCGCTTCGTGAAGATGCAACTCGCCGGCGACCTGCTCCCGGACGCCCCGGCCGACCCCTTCGACAAGTTCGCCGGCCTCGGCTTCCTCGGGCTGGGGGCCGAATACTACCGCGACGCCGGCTGTGCCCCGAAGGCCGACGCCGACGAACTCGACGACAAGGTAGACACCGTCACCCGCGGGTTCCTGGGGCTGACGGTCGCCTGCGCTCGCTGCCACGACCACAAGTACGACCCCATCCCGAACAAGGACTACTACGCGATCGCCGGGGTGTACGTCGGCACCAAGCTCACCGACACCCCGCTCGCCCCCGCCGACGAGGTGAAGGCCCACGCCGACGCCCAGGCCAAAGTGCGAGAGGCCGAGGGGAAGGTGAACAAGGCGAAAGACGCCCAGAAGAAGCTGGAAAAGGACAAGAAGGACGACAAGGACGCCATTCAGGCGGCGACGGACAAGGTGAAGGAGTTGACCGCCGAGGTCGAGAAGCTGAAGAAGGCGATGCCACCCGCCCCGCCGGTGGCCCACGTGCTCAGCGGCAACGGCCCCGGCATGAAGATCATGGTCCGCGGCAATCCGGCGGTACTCGGCGAGGAGGTGCCCAAGGGGTTCCTGCAGGTGCTGCCGGCCGAGGCCAAGCCGGGCAAGGGGTTCGACCGGCTCGCCCTGGCGAACGCCATCGCCAGCAAAGAAAACCCACTCACCGCCCGCGTCATCGTCAACCGCGTGTGGGCGTGGCACTTCGGCCGCGGCATCGTGGCCAGCCCGAGCAACTTCGGCGTGCTGGGTGATGCCCCGACCAACCAACCGCTGCTCGACTGGTTGGCCGTCCACTTCATGAAGAACGGATGGAGCTTGAAGTGGCTGCACCGGCAGATCGTGTTGAGCGCGGTCTACCAGCTCGACAGCCGACCGGACGCGGCGAACGACAAGATCGACGCCGCCAATGTGTACCAGTGGCGGGCCAACCGCCGGCGGGTGGACGTGGAGCAGTGGCGGGACTCGCTGCTCAGCGTGAGTGGCACGCTCGACTCCAAGATGGGCGGGCCGACGTTCAGCCTGCGGGATGCGAACGTCACCCGGCGCACCGTGTACGCCAAGGTGAGCCGGCATGAGCCGGACGGGTTGCTCCGGCTGTTCGACTTCCCCGACGCCAACGCGACCGCCGACAAACGGGTGACGACCACCGTGCCACAGCAGCAGTTGTTCGCCCTGAACAGCCCGTTCATGGTGGGGCAGGCGAAGGCGTTCGCCACCCGCGCCGAGAAACTCGGCAAGACCGACGCCGAAAAGGTGACGGCGGCGTACCGGCTGGCGTTCGCCCGCAACCCAGAGTCGCAGGAAGTGGCGCTCGCCGAGCGGTTCCTGAAACTCCCGACGAACAAGGACGACAAACTTACCCGCTGGCAGCAGTTCGCCCAGGTGCTGCTGGCCAGCAACGAACTGATGTTCGTGGACTGACGGGACGCCGACCACCGACATCGCCGCGAAGCGTCCGGCCTCCACAGCCCAGGGCGGAAGCCCTGGGGCATGACAACACCAACAACCCCCGCCCCGAAGGGGCCGGCCATGCCGCAATCGCTCACCCGGCTCCTCTTCCATCTGGTGTTCAGTACCAAACACCGCGAGCCGATCATTCAGGACGTGTGGCGGCCGGACTTACACTCTTACATCGGAGGTATCGTTCGGAATCGGCGGGGGGATTTGATCGCGGCGGGTGGGATCGAGGATCACATTCACCTGCTGGTCCGCATCCCGCCTACGATCTGTCCGGCCGACCTGATCCGCGACGTGAAATCGAACTCGACCTTGTGGCGGCGCAATCAGGGTGATGCGGGGTTCGGGTGGCAGAACGGTTACGGTGCGTTTACCGTCAGCCCGACCATGACCGAGACGGTCATCGAATACATCAACACCCAGCGGGAGCACCACCGCACGGTGACGTTTCGGGAGGAATACCTGGCGTTCATGAAACGGTACGGCGTGGAGTACGACGAACGGTACGTGTGGGACTGACGCCGGCCCCTTCGGGGCGGATCGATCCGGGGCGATGGAAGCCCAGGGCTTCCGCCCTGGGCTTTACACGGCGGTCCCTTCGGGACGCAAACCACTGACATCGCCCGAAGCGGCCGGCGTAAACAGCCCAGGGCGGTAGGCGACGTGATCTTCCGCCCTGCGATACGAACGGCGGTCCCTGCGGGACGCTAACCGGACCAGCCCCCCGCCCCGAAGGGGCCGACTTCCTTAGCCCAGGGCGGAAGCCCTGGGGCATGACAACACCAACAACCCCCGCCCCGAAGGGGCCG
>JALOQR010000006.1 GCA_025459365.1 Fimbriiglobus sp.
CCCCCGGCCCCCCTGTCCGGGACGAAATCGTGGCCGATTGGCGGAAGTGGCTGACTGGGCAACACTTAGGGTGAGGATGGCCGAGGGGGGTATATGTGTGGCAGGTGGCAGTGTGGCAGAGAGGGGGGGGCCTGAGCCGTGGCCGACGGTGCGAGGCCTTCCCCAATCGTCGGACACACGTTCAATGTTCGATAGTCGATCGTCCCCGGACAGGGCGGCCGGGGGGTGAGGTTTCCGACTCATGCGCCGCTCGTTCGTCACCCCCGTGCGGGCGGTCGTCGCCCTGGTACTCCTCGCTCTGCTGGTGGTCGGCGGGCTGGCGTGGGTGAGCGTGTCGGCCCTACAGGCCGAGGCCGACCGCCGCTGGGCCACCGCCGACGCCGACCGGGCCAACCGCGAGCACTTCGCTCTCTGGCGGCTCGACTCCCACCTGCTTGCCCCGCTCGGCGTCGAGAATAACCGCCCGTTCACCAACTACTCGGCCCTCGCCGCCCCTGCTCCGGTCGTGCTCGACGACGCCGGTTGGCCGACCGCCGACCCCGGCCGCGTGCCGTCGCCATTGCTCTCCGCCGACCTCCCGCCGTGGATGCTCCTGCACTTCGAACTGGACGCCGAGCGGGGCTGGCGGTCGCCGCAGGTACTCCCCCCCACCCTCGCCCGGACACTCGCCGCCGAACCGCTCGCCCTGCCGCTGACCAACTGCACCGCCGCCCAGAGTGAACGCCTGGAACACCTCCGCAGCCGTTTCCCCCTGGCCCCGACCCTCGCCGCCCTCGCCGCCCTCGACCGCCGTGACCGTGGCCAGCCGCCCTACACCGTTCCCGTGCCGCTGGCCGACGAGCCGGCCCTCGCTACGCCGCGGCCCCGCCCCGTAAATCCGACGAGCCAACCGCCGCCACCGGGCCAACCTCCGCCAAGCCACCGCCGAAGCCCGACGACAAGCCGGTGACGTGGCGGCCCAATCCGCCGCCCGACGACGACCGGCCGACCGTCCCGGCCAATGTGCAAGAAGTGGAGTTGTCGGCCGAGGCGAAGGCCCGGCGAGGGGCGGTCGGGCAGATGCAGTCGTCCCGCGGTGGGTATGAGTTGGCCACGAACGCCATTCCGGGATACGGGCTGAAAGCCCAGGCGCCGGGCATGGCCGCCCCGAACGGCGGGGTGAAACCCGGCCCGCTCGCCGACGAGGAACAGAAGAAACAGGCCGAGAACTTCCGCAACACCGCCGAATGGACGGAGCGGGTGGCCAAGTCGATCGCCGATCGCTCGGCGCGGGAGGCGGAGAAGCTGCGAGAGCCGAACGACCTGCAACAGAAGTCGAAGTCGCCCTTCCTGCCGCGATCGCCCGAACTGAAGGCCGCCTCGACCCCGCCCGCGCTGGTGGGGGTGAAAGGCGGCGACCCGGACGAGCGAGCCGCGGTACCCAAATCGGCCCCGGTGGTGACCCCCGTGGCGGTGCAACTCAGCC
This sequence comes from Fimbriiglobus sp., assembly GCA_025459365.1. Taxonomy (GTDB): domain Bacteria; phylum Planctomycetota; class Planctomycetia; order Gemmatales; family Gemmataceae; genus JALHQU01. Next base: position 1,466 of record JALOQR010000006.1, read on the forward strand.
CCCTGCGGGCGGCGTGGCTGACCGCCGCCGACGGGGTGGTTCACCTGCTATTGGTGCGGTCGGCAGTGGTGCGAGACGGTGTCATCTACCAGGGAGTGCTGCTCGACTGGGACGCCCTCCGCCCGGAACTCATTGCCCTCGTCGCCGACCTGTTCCCGCACGGCGAACTGGTGCCGGCCGGCGACGACCCGAACCCCGACCCGGAGTCTACCCTGAACACCCTGCCGGTGCGGCTGGTGACGAACGATCCGGCCGCCCCACCCGACCCCGGCTTCACCCCCCTGCGGCTCGGCCTCGGGCTGGCGTGGGCGGCGGCTGTGCTGGCCATCGCGGCGGTGGCCGTCGGTGGGCGGGCGGCGCTGGTCACGGCCGAGCGGCGGATGCGGTTCGCCTCGGCCGTCACTCACGAGCTACGGACCCCACTCACCGCGTTGCAGTTGCACCTCGACCTGCTCACCAGCGGGTTGATCACCGACGAGGGGAAGAAGGCCGAGTACCTCGCCACCGTGGCCGCCGAAACCGACCGCCTGAACCGGCTGGTGGAGAACGTGCTCGACTTCGCCCGGTTGGAGAAGTCGTCTGCACTGGCGATGGCCCGGCCAATGGAGGTCGCCGAACTCCTGGCAGCCGTGGAAGTCACCTGGGCTGACCGGTTGCGGGGCGAGGGGTTTGAACTGACGTGCGAGAACCACTTGCCGGGCGAGCGGACGGTGACGGTGGACCCGCGGGTGATGGCGCAGGTGCTCGGCAACCTCATCGACAACGCTCGCAAGTACGCGAAGACGGCGACCGATCGGCGGATCCAGGTGCGGGCGGGTGCAGCAGGTGGGCGGGTAGCGATCGAGGTGGAGGACGGCGGGCCGGGGGTGCCGGCGGGTGAGGAGAAGGCGATCTTCAAGCCGTTCCGCCGTGGGAGCACCAGTACCGACACCGGCGGGGCCGGGCTGGGGCTGAGCCTGGCGAAGGAGTGGGCGGAACTGTTCGGCGGCAGCCTGACGTACCACCGCGGGTCCGGCGGCGGGGCGTGCTTCCGGCTGGAGCTGCCGGAGTGAGGTCGAATTCTGTTGCGCTGCGGTTGTTGTCTATCTCGCCCCACCTTCCCCACTTTCCCAGAATCCGTTTGTGCTGGTCGTGCCGTTCGTTTCTTCTGCATCGAGCGTAGCGGATTTCCCCAAAGTCCGGGCCGGGTTCGGTCGATCAAAACTCCCGACGCGATCTATCCGCGGACCATCGACCGTTGCGGGGGTTCGTCCACCGCCTCGGGCTTACGGGGCGGCTTTCGGGCCGCTGGGGGGGAACCATGAAACGAGCAGCCGCCGCGTTCGTGCTGGTGGCCGGTGTGGGCGGGTGCATGACCGCCACCCCCGGCACCAAGCAGGCCACGACCACCCTGCCCGCGGAAACGCGGGGGGCCACCCCGGAGCGGACCTCGTCCGGCTTCCGGCCGGTCGGAAGCCGTGGGCCGGACATGGGCGTGATCCAGGCGAACGCCCTCGGTGTGGACAAAGTGAGCGGGGCCGACTCGAAGGTCCGGCAGGTGAACGGCTGGGGTCATGGGCACGGCACTCCGCCCGGCGGCGGCCCGCCGCTCGATCCGGGTGTGTACGGCCCGACTCAGCGGGGCATTGGCACTGCCCTCGGGCACGGCGGCATTATGCCAGCGCCGGGGATGGGGCCGTGGGGCGCGGTGGCGCTGGTGCCAGGTGCGGCGACCGGGCCAGGCGGCGGGGCCGGCGGCATGTACGCCAACGGTCGAAGCGAAGTGAAGTTTGTCAGTACCCCCAGCACGTCGAAGATGCGGATCGCCTTCCAGACGCCGACTGGGTTCGTCGACACCTTGTCCGTCCCGCAGAGCTACAACTTCGTGCAGGGGAACATCTATCGCCTGCGGCTGACCAACATCCCGAACCGCCCCGAAGCCAAGTACTACCCGACACTGGAGGTGTACCCGGCCGCCCGCGAGACGATCACGTTCCTGTCGCACGGGACGGTGCCGATCGGCTTCACCGACGAAGACTTCGAGCAGGTGAAGAACGGGAACCTGGTCGTGAAGGCGATCTACCTCCCGAGTTCGGCGTTCCAGGATGTGGCCGCGACGGAAGAGATCGTCTCGACCCGGCTGGAGCCGGGGGCCGACCCGGTCGCCGAGGCCACCCGCCGCGGGACCGTGCTGGCAGTGGTGCGGATCGGTAACGCCAACCTCGAGAACGAGAGCAGCCCAGCCCTCGATGCCCCTCCCGGCATGAACGGGCCCGGTGGCGGCATGATGGCCCCGCCGGCGGGCATGGGCATGGGGATGGCCCCGCCGAAAGGGATGCCCGCACCGTCGGCTCCGCTGTCAGCCGGGCCGATTCCGCCCGCTAACGGAGCGGTGCCGAAGGTCGATGCTGCTCTGCCGAGCCCGCGGTCGTCGGACGCTTCGTCGGCCAAGCCGGTTCGTGGTGTGCCCGGCGAACTGCCGCCGATTAGCCTGCCGACGGCAACGAAGTAACGCCAAATAGTTCCAACTTCCAAGTTCCGGGTTTCGAGAGTCGGGTTCGAGTGACGGGCCGACGAGCGGCGGCGGGTTCTACCCACCCGTTCGCCGGCTCGGCATCCGAAACCCGGAACTCGGAACCCGGAACTGTTGAATCGGGGATTCACGGATGAACCCGACACTCGGCCTGCTTCTGCCCCTGGCCCTCGCTCAGCCGCCTGCTCCACCGGTGGTTCCGGCGAACTGTAGTACTTGCCCGCCGGCGGCCACGGTATCCCCGTCGTCTCCGCTTCCCTGCGGGCCGGGGCCGGGGTTTGTCGTCCCGCCGCATCTACTCTCGCTGGTGAAGAGTCCGCAGGGCGTCTGCCCGCCCGCTGGCCCGGCTGCCCCGCTCCTCGCCGTGCGGCCGGTACTGGCCAACGGATACACCCTGGCGGTCGATGGCACCGAGCGGGGCTACGACACCGGCGCGGTGTTTGGCTTCCGGCCGGGGTATGTGTACCGGCTGAAGTTCGTCAGCGCCGCCCAGCCGGACGAAGCCATTGGCGGCACTTTGGAGGTCCGCGGGAGCATCGTTCCCCGACCCAATATGCGGTACATGGAGTTCCCGGCCGTTGTTGGGGTCACGAAGGAAGACGTGAAAACGGCTCTCGCCGGCGGGCTGGTGACGAAGGTGATCTACCTCGAAGACCCGGCGAAGGCGCTCCCGATCGAGCAGAAGGCGAACGACCCGCTGGAGGTCACCACCCTCGACGAACGTGAGGCGTTCGATCTGGCTCGCGAAGGCGGGCGGGTGGTGGCTGTGCTCCGGCTCGGCGGGCGGGTGCCGACCCGGCAGCAGTTGGCCGAGGCGAGTATCGATGGCACCGTACTCCTGCCTGGAGAATCTGCCCTCGGCCGACCCACTGCCCCACCGGTGTTGGAGTGCGCCTCCGTGCCGCTCTACGATCCCATCCTCGGCCCAAAGGTGGGCCACGAGGAATGTTTCCCGAACGGCGGCGACCGCTATCCGTTTGCTGGCATCGGGCCTACTGGGCTACTCGGAAACCTGAACGTGACGGAAGCGGCACTGGAGTACACCCGCGGTGGCAAGCGGGAAGCGGTGCCGTCGAACGTGGTCTGCCTGTGTGCCCCGCGGTTTGTCGCCCGGCGGGCGGAGAGCGTGGCGGCGGTGGTGAGCGCGGCCTCCAGCGCCCAGGAACTTCGGCAGGTGATCCAGCGGAACGTGTTCGCTCAGCGGGTCCACACCGAAGAAGTGGTGGGGCGGGAACGCACGCTCGGCCTGGTCGGGCGGTCGCGGCCAGGGGCAGCCCAGCAGTACGTCATCCTCCAGTCGCTCACCGGCACTCAAGGGCTGCGGGGGCTGGCCAGCACCCGGGCGACAACCGAAGTGGCGGTGGTGGTACAACTCGACGAGATCAGCCTGAGCAACCGCCTGGCCCTGACCAAAACGATCGACCCGCCCGGCCCCTACCAACCGGGCGACGAGATTACCATCACCCTCCGCTACGCCAACAACACCCGGCAGGAAATCCGCGATCTGGTCGTGAGCGACAGCCTCAGCGCACGGCTCGCCTACGTTGAGGGCTCGGCGATGGCTGACCGCCGATCGACGGTGACGACCGCAGACAACGAGGCGGGGGCGAAGGTGGTGCGGTTCGACATTCCCGGCCCGATCCCGCCGAACGGCACCGGAGTGGCCGTGTTCAAAGTGCGGGTGCGATAAGAAGCGGGCGGTGAAGCAGAAGGGGGGTGACTGGGTGGGCACAAGGCTCACTCAGTCACCCCCCTTCCTGACTTCCTGGCCTTCGGCTTAGCCGACCGACACGCCGCCGGTAAAGGTCGGGTCGGTGGCGAAGAGGCTATTCATCGGGGCAAGCGACAGCCCCATGAACGACTTGACGTGTGGCCCACCGCCGGGGCCGGCACCGGTGATGATCTCGGCCCGGTTGTCGCCGTTCAGGTCGGCCGCCGCCACGCTCACTCCGCCAGTGAAGCCGGGATCGTAAGCGAAGAAGGTGACCAACTCGGAAGTAGTGGTGGCATCCCACGCCGACACACGCGGCCCACCGCCAGCACCGGCACCGGTGATGATCTCGGCCCGGCCGTCGCCGTTCAAGTCGGCCGCCGCCACGTTCACCCCGCCGGTGAACCCGGAATCGTAGGCGAAGAAACTGGCCAACTCGCCGAGAGTTCTGCCGTGGAATGCCCTCACGTGGGGGCCGCCGCCGGCCCTGGCCCCAGTGACAATGTCGTTCTGCCCGTCGCCGTTCACGTCTCCCACGGCCACGTTCACACCACCGGTGAAGCCGGGGTCGTAGGCGAAGAAATCTTGCAGGGTGTCGAACGTCCGCCCGTCGAACACTTTCACCCGCGGGCCGGTGCCGGGACCGCTTCCGGCGCCCATCCCGACCACCATGTCGGGGGTTCCGTCGCCGTTCATATCGCCTGCAGCGATCGACACCCCACCGGTGAAGAACGGGCTGTAGGCGAAGAAGGTGGTCGTCTCCAACCCGGTCACGCCATCGAACACCGACACACGCGGACCACCGCCCGCCCCGGCTCCGACAAAGAAGTCGGGCACGCCGTCGGCGTTGATGTCGGCGATTGCGGTGGACAGCGGGCCGTTGAACCCGACGTACGGAACGAAGGTGCGGATGACCTGTTGAGTGATCGGGTCGATCACTCGCACCTCGGAGCCGAGCCGGCTGGAGCCTGGGGTGGCCGCGAGGAAGGCGTTCTTGGGCGTGACCACCGGGGGCGGCACCGGCGGTACCACTGGCGGCGGGACTGTGCCCGGCGGCGGCACCGGCGGCGGCACGATCGGGGCCGGGAGAACCGTCACCACCAGTTGTTGGAAGCTCGGCGTAGTGACGTTGTTCGTGGCGGTCAGGTCAAGGGTGTAGGTGCCGGGGGTGGTCGGCGTGCCCGAGAGGGTCGCGGTGCCATCGCCGTTGCTCACCAGCAGCATGCCCGGCGGGAGCGTGCTCAGGGTGCTGATGGCGGCCGGCGGAAGTGCGACGGTGGTGACGGTGAACGCCCCGGCCACGGTGGCCTGGAACACCACTGATGTCGGCGAGGTGAACACCGGCGCCTGGTTGACCGTGACCGTCAGAGTTTGAGTGGCAGGCACCCCGACGCCGTTCGTGGCGGTCAGGTTGAGGGTGTAGGTGCCCGGGACGGACGGGAAACCACCCAGGGTCGCAGTACCGTCGCCGTTGTTGACCAGCATCATGCCGGGCGGGAAGGCACTGGTGGTGCTGATGGTGGCTGTTGGGGCGGCGGCGGTAGTGACGAAGAACACACTCGACTGCCCGGCGGTGAAGGTCACCGAGGGGGCCGAGGTGAACGAGGGCACACGGTTCACCACCAGGGTGAACGGCTGAGTCGTCGCCGCAACGGCGTTGGTGGCCACAAGGTTGAACGTGAACGTGCCGATCTGCGGCAGCGGGCCGGTGAGAGTGGCCGTGCCGTCACCGTTGTCGGTGAGGGTCACCCCGCCCGGCAGTGGCGTGGCCGGGTTCACCGAGATAGCCGCGTTCGGCACGGCCGTGGTCGAGATCGTGAAGCTGTTCGCCGGGTTGTTGAACAGGAACGTGGCAGTGTTGGCCGAGGTGAACACTGGCGCACGGTGGACATTCAGCGTGAACGGTTGATCGACAAACCCGGCCGCATTGGTCGCCCGGATGGTAAACGTGATTGTGGAGGGACTTCCGGGCGGTGGTGTGCCGGTCAGTTCAGCGAAGCCGGAGAAGTTGCTCAGCGTCACCCACGGCGGCAACGTCCCCACGATGCTCATGGTGGCGATCGGATTGGCATTCACCTTGATGCGGTGTAGGCCTGGTTGCCCCTCGATGAACGTGGCGGTGTTGGGGCTGCTGATGGTCGGTACGGTGTTCGCCGGCGGGACGAACTCGAAAGCACCGATGTCCTTCATGCCCCACGAAGCCTGGTTCCGTTGGTCGAATTCACCAGTCGGTTGAAACCAGAACCCGTTGTTGATCGCGGGGCTACCAGGCAAGAGAGCGACGGTGGGGGTCAGTCCGCCGTTGTTGCTGAGGATCGGCTGGCCCAGAAAGTTCACCTGGATGCCGGGATTGAGCGCGCCGTTCACCACGTTCCCGCTCAGGTTTTCCAGGCTGTTGAAGGACGCCTGCACCGGCATGGTGCCAACCAGGTTGAACCCACCGATGGTCCCGTTGGGCATCGTCAGGCCGCGGGCGATGGCTGGGTTGAGTTCGTTGAAGGCGATGTTCAGGTCGGCGTTGTTCAACCCGGTGCCGTTGTTGTTCAGAGCGACGATGGAGTTGAACAGGGTGAACCGCGTACCGACGGTGTCGATTGTCACCCCACCCGAGGAGTTTGGCTGGTTCGGGGCCGAAGCACTGTTGCCAACAATCGTGCTGTTGGTGATGGTCAGGTCGTTGCCGCCGCGGGAGAAGATCCCACCACCGACCCCGGCTTGGTTGTTGGCGATGGTGCTGCGGTCGATGGTGGCAGTCGTTCCGAACAGGTAAAGCCCGCCACCCTCGTTGGCGAACGCGTCTCCTGTGGTGTTTCCGGCCACCGTGGACGCGGTCATCACCAGATCGCCGTTGTTGTAGAAGTACACTCCACCGCCCCGCATGGTGGAGGCGTTCCCGCTCACCGTGCTGCGGTCGAGTTCAAGCGTGCCGAGGTCGAGGACGTTGATCCCGCCGCCGGTGTACTTTCCGCCAGCCGCAAAACCAGTGGCCACGTTGTTGTCGACCCTGCTGTTGATCACACTGATGCCGCCGCCCGAACTGATGCCCCCGCCGAATCCGCCAACCGTGCCGGTGGCTTTGGCCGTGTTGGCTTGCACTACGGCATTCTTAATGTCCACACCGGTGAGGGCGTTGATGCCGCCGCCGCCGCCGCCAATCGCGGTGTTACCGAAGATGTTTGCCCGCTGCGTTTCGGATGCGCCTTCGATCGTGACAAACCCGTTCGCGACGTCGATCCCCCCACCGCTTCCGGCCTGTGCCGTGTTACCCGAGATGCTGACGTTGCCCGTGGCCGTTCGTGTGATCGTCACGGAGGGCCTGGGGAATGTGACCCCGCCGTTGCCCACGAAGATCCCGCCACCGCTGCCGCTGGCAGTGTTGTTCTGCACCGAAACGTCGGTCAGGTTCAACTCCCCGCGGGTGATATTGATTGCCCCGCCGTTGCCGGTCACGTTCCCGCCGATCAGGTTCATCCGCGTCAGGCTGAGGGTGCGGAAAGCAGGCGGCCCTGGCGGCGGCGGAGACGGCGGGAGGACGTTGAAGATGCGGGTGTTGTTCCCCACGCTGGTGGCGGCGTTGACGATCGTCACGCCGTTCGTTGGGCCAGTGATCTCCAGGTCCCGGTTGATCGGGAATTCCTGAGTGATGCTGATGGTGCCACCGGTGGCCGCCGCTCCGCCGAACACGATGCGATCGTTGAAGCCGAAACCTCCAGCCACCACATCCTTGTTGACGGGTTCCCCCTTGTTCATCGAGTCGATGGCTTCGCGCAGGGTCACGACCCCGTCTTCGGCAACGTTGTCGGCGAACGAGGTGACGGTGATGAGAGCCGGCACTTCCCGCGGTTCGAGAATCTCCAGAAACGGGCGGTTGGAGCGGGAGGACTTGGGGGAACGCGGCATGGGGCAGCTCAGCGAAGGGGGGACGAATGCAGAAGGACGAAATTACCTAACTGTAACCTCACAACCACGCATAGGGCCGTTGGCGGTGTCAATTTTCACCGCAGCCTTCCTATCTTCAACGGTGCAGCCCGGAAAACTCAACTCCAGACCGCCCGTATAAGACTCCCGATCCGCAGTCGGAGTTTCGCCCGGAGGAGCGGTTTTTCCGATTTCAACTACCTAGCCTTCCCGATCTGTCGGCCGTTCGGGATTTGCGTCCGGGAATACGACACACGCTGGTCTGTAGGATCTACACCTGTCCGCAAACTTTCTCACCGCTTGGCCACCTCCCGGATCGCATCGTCGGGAAGGATGAACGAATTATCGATGAGTGCATCGCTCTCCACGACCAACTCCGGGTGGCGAACACCGATCAGGGCGTGAACAGCGAAAATCTCCTGCACGCCGCTCTCGAACCGCACGAAGCCAACCACCTGCCCGGAACGGAGGTCGACCACCCACACCCCACACGCTCGCTTCTCGACCGGCAATTCGGTGATCGGCAGACCACTGAACGCAGCCGTTTCGCGGACCTGCGACAGCCCGACAAAGGCGAACGGGCCGACGAAGTCCAGCCCGCGGGTAAACCCTGGTAGGGTCGCCACCGGCACCAGTTGACCGCGGGCCGGATCAAGGTAGCCCAGCCCGCCGACGCCGGATTCGAGCACCCACAGTTTGCCGTCGTAGAGGCGGGGAGAGTGCGGCATACTCAGCCTGGCGGCGAGCACCTCGTGCGTGTCCACGTCGAGGAGCAATCCGCCGTCGCGCTTGTTTTCGCGCCACCCGCCGGCCGTATCGGTTGCACCCAGGCAGGTGACGTACTTGGGGCGGGCCGGATCGCCGGCCACGCACAGCCCGTTCAGGTGGCAGCGGTCTTCGGGAGCAAGGGCGGAGACGAACTTCGGCCGCCAGCGGGGGGTGAAGCTGTGCATGCGGTCGAGCGTGCAAAGGCAGGAAAAGCGAGTGTTCACCACCCAGAGTTCATCCCCAGCCCAGGCGATGTCGTGCCCGCGGATGTCACCCGTGACGTGCATCGCCCGCGGCAGGTAACAGGCGTCGTGCGATCCTGGTGGGTTGATCTTGGCCGCCGCAGCCGGTTGATTATGAAACTCCCACACGGCCGATTTGGTGCCGATCGCCAACCGGCCGCCGTTCACCGCCAACCCCATCGGGGCGGGCAGGTCGCGGAAGTGTGTGTTCAGCTTGCTTCCCTGGGCGCGGAGGACCACCAACTTACCGGCCTGGTAGGTCGTCACCAGGAGCGAGACGCCAAGTTGAGAGAGCAGGTCGGGCAAGCTGGTGGTGAACACGCTCTCGAGGGGGCTTTCGGCGGGCGGGATGTCGGCAGACATGGTTGAGCCTGAGGGAATGTAACAATTGCATTAGGCGGCGCAAGCAGGCGCGGTATCTCCGTTCAGAATTCAGAATACACCTCGCCCCACATCGGAGACTCCATCATGTCGTTCACCCGCACCCTGTTCGCTGTTGCCGCCCTGGCTGTGGTCGGCAGCGTCGCCTCGGCTCAAGTCGTCCGCTCCGGCATCGGCGTCCGCCCGGTGACCACTGCTGGCCCGGTGTCGAGCGCCGTCACCATCCCGGCCATGCAGTGGCAGAACGCCGTTCTTCAGGCCCAATTGTGGCAGATGTACCAGCCGCCGGTGGTCTTCAACCCCTGGGTGCCGGTGAGCGCCTGGACGCCGATCGCCCCGGTCAACCCGTGGGTGAACGGACTCGGTTACAACCCCTGGGTGAACAACATCGCCCGTAACCCGTGGGTGCCGGGCGTGGTTTCGACTCCCGGTTTCGTCGGCGGTTCGACTGGTTCGTTCTACCGCAACTACACCAACCCGTGGGGCCGCTAAACTGACGGTGTGAACACCGTCGTCCTGCCCTTTGCCTCGGGTGAACGCCGATACCTCCTGCACGGGGCCGACCAGTCCGGTCGGCCCCGGCCGCTGGTGGTCATGCTCCACGGCACCGGCGGTTCGGCCGAGTTTGCCGCCGAAGAAACCCGCTGGCCCACCTTCGCCGACACGCATCATCTCCTCGTCGCCTTTCCGGACGGTCTGCCCCTCGACCCGTCTCGCCCGCCCTCGTTCCTGACCAACCCGAAGCGGTGGAACGACGGCTCGACCCGACCCGGGGACCCATTCCACACCGAGACGGACGACGTCGGCTTCCTGTCAGCCGTCATCCGCCACGCCGTTCAACACACCGACGCCGACCCGCACCGCGTGTACCTCACCGGCTTCTCGAATGGGGCCGCGATGAGCTTCCGGTTCGCCGCCGAGCGGCCGACTGAACTGGCCGCCGTCGCCCCACTCGCCGGCTACTGCCACGTTTCCCCCGTGGCAGTGTCGCCGCCTGTGCCAACGCTCTACATCGTCGGGGATCAGGACTTACTCATCCCGCTGCACGGTGGGCCGGCGCGTCTGCCGTGGGGCAACCGTGTGGTGGAGCGGCCAACGGTGGAGGCCACCCTGGCGAAGTGGGCGGCGGCCATCGGCTGCGACCCAACGCCGACGGTGGTGGGTGAGGCGAACGGGGTGCGGGAGGAGCGGTTCGCCGGGCCGGTGGAGTTGACGAAGGTGGTGGTGAGCGGGCTGGGGCACCACTGGCCCGGGGGGAAGGCGATGTTCAACCCGCGGATCGCAGGCCCGCCGTCGGACGTGCTAAACGGCTGCGAGCGGGTGTGGGCATTCTTCGAGCGACACGGCGGGCCAGGGGCGTGAGCGACCGCGTGAGTGGAAGGCCAACCCGGTTGCAGGGTTCCCGGTTCTGGCAAGCGATTGGCGTTGGCCTTCTCTCAGTTCCTATCTAGACTGTGGGCACGCGCGACCCGTTCACGTCATCCCGCCCGGTGCGCATGAGCCTCCCGCTCCAGACTTCTGCATTGCTTCAGTCGGCCCGCGACCTGGTGAAGGCGCTGCCCGCCGATGGCGTGCTGCTCCTCACCGAAACCGCCCTCGACTGGGAAGAGGTGGAGCGGCACCTGATCGGGTGCAAGCTGTACGCTGCCTCCGACAAACCGAACTTGCTCAAGCCACTCCGCGACAGCGAGGCGTGGACGGTCATCGACCTCGACCCCGAACCGCTACCGGTGCAGGAGCGGTTGAGCAACGCCCTGCTGAACGCCGTGTCCACCGAGACGGTGCAACCGGGGGCGCACATCGTGGTGCTGTACAACGGCATCGCCACCATGGAGGACGCCCCCGAGCCGATCGACAGCCTCAGCGTCATCCACCTGGGCGAACACCTGGAGCCGATGACCAACCAAGACCTGCGGAAACTGGGCAAGGGGGTGCCGCTCGATGTGCTGCGGGCCGTTGTTGATCTGGCCAAGGAGATCGGGCGGGAAGGCCGCGAAGGGCACCCGATCGGCACCATTCTGGTGGTCGGCGATGTGAAGAAGGTGCAGGGGGTGTCGCGGTTCCTGAATTTCAACCCGTTCCGTGGGTACACCCGCCAGGAGCGAGACATCCGCGATCGCAAGGTACGCGAGCAGATCAAGGAGATCGCCAAGCTCGACGGGGCCATCCTCATCGGCCGCGATGGCATCGCCGAGGCTGCCTGCCTGTACCTCGACGTGCCGACCGACGGCATCGGGCTGAGCAAGGGGCTGGGCAGCCGGCACCTGTCGGCGGCGGCGGTCACCCAGCACACCAAGGCCATCTCGTTCTGTATCAGCCAGTCGTCGGGCACAGTGCGGGTGTTTCAGGGGGGCGAATTGAAGTTGCACATCGAACCGCTCGCCCGACCGCACGTGTGGCAGCCGCTTCGCCTGGAAAGCCAGGAGTCTGAAGTCGGCGGACAGTGACCGATCCGTGGTTGCCAGCCGCCCTGCGTAACCTCGACTCGACCATCTCTCGCCAGCCGTCTAGCATGACTTCCGTCCTGCCTTCCCCAGTGGAGTCATGCCAATGCTGCGTTTCCGAGTCCTGGCGGTGCTACTCGCCGCCCTAGCCCCGGCGGCACTCTTCGCCGCTCCAGTGCCGGTCGGCGGCAAGCCGGCCGATGTCAGTGAGTTGCCCGTCGCCGCCAACGCAATGGTCGTGGTGCAGGTGAACGGCCTGGAGCGAGTGAAGGAACGTATCGTGAAGATGGTCGGCAGTGTGGATGCCGATGCGGGCAAGCAGGCCGGGGAACAGATCGACGGGTTCTTGAAGGGTGCCCTGGAAGGGCGCGACCTCGCCGGCCTCGACCCGCAGGGGCGGGTGTTCCTGGCGGTCGGCAACCTGGGCGAGGTCGCCTCGGCCGATGGGCCGATCGCCGTGCTCCTGCCGGTGAAGGACTACAAGACATTCCGCGAGAAGTTTCTGAGCGAGGGGGAACGGAAATCGTTCCAGAAGGGCAAGGGCGGAGTGGATGAGATCGAATTCGAGCCATCCGGCGGTAGTGCGCTCTATCTGGTCGACACCACCACGGGGTACGTCGTCGTCAGCCCGAACCGAGACACCGCCGAGGCCTATGCCGGCAAGTACGAGAAACTGACGGCCAAGAAGATGGGTAACCTCGCCGACGCCTTCCTGGCGAACGACCTCGGGATCTTCCTCAACCTGGCGCGAGTCAACGAAGAATACGCCGGCCAGATCGCCCAGGCGCGGGCGGCGGTCGGTCAGTTGTTCCAGTTGTTCGGCGGCGACGTACTCGACAAGAGCCAGATCGAGCAGGCGAAGGCGGCAGTCGAAGGGCTGTTTCAGGTGATCGAAGACGGCACGGGTCTGGTGCTGGCCATCGATGCCCGACCGGAAGGCTTCGCTCTGCGGGCCGAGGCCGGCTTTAACGCGGGTAGCACCACCGACCAGCTGCTCGCCGCCGAGACGCCCTCGCCGCTGAAGGGGCTGGCCGACCTGCCCAAAGGGATGTCGTCGTACAGTGCGAGCCAGTGGGGCCAGGGGCTTGGCGGGCTGCAACGTAAGCTCTCGGCCGAGTTCGCTTCGGACGACGACAAAGCCGCCGATGCCATCAACAAGTTGGTCGATCTGGGTGGCGGTGCGGGAGACTCGTTGAGCATGTCTGCGGCGGAATTTGCCAGCCTGACGGCGACAACATACAAGGACGCGGCCAAGGTGTCGGCTGCCAGGTTGGCTGTCTTCCAGGCACTCGACGAAGGGGCCAAGTACAGCAACCTCGTGCTCAAGCGCAAGCCGAAGGTGACAGCCGACGCTCAGTCGCACGCCGGGTTCAAACTGCATGCGGCCGAGATTGAGGTCGATTTCGAGGCGTCGGTGCAGAAGGCCGGCGACCCGAACCAGAAGGAAGCCGCCATCGAAGCGATGAAGAAACTGATGCCCGAGAAGCAAACCCTCTGGTTCGGCACCGACGGCAAGCGGTACGTACAGGTGACCGGAAAGAACTGGGACGCGGCCAAGAAACTGTTGGATGAGTTTGCCGCTCCGAAGGCGAAGGTTGGGGACGACCCGGCATTCGCCGTCACTCGCAAGCAACTCCCGGCCGACGCCGGTTACCTGCTGCTCACCGACGCCGTGCCCCTGCTTGGCCAACTGAGCGACTACGCTGGGCAACTCGGCGGAGCCATCCCCGGCGCTCCTACCGGCGAACTTCCCAAGTTCGGCAAGGGAAAGGGCGACACGGCATACATCGGGATGGCGGTGGCCGCTCGCAAGCAGTCGGTGCGGTTCGATCTGTTCGTCCCGGTGGGGGCCGTGAAGGCGGCGATGAAGGCCGCCGAAGAAGGTGAGAAGGACAAGGACAAGTAACGCCACCCTGGAGCCAACCCGTTGAGTCGGTAGATGTGGGCTCACCCGCCGACTCGACGGGTTGGCTCCAGGCCTATTTTCCCCTTTACACCCCACCCCGGTTCCGTCTAAACATCCGAACGACACTCTCTCCCTCTCCCCACTTCCGGTGCCTGCGATGTCGTTCGAGTGGTGGATGATTCCCGCCGGGTTGGCTGCTTACGTCTGCACTTATGCCGTTCTCGCCTGGTTCTTCCCGGCCATGTTGCGGCCGGTGTGGTGGCTGCTCGCCCGTACGCTCTACCGCTTCCACGTCCACGATCGCCATCAGGTGCCTGCGGCGGGGCCAGTACTGCTCGTGGCAAATCACGTTTCGTACATCGATTGGCTGCTGGTGTGGGCGGCCTGCCCGCGGCCGGTGACCTTCGTGCTGTGGGCGAAGTACCGCCGCAACCCGGTGCTGCGGTTCTTCCTGTCGTTCGTTCGCCGCCGCACCGTGTTCATCGACCGCACCACCGCCCCGCACGCCCTGGCCGCGGCGCTCGACAAAGTGTCGGCCGCCCTCGCCCGCGGCGAATGCGTGCTGGTGTTCCCCGAAGGGCGGCTCACTCGCAACGGGCAGATGATGCCCTTCCGCCGGGGCATCGAGCGGGCCGCCGCGCGGGCCGGTACTCCGGTGCAGATCGTGCCCGTGGCCCTATGGAACGTGTGGGGGAGCCTGTTCAGCTACAAGGGCGGGCGGATGCTGTGGAAATGGCCCGAGCAACTGCGGCGCCGGGTGGCCGTGTGCTTCGGCCCACCCCTCCCCGGCGACACCCCCGCGGCCGATGTGCGGGCGGCGGTCGTCGAGACTCAAGCACGGTGCGGCATCCTCCAGAGCGAGTATGTCATCCCCGTTCACGCCGGGTTCGTGCGCTACGCCGCACGTAAGTCGAACCTCTTCCGCGTCGGATTCGTGGATGCGTCCAGCGGCACCGACCGCGTGCTCACCTGGCCAAAGGCACTCGTCGGGGCGTGGAGCCTCGCTGGGTGGCTGAAGCGGCACCTGCCGGCCGACGAAAAAACGGTCGGCGTGTGGCTGCCGACCGGCCTCGGCTCGGCGTTCACCAACTTCGCCCTCGCCTTCCTACACCGCACGACGGTGAACCTGAATTACACCGCCGGGGATGTCTCGGTGCTGGCGGCCGTGCGGCAGAGCGGGCTCAAGACGATCATCACTGCCAAGCGGTTCACCGACCGCCTGCCGCTCCCCGATGCCGGTGTGCGGGTGATCTACCTCGAAGAAGCGCTGGCCGGCATCTCCGGCCTTGCCAAATTGTGGCGGCTGCTGCTGGTGTTGCTACTGCCCGGCTGGTTCCTCGACCGGGTGGTGCTGAACTGTCGCCGGTTCAAGTGGGACGACCTGCTCACCATCGTGTTCAGCAGCGGCAGCACGGGCGAACCCAAAGGGGTGATGCTCACCCTGCGCAACATCTCCAGCAACGCGGATGGGTTCCAACTCGGGGTGAATTTCACCCGCGACGACCGCATGCTCTGCACCCTGCCGTTTTTCCACAGCTTCGGGTACACGGTCTGCCTGTGGGCACCGGCGAGCATCGGCATGATGAGCGTGTACTACCCCGATCCACGGGCCGCGAAGGAGGTCGGCGAACTGGCCAAGCGGTGGGCCTGCACCATCGCCCTGGGTACGGCCACGTTCGTGCGGTTCTACCTGCGGCGGGCCGCCGAAGATAGCTTCCGCACTTGCCGGCTGTTCATCTGCGGTGCGGAGAAACTGCCGGTGAGCGTGCAGCACGAGTTCCGCGAGCGGTTCGGCGGGCTGCTGCTGGAAGGGTACGGCTGCACGGAAGTATCTCCGGTCGTCGGTACCAACCTGCCCGATGCCACCGTGCGGGGGCACACCCAGATTGCGAACACCATCGGCACCATCGGCCAGCCAATCCCCGGCGTGGCGGTGCGGGCATTCAATCCCGAGACCAAACAGCCGCTTCCCACCGGCGAAGAGGGAATGCTCGGGGTGATGGGGCCAAACGTGATGGCCGGTTACTTGCACCAACCGGAGCGCACGGCCCAGGTGATGGCCGGCGGGTGGTATCTGACGGGTGACATCGGGCGCGTGGAGGTCGACGGGTTTGTGCGTATCACCGGTCGGCTGTCGCGGTTCGCCAAGATCGCCGGCGAAATGGTGCCGCTCGAACGGCTGGAGGACGAAATCCACGAGGTACTCGGCCAACCGGCCGAACGCGCCGTGGCGGTGGCGGCAGTGCCCGACCCGAAGCGCGGCGAGCGCCTGGTGGTGCTGCACACCGCCGAATGGGGGGCCAAGCTGAAAGACGCCTTCGAGAAACTGCGGAGTAAGGGCTTGCCCAACCTCTGGGTGCCCGATGTGCGAGACTGCTTCCTGGTGGAGAACTTCCCGGCCCTGGGCAACGGCAAGCTCGACCTCCGCGGCCTCCACGAACTCGCCGGCCGGCTGGCCGGGGCGAACGCCGCGTGATGCCTTCCCGTGTCCTACCCTTCCCCCATGAGCTTTCCCGCCCCCCCACCCTGGCTGGTGTTCGCCGACGACTGGGGCCGCCACCCGTCGAGTTGTCAGCACCTCGTCCGCCAATTGCTCCCCACCCGCCGCGTTACGTGGGTGAACACCATCGGCACCCGCCCACCACGGCTCGACTGGGGCACGGTGAAACGCGCCGCCGGGAAGATCCGCGGCTGGGTGTTCAAGCCGGTTCGCCGTGAAGAAATCCCGAGCGCGGCCCTGGTTCCCGCTGTCGTCTCACCGAAGATGTGGCCGTCGTTCCGCTCCACCTTTGCCCGCCGGTTGAACCGCAAACTCCTCCTGCGGGCGCTGCGGCCGGTGGTCGCGGCCATGCCCGCCCCGCCGGTGGTCGTCACCACCCTGCCGCTCGTCGCCGACCTGATCGGCGAACTGCCCGCCGCCCGCTGGGTGTACTACTGCGTCGACGACTTCAGCGTGTGGCCCGGCTACGACGGCGAGACGATGCTGCGGATGGAACGCGACCTGGTGCCGAAGGTGGACGCGGCGGTGGCGGTGAGCGAAACCCTGCAACACAAGCTTGCAGCGATGGGCTGTGAGTCGCGGTTACTCACTCACGGGGTCGATCTGGGGCACTGGAACGTGGCTGCACCGGCTGCAGCGCCCCCCGAGTTCGCCGGCCTCGAACCGCCGATTGTGCTGTTCTGGGGTGTCATCGACCGGCGGATGGACGTGGCCTACGTGCGGCACCTGGGCGAGCACCTCGGCCGCGGCACAGTGGTGCTGGTCGGCCCACAGGAAGATCCCGACCCGGCCCTGAAGGCGATCCCCCGGGTGGCCTTCTGCCCGGCGGTGCCGTTCGACCGGCTGCCGGCCCTGGCGGCGGCAGCGGCGGTGCTGGTGATGCCCTACGCCGACCTGCCTGCCACGCGGGCGATGCAACCGCTCAAGCTGAAGGAGTACCTGGCGACGGGCAAGCCGGCGGTGGTGCGAGCGCTGCCCGCCACGACCGCCTGGGCGGACGCGGCCGACGTGTGCGACACCCCGGCGGCGTTCACAGCGGCAGTGGCGGCCCGGGCGGAGGCTGGGCTGCCTGCGGAACAGAGGGCGGCCAGGGAACGGCTGACGGCCGAGGGGTGGGCGGCGAAGGCGGCGGCGTTCGCCGAGTGCGTGGAGGGGAAGAAGTTCGGGTGAAAGCGGGGGATTCTTCTTCCCCTGGTCGCAACACGTTCTATTGTGTTAACGAGCCGGGGCCGTGTGGGGCGCGAAGACGCTCAACCCCTCCCCGCAACAGGTCAACGCCCGCGGGCCGCGAATCACTCGCGTCCCACGGGCGTTGTGGTTTTTCCGGGGTCGGTCGCCCGGCTCAGAACTTCGGCACCGGGAACAGGTTCACCCCGTCGAACAGCCGCTGCACCTTCGGCCGGCCGTCCGAGCCGATCACCGGCCGTTTGTCCTTATCCAGCATCTCGAACGTGATGCCGAGCAACTCCTGCTGCATCTTCAGCAGTTCGGGGTCGTCCGGGGCGTCGAACTGGCCGACCGTCACGATGCTTCCGTGGGTGTGGTGCAAAACGAACGCCTCGTAACTCCGCGGCTTCATCTTCGGGTCCCGCAGGGCCTTGGCCATCGCGTCTGCCTCCGCCCCGGTGGCCTGGAGCACGTCGGCCGCCGATGCTCCCTTTCGTTTGGCATCGAACACGCTCTTCCCGTCGCCGTCTCCGCTCACCAGCCGGGTGGGCACCGAATACGCCTTCACCGCTAGCGTCCACGGTTTCTTCACCTGGAGCAGGCTGTTCTCCACCCCGTCGTTCAGTTTGACCACGAACGGGTCGAGCTTACCTTTCTCCTCCAGACCCTTTCGCCCGGCGGCCGGGTTCGGTACCACCATCGCTGAGGGGTAGGGATTGAGGTAGCTGACCGTCGATTTGAACTCCTTCTGCCCCGTTCGCGGGTCGGTCACCTCCGCCCCCATGACGCCGGCGTCCACCAGCGAGGTATCTTTCGGCATCGGCCATTTCTTCACCGTCGGCAGGCTGGCGCGGGCGTCATCCATCGTCTTGAACCCGCCGATCAGCACCACCCACTGCTCGGGCGTTTCCTGGTACGGGCGGGGCACCTTCACCGTCGGCCGTGAATCCATGAACCCGAAGCCGTTCGCCTCGGCCTCCCGCCGCGCCCGCTCTTCCACCTCCAGGAACGGCTTGGCCCGCTCCTGCTCCCGCTTCCGGACGGCTTCCACACGGGCTATTTCGGCTTTCCGCTCCTCGGCGTTCCGTTCATACACCAGCGAATTCACCCCGTGCGTTTTGCGGATGTCGGCGGCCAGCGCCTCAGCCTTCTGCCGCGAGTCTGGGCCGGCGTAGCTCTTCACCATGATCATCCATCCGCCGTGATCGGCCTTGACGGTCCACGGGTGTACCGGCGCGTCGTCCTTGATGGTGGTGGGCACCGGGCGGAGTGGTTCTTTGCGAGTCGGGTCGGGCAGAGCGAAGCCGTTGGGCAGGGTGAGCCGCGAGGTGGGGGTGAGCGACGTGCCGCCGGCTGGCACCACCCCGCCGGGAAGCTGGGGTGTACCACCGGGGGTGGGAGCTTTGGGTGTACTGGGTGGAACGGGCAACCGATCGGATGCGAACTGAGCCGACGCTGTTCCCGTCACAGTCACGGTCACCATTGCCGCGCACGCCCCCGCCAGCAGGCACTTCCGCATGGCCCGTCCCCCCCGGAATCCGAAACTGGATTGAAGTTCGGCCGGGGATATACCGACACCT
Organism: Fimbriiglobus sp.; assembly: GCA_025459365.1. GTDB lineage: Bacteria > Planctomycetota > Planctomycetia > Gemmatales > Gemmataceae > JALHQU01. The sequence continues at coordinate 20,595 of JALOQR010000006.1, forward strand.
GGCGGGGAGGGGAAGGGGAAAAACGTTCGGGTGACCGGATCTCACCTTGTTAAGGGGTCGGTCGCCAATTGGATTTCGAACGCGAGTCTGATGGTCGTGAAGTGAATCGCACCGCGGGCCACGGCTCGATACCCCCCCTCTCTGCCACACTGCCACCTGCCACGCACATACCCCCCCTTCCACTCGGCCATTATTGTGCCCTGACAGGGATGCGGGGCACGCCGCTGCTCCCGTCCGGATCGCGGACACCCCAGAGGCCTGGCGGGTGGGGCACCGTCGCTCAAACCGTTAGCTTGCGATCCCGCGCCGTCACCTTCCACGCCCCGACCACCCGCCCACCCTCGGCGACGAGCGCCTCGCGGTGTAGCGCCACCGTCGGGCAGACGTGGCCGGGGATGGCGTACACCACGTCCCCCGGCGTGAAGCGGTCGGCGTGTGGCGTCTCGACGACGTAGTGCTCCTCACTGTGGACGACCGGCGTGTGCGGGGGGAAGTCGAGCAAATGCACCCGCTTTGGCAGGAGCGGGTCGGCCGCGATCGACTTGTTCCCCACGTCGAGCGTCACCCGGTTCGGCGTCGGCCGGCTGACCACCCGCGTGACGATCACCGCCGCCGGCTCGATGCCGGTGAAGTCGGGGTACTTCGACCCATAGCCGTTGTCGTGCAGCACGTAGGTGCCGGGCGAGCACTCCAGGCCGGGGATGTCGCGGATGCCGGCGTAGATCGGGAACGCCGGAGTGCCGCCGCAGATCATCGCCGGCACCGGCAGGCCGGCCGCTTCGAGGCTCGCCCGCACCTCCAGCACCGGCGTGAGCTTGGCCCACACCGCCGCCTCGCGGTCGGATCGGCTCTCCTGGTTGACGTGCCCGTCGTAGCAGTGCAACCCCACCGCCGTCAGCCCCGGTGTGGCGGCGATCTGCCGGTACAACTCGGCGACGTGCGGGATGGCGATTCCGGTGCGGTCCATGCCCATGTTCACGTCCACCAGCACCTCGATGGGCCGGTCGCCGGCGACGGCGGCGAGCGGGGCGAGCGTGGCCGGGTGATCGACGATGACCGACCACCGCACGCCGGGAAACTTCTGGCGCAGCTTGGCGAATCGGCCGACGTTCGGCCCGACGAGGGGGTACGAGAGGAGTACGTCCGGGGCGCCGGCGTCGGCGAGCATCTCGGCCTCGGCGATGGTGGCGCACTTGTGCTTGGTCACGCCGGCGAGCAACTGCATCTGCACCACTTCGGCGGTCTTGTGCGTCTTGACGTGCGGGCGGAGGCGCTCCACCCCGCCGGCCATGCCGATGACGGCCCGGATGTTGTGGCCGATGATCTCGGGGAAGAAGACGAGCGCCGGGGACGGGATATCGGCGACGTTCGACAGGTGGTAGCGGTGGGACATGGTGGCATCATCTCTTGAGATCAGAAAAGACTTCGGCGAACCGCCAAGTCGCGAAGAAGCACAGAGGTGGTCTCAACCCGTTCCCTGCGAAACTCTTGGCGTCTTGGCGGTTCACCGCGGTCCCTCACACCCACTCGGCCCGCACGCGGAACGTCTCGTTGGCCGAGAAGTCGAGCGTCGCTCCGCCGGCGTTCAACGGGATCTCGGCCCCTGGCACGTCGTCGCCGCTGGAGTGGCTCACCCGGTCCGGGTCGCGGGCGAACTTCACCTCGGTGCTGCCGGCGAAGCCCGCCGTCTCCATCAGTCGCATGGCCACTGCCCGACTCATGCCGTCGCCCGCCGGCACCGGCCGCAGGCTCGTCATCAGCACGCTCGGTAAATCGACGTGGGCGAGCCACGCCGTCGGCCCGATGTGTGGTGGGCCTTTGCTCGTGAACACCACCGGGCTTGGGGCGACCCATCCCGCTGCCGTCGGCATTGGGTACTCGCGGTCCATCGCCACGATCAACTCGAAGCTGCGAGCCTGCTCGCCCTCGGGGATGAGCACCACGTCGGCCATGCGGTCGCCGTGCTTCTGAATATACGGCAGCCCGCCAGTGAACAGGAACGTCCGCTCGGCCCCGATCCGCAGTTCGAGGTAGTCGGCACTCACCGGGCGGGTGTACGTGCTGCGGTCGTTGGAGCCGTGCGTGCCGCGGAACAGCACCGCCCGCGGGTCCCGCCAGGCGAACCGAGCGGCGTAGTAGGCGTGCCACGGGTAGCCGGTCGGCGGGTGGACCGGGTCGAGGTCGATCTTCAACTCCACGACTGGCCGGCCGATCCACGCCCGCAACCGCTGGCGGAACCGGCACAGCACCGTGTTGTGCTCGTCGGTGATGTCGCCTTCGCACACCACCTCGCCCATCGCCGTGCCGCTGTTCGTGACCGTCACCCCGCGGCACTTCGTGCGGCTACCGGGGTTGAACACCAACTGCATGCCGAGGCGGTTGGTGCGAGTGCGGAGGTCGCGGACGGCCCGCAGGCTACCGGTGGCCGGGTCGAAGTCGGCCTCGACGAACTCGTTGCGGACGGTGCCGTTCTCGGCCGTTTTGATGCGGGGCTTGGGCGGCGGGTGGGAGGCATTCCCCCTGGGAATCCAGGTGTACCCGAGCGACGGCACCTCCACCACCAGCCGGGCGAGTCCGTTGGCGAACTCGACCGCCTTCACCGGCCCCTCGACCGGGATCGGCCCACCGAAGTCGGAGAGTTCCAGCGCCACGCGGCGGGTGAAGTTGCAGGGGTTGAACACGAGCACACCGGGCTGGTTCGGCGGCGACTTCACCTGGATGCGGTCGGCGAGCAGTTGGGCGAAGGACTGTTCGAGGGCATCCAGCCCGTTCGCCGTTGGCTCGCGGTTCACCTCAACATGGCGCTCCGCCGCCTCCAACTCCCGCAGCAACCCTACGTCCTTTTCGCCGGGCGGAGTGAGCATGCGGTGAAGCCCGGCCAGAGCGAACGCCGAGTCGAGCTTTCGCCGCAGCCGCGTGTGAACCGCGAACCCGCTCACCGGGTGCGGGTCTTTGCGGTGGGTCACGGCGTCGTCGAGGTAGTCGTTGAAGTAGTCGTCGGCGCTCGGCGAGCCGAGGTACTCGCCGTAGTGGTGGTCGCGGAGGAGTTCGGCCACCGACACCCACTTGCCGCAGGCGTCGCCCAGGGTGGCGAGCGTCACCAGTTGGGCGTACCCGACGGCCGCGGCCGGGCCGGTGTGCTTCAACGCTACCGTTGGCGTGCTATCGGTGCTGAACGCCTGGTGGATGTGGTAGACGAGGTTGAAGAAGGTGAGCGGGTCGGCGGCGGCGAGCGGTTCACGGGCGAAAGCGTTGACCGCTTTGCCGTCGGGCGACGCCCAGTTCACCACCACTGCGTTGCGGGCCGGCGTCATCGCTCCGTCGAATGCCACCATCACCGCATGCGTGAACCCGGTGTGTAATAGCCACCCCGGCAGGTGCGGGTGGAACGCCGACCGCGTGCGGGCGTAGACCGTCGGGGCGACGCCGAACAGCTCCTGCACACACTTCCGGGCAGCCGTCAGGTTCCACCACTGCGATTCCGCTGGCAGCAGTCCATCTTCGCGCTCGGTGTAGACCCCCACGCACAAATCCACGGTGGGCGTTTCACCGCTGGCTTTCTCCTTCAACTCGGCGAATCGCTCGGGGTGCTCGTTGGCCAGCGTTTCCAGCAATTCTCCGGTGGCGATGATCGCGGCGGGCAGCCCACGGCGGACGGTCGCCGGCCAGGGGCGGGCCAGGGTGTCGGCGGTGGGGATGGCGAAATCGACGAGTTGCACCGAGTTGGTGTTCAGCACTTGCCGGGCGTTGGCGAGCTTCTCCACGGCGGGGGTCAGCTTCTCGCGGACGGCCGCCGCATCGGGCACGGCCGCCACCGCCGCCGACACATCCGCCCAGAACCCTTCGGCGTCGAGCAAGTGATCGTGGCTGGCGGCATCGAACAGCGATTCCACGAGGAGGTAACCAAACCCGACCGCTTCAAACAGCCCGACCACATCGCGTGGGGCGTCGAGCAGGTGCGGCAGGATTCGCTCGCCAGGATTGCGGTCGGACCAGTCGATCAGGGCGACCCGCAGGGTGTCGCGGGTTTCGAGCACATCCGCCGATGCCGCGAAACTGGCACCACCGCCATCGGCCACCATGACGCCCCAGTGGTCGGGCTGGTACACCGTCGGCCCTTCGGGAACGGTGTACAGGAAGCCGGGCTTGGGCACGTCGTGGTCGTAGGTGCTCGCGGCCTGCGGCGGGCGGCCGATGATGCCGAGTACCGCCGGATGCCAGAGAGCAAAGTAACCGTTCAGCCACGCCTCGGCCTCGGACGGGTTCAGGCTCACCGGGTACGAGGTGGGCGGGCGGTACGGGGAAAGGAGGACGGCTTCGCGCGGATTCATTGGAGCAAGCTGGGGTCGCGGAGTGTCCGGATATAGTAGGGGTTGTGCAGGTAGAACCGGGAACGCAATGGCTGGCTGCGGGTGTTCTCATCCGGTCGCTGCTGTCCCGGTTCCAGTGAGGTTGCTCCCGTGCCGCCGCGTAAGCGCCCCGTCAAGCCCGCCGCTCCAGTCCGCCCGGCCGACAAGCTGGCGGCGTACCTCCGCAACCGCAACTTCGACGAGGCGGTACCGCTGGCCGAACAGATGGCGAAGGCCGATCCCGCCCACGTCCCCCTGGCTCGTGAGGCCATGCTGAAGGCCGCCGAGCACTACGAGCGAGCCGGGCGATTCGACGCACTGCAAGCGGTGCTGCGGCAGGCGACCGCACTCCCCGACGACCCGACCACCCGGCGGCGGCTGGCCGAACTGCTGGCGATGGCCGGCCGGCGGGCCGAGGCCGACGCCCTCGACCCGCAGCCCACCCACGCCCTGCACTTCGCCGACTACCTCCTCCGCAGCAAATCCGCCGCTGAGGTGCCGCCCGAGTGGACGCCCGCCTACAACGCCGTGCTCGACGCCTTCGCCCTGTACTCCAACGCGAAGGACGACGCCGCCCGCGAAACGCTCAATGCCGTCGGCCTGAGTTCGCCGTTTCTCGAATGGAAGCTGCTGCTCCGCGGGCTGATGGCGTGGAGCGGGAACGACGACGCCCGGGCGGTCGAGAACTTCACGCGGCTGAACCCGGCTCGCTACCCCGCTCGACTCGCCGCTCCGGTGCGGGTGCAGTGCGATGCGGCCTTTGCCCAGGCCCAGCCCGATGCGGTTCGGTCGGCACTGCTCGAACAAAACCAGCGGCTGCGCTCGGTCGGAATCCTGGCGAAGCTCAGCAAGATTCGCTCGGAGTTGGCCAGTAGCCGCAAGCTCGGGCCAGCGTTCAAGGCCGCGGAAGGGGCGGTCAACGATCTGAAAAAACACGCCCCGCACCTGATCCCCCGGCTCGCCGACGCCTTCTACTTCGCCATCGCCCGACGCGGTGAGCAAGACGACCTGCCGAAGTATCGCAAGCTGTTCGGCCCTCCCCCGGCCGATCCGCAGTTCCACAAGCTCGAAGCGATGGTGTTCGAGGAGATGGATGCCCTGGAAATGTCGCTCGCTCGCTGGTCGGCCTACGAGGTGTGGCTCGCCGGGCGACCGGCCGGGTGGACGCAACCGCTCGCCGACCGGGCGCGGGCGGTCATCCTCCATCGCATGGCCGGCCTCGCGGCCGACATCGCCGACGATGCCGGCGACCCGTTCGGTGGCTTCTTTGGTTCACCCGCTCGCAAGTCGAAAGGGAAGAAACCACGGCTCGACCCGATTGCTTACTGGAAACAAGCGGCTGATCTTGCCCCGGACTGGGAGCCGCCCGCCCAGGAGTTGTTCAACGCCGCCGTCGATCGCGGCGACTCTGCCGCCGCCGAGGCCGCTGCTCGCCGCTACCTGACCAACAACCCTCAGTCGGTGGCCACCCTGTCGGCCCTGGCGTCGCTTCTCGGCAAGCAGGGGCGCACCGCCGACGCCCTGGAGTTGCGGCGGCGGGCGCTGGCCGTCAACCCGCTCGATACCGCCAATCGACAGCTCGCCGGCCTGGCGATGATGGCCCACGCCCGCCGCCAGGCGGTGGACGGCGACCTGCCCGACGCCGAGAAGCTGCTCCACGAGAACAAAAGCCTGCTGGAAGCCGTCATGCCGACCAGCTACTTCGCCCTGCGGTCGGTGATCGACCAGAAGACGAAGCGGCCCGCCGAGGCGACGACCGCCGCCGACGCCGCCCGTGCTCAGAAGGGGTCGCGGCTGGTGGCCCGGCTGTACCTCCACGCCAACGCCTTGCTCCTCAAGCTGAAGCCGAAGGAACGGGCGGCCGCGGCGAAAGATCTCGCCGACGCCCTGGAGGCGACGCCCACGCCGGCCGAGGCGGCCAACCTGCTAACCGGGTACGCCATGTATCTCGATGAGGGGTTGAAGTACACCGGGCAGAAGACGCAGGAGAAGAAGTTCGCCGAGGTGGCGGTGCGGGCGACCGAGTCGGTGGAGGGGTCGGAGGTGGAGTTCGAGACGCTGGCGGCGCTGCTCTTGGACAAGGGTCATTCGGCGGCCGGGCTGAAGGCGGCGACCGCCCTGATGAAGCGGTTCCCGAAAAACCCGGTGTTCCCGCTGGTGCTGGCCCAGGCGGAGTTGACCAAGGCGAAGGGGCGGGTCGGATACCGGGTGACGGAGCCGCTTCGGAAGGCGAAGGCGCTGGCCGAGGCGAGCGGGGAGGAGCGGCACAAGCAGCTACTTCGGCAGATCGAGGCGCTACTGCGGGCGAACGACCCGTTCAGCGGGCTGTTCGGCGGCGGCTTCTTCGGGTGAGAGGCGAAGGGGTGCGAGAGAACTGCACTCCGAACGATCTGAGTATCACGAATCGCCGCACAGCAACACGCGACCTGGTTCGGCGTGCCTTTAGCTACGCGGGCGGCTCTGCCCACGCGGCCGACGGCTCTCGGTTGGCGAGCACGTCGATGGTGTTGCTGAGTGTGTACAAGAAGTAGTGAGTGAACGACCCGCGGAAACCCAGCAACTGCGAGTCCGAGAACCCGGCCACCCACTCAGACCCCTCGACCACCATGCACGGGTGCGGCCCCCACGCCCAGCCCGGTGATGCTTCGACGCCCGACTCCTTCCCGAAACGTGGGTGAGTGTGTTCCTCGTGAACCCGGTAGGCGAGGGCCGACCGGCCGAAAGACAGCCGGAGCGTGCCGTACTCGCGGCCGTCGGGATACACGCCTGGCCGCAGCCAGACCGTCAACCCGTTGGCGCCGTCGCGCAACTCGTAGTCGCCGAAGAACGGAGGCAGGTCGGGCAGCGGCTCCCACGATCGGTACGCCTGCACCATCGGGAAGGCCTCCTCCGCCGAAAGAATCCCTGCAAGCCGTGGTGGTCGTGTCGCGGGGTCGCCCGCGTTCGGAGGCTTGCGATGCGTGACACCATTCTGGCGCTCGACCTGGGGCGGTACAAGAGCGTGGCGGGCAAACCGAAGATGCAGGCCATCGGCGCCTGCATGCGGAAGCTGGTCATGATCTGCTACGGGGTACTGAAAAACCGTACCCCATTCGACACGAACTAGTCATCCAGAATCGCCAATTGACAACACGCGACCTGGTTCGGCGCCCGGATCTACCTCGTCGTTGGCACGCCGCTGTACGACGCGAATGGCCCGTCGCCCCGCTTGACTTCTTTCGTCTCGCGGTTGCGAGTCTCCCGGATCATCACTGCGTAGGGGTCGCCGTTGTAGCAGACTTCGCCGAAGAAGGCCCATACCGACGAGTTGTCGTTCACGAACATCGGGGCGAGTTTCCCGGCGGTGGTCGTGTAACTGAACCCGCCGAGGATTTCCGTGCGCCCGCCGCCCGAGGTGTAGGCGAGCGTGCCGCCGCGTTCGGTTTTGTAGCCAAGCACCCAGACGTCGCCGGCATCGTTGGTCAGGTGGGTGCCCTCGTTCTCGATGTTGAGCTGCCGGGCCCAGACCCGCTGCTTCCGGAAACGGAAGTTGTCCCCCACGACGTCTTCGAGGAACACCTCCCCTCCCTCGCTGCGCGGTGTGCCTTGGATGGTGTGGCTTTCCATGCTCCGGAGTACGACCGTCCGTTTGGTATCGATCTCGATGCCGCCGCCTAAATGGGCAAAGTGTTCCAGACAAACCGTCGGTGAGTCGCCGTCGGCGATACGGAAGTTGATGAGCTTGCGCTGGCCATAGTTTAGATGGCCGCCGAGACCAACAATCCGCTCGACCTTGCCGCGAACGATGATGGTTGAGCTGCTCTTGTAATGGCCAGGCAGAAACACCGTTGTCGCGCCGGAATCGATCGCTTTCTGGATGGCGGTTGCCGAATCACTCTTTGCGGTTGGGTCGGCCCCGAACTCATCCACAACGGCCCACTTCGTGGGAGTCTCCCAATGGACCGATGGCGTTTCCTTGACTGGCAGCCTCAGCGAGCCGGGGCGGGACGGGAAGGCGGTTGTCGCCGCGTGTGACGAGTACTCCTTGAGGTCCGGACCGAGACTACCAAGTTTGTCCTCGCCCTCGATCCGGTACGCCGCCGCGAAGTCGGGCGTTTTCAGATCCGCCAAGGCACGCTTGTAGCCTGTGGTCTTCACATCACGCAGAAAGATCAACCCGCCGTTGAAGTTCACGATTGCCGGATGGTTCGCCCCGCCCTTGCGGCCTGAGATCGTGGCGTCAGTGAGCATCAGCCGGCCGTAGGTGCTGATGGCCGGAACGGCGTTTTCGCTCACTAGGCCACGAATACTGACGCTCTGCCCTTCGTTGGTGAAGCCGAACTGGCTTTGCCCGCGGAGCGTCAGATTCTCAAAGGTCTGGCTGTTGACCGCACGCGAAGTCGTGACCCCTCGTGCAAAGCCGAGCACCTCGCAGTCTTTCACCAGGAGCGGCCCGTTCATGTCGCGATGCGAAAGGTCGAGCCCGACTGCACCGCTGCCTTCGGCGGCCACGAATCGGCAGTCTCGCACCGCGCCTGTGTTGTTCGAGTAGAACTGCAAACCAATCGCGCCGGGATTGCGTCGGCCTACATCGAAGGTCAGGTTCTCGACGTAGTTGTGGAACCAGTCGGCGCTGCCGAACCCGCCGCACCACATGATTGCCGCTGGTTTCTTATCGTCGGTGAAGGTGTTGTCCGCCAAGCGGATCACGGTCGTGTCGCGGTCGGCTCCGCGGAGAATCGTCTTTCCCCAGTTGTCGTGCTTGGCAAACGTCTTCGGCCAGGTGAGCGTTGCTGAGACGAGATACGTTCCCTTGGGGAAATAGAGCACCCGGTGCCAGCCGACGTTCTCATTCAGTGCCCGCTGGATCGCCTTCGTGTCATCGGAGACGCCGTCGCCCTTGGCGGAATAGGGGGCACGGGTCACATCAACGACGTTTGCATGCTGCGGATAACCTTGGCTCCCCGCGAGCAGATTGGCCGGGTAAGCGAGTATGGTCGCGATGAGTAGGCATTGCGCAGGGGAAGGGTGCATCTCGAATCGCTCACTTCGGTGAGGGGCGCAACTTCCGATGACTTTGGTTGCCGCCGAAAGAATCCATGCAGCCGTGGTGGTCGTGTCGCGGGGTCGCCTGCTTCGGGCGGCTTGCGATGCGTGACACCATTCTGGCCTTCGACCTGGGGCGGTGCAAGAGCGTGGCGGGCAAGCCGAAGATGCAGGCCATCAGCGCCTGACCGGACTCGCCCTCACCCCTCCAGTTCGTCGGGCGACAGCTTCGCCTCGGCCTCGTCGGCCAGGGTGTCGAGCACGTTGTGGACGTCGGTCATGGTGGCCGGCCGCTTGTTGGCGTCGAACTGAAGGCACTGCTCGATCAGTTCGGCCAACTTCGGCGGGGTGTTCGGGGCGAGTTCCCGCACCGGCTTGAGCATCCCCAGAAACTGCTTCTCCTTCACCTTCATCCCCTCCGCCGGCAGTACGCTCGGGGGCAACTGGAAAGTCGTCAGGCGGTACATGGTGGCGCCGAAGTTGTAGATGTCGGTCCGCTCGCTCACCATCTTGTGCGTGGCCGTCTCGGGGGCCATGTACTCCGGGGTGCCTTGCACCCGGTCCTTCGGCTCGCCCTTGATCCACGCCAGCCCATAGTCGAGCACCTTCACCACGTTCCCCCGGCCGACCATCACGTTGTTCGGCTTCATGTCGGCGTGCAGCACCCCCTTCTGGTGCATGTGCGCCAGCCCGGCGGCGATCTGCTGGAAGATGCGGAGCAGCTTGGCCGGCTTGATCAGCTTCGCCTTGTCGAGCGTGTCGCCCTTCACGTACTCGATGAGCAGCCGGGCTTTCTTCACCCCGCCGAGGCCGAGGAACCCCTTCTCCAGCTCCAGGCAATGCACCTTCACCAGATTCGGGTGGTTGAGCATCTTGCTCACGCGGAGTTCATGCTCGGCCTGGGCCAGGAACTTCTTCTCTTCGTCGCCGTCGATGCTCACCACCTTGAGCGCGTACTCCTTGCCGTCGTCGGCCCGCCGCACGTGCAGGATGCTGCTGTGCGCGCCGGCCCCGAGGGTGGCGAGCACCGCGAACTTACCGATCTTGTCGATGGCCATGGGGCGGAACCCGGAGAGAAGCAGGGCGAGAACGACACGGCGGGAAAGGTTGACGGACATGATACCGCCGCCGCCGGCTGGCGGGAATCACCCGCCGAGCGCGGCGTTGGTTCGCCCCGGCGGTTCGCCTACTCCTTCCACACGAAGAGTTCGCTCACCCCGCTGCGGGCTTTACCGGCGTGGGTGAACACCACCCGCAACTTGCTCGCGGTGGTTTCGTCGAAGCGTACCTCATTGAAACTGCTACCGGTCGGCTTCTCCGGGGAGTACTTCGGGTTCGCCACCAGCTTCCAGGCGTTCCCATCCCACACTTCCACCGTGTATTGGGTCGGTGGCTGCACTCCGCCGCGGTCGTCGTAGATGGCAAGTTCGACGCGGCGGAACGTCTTCGCTTCGCCGAAGTCGACCTCCAGCCAGTCGGTGGCGTTCGGCGACTCGTAGCTCGTCCAGCGGTTGGTGGGGCTGGGAAGGAAGTTCACCTTGCCGTCGATGGCCGACTTCGCCACTCCGCCGAAGCGGTCGGCGTGGGAGGCGGTCGCCTTCGGGAAGGGCTTGTTGCCAGGGTTGTAGGCGAGGTTGCCGGGCGGATGCGGCGGTTCGCCGAGCGGAAGCGTGGCGTCGCCCCACACCTCGAACTCGGTCAGGCCGGTCTTGCCGCTGGCGGCGTGGGTGAAGGTGGCCCGCAGTTTGGCGGTCGTCAGTGGGGCGAAGGTCACCACGGTGGCCCGCCGACCGGCCGGGGTCTTCACCTCGGCGAGCGGCTTCCACGCCTGACCGTCCCACGATTCCAACGACACCTTCTCCGGCGGCACCACTCCCTTTTCGTCGTCGAGGAAGTAGAGCTTGGCGGTGTGAATGGCCCGCCCGGTGCCGAAGTCGAGGATCACGGAGTCGGCCGCGTTCGGCGAGCCGTCGCAGGTCCAGCGGTTTGGCGGGTCGCGGTGATACCAGTAGTTGCCGTCGTTCAGTTTCACCGCCGGGGTGCGGGGGTTCGAGTAGCTGGTGGTGAGCCGAGGGAAGTAGGTGCCGTCGTTGTTCACGGCGAAGTTGATGGCGGTGGTTTTCGGCACCGGCACGGGCTTGACGGTGAGCTTGGCCGTGAGCGGGCCGAGGTTGTCCGCGGCGGCGATCTCCCGGCCATCGGCGAACAGCCGCAGCCCCTTGCCTTTCTTGTAGCGGGTGCCGTCGCGGTCCCAGACCACACTGACGAGGTGTCCCTTGTACGGCACGGCATCGAGGGCGAAGTAGTCCCAGGTGGCGGGGGCGAGCGGTTTCACTTCCAGGGTGTCGTCGTCGCGGGTGACGAGGCCAACCAACCCGGTGATGACGAGATCGTTGAAGCTGGAGTGGAAGTAGTGCTCGCTATGGTTGTAGCCGTCGTGCCCCTCCCATGAGCCGGTGTCCGGGTGGCAGGCTTCGGCGAGGTAAGGCTTGCCGTTCTTGCGGTGGGTGCGGGCGAAGGTGCCGAGCAGTTGGGCGTAGTCCTTCGGCGTGATCGCGGTTTGGTCGTAATCGTGGAGCACGTTGGCCATCGCCTTGAGCGTCTGACTGGTGGCGTAGGGCCACGACTGCCCGCTCCACCAGCAGCAGGAGTTTTTGAGCAGGAACATCGGGTCTTTGCGTTCCACGGTGCTCGGGCCGTAGGTGGCGGCGAACGCCTCGGCGTCGATCAGTTTCCGCCACGCCTCCTCGTACCCTTTGCCCTTCTCCACCATGCCGAACTGCCACGGCACGTAGCCGATCAACTCGCGGCCGTACTCGCTGCCGGCGTGCCGGCCGGTCTGGTACGTCAGCGTGAGGGCCTTGACCTTGTGGCCGTCGGCCTCCTCGTCGTTCTTGTACATCGGGAAGAAGAACTTCCGCTTCGGGTCCCACAGCTTGGCGTGCAACTGTTCCTTCAGCCCGGCGGCCTTGTCGCGGAATGCCTTCGCGGTGTCGGCGTCGCCGGCCAGTTCGGCCGTCTTGGCGATGGCGAGCGAGTCGGCGTACATGTAGGCGTTCATCGTCGGCCGGTAGCCGGGTGCCCCGCGGAGGATGTCCTTCGTTTGTCGGCTGTTGATGTTGAACTCCATGCCGTCGTCGTGCCCGGTCTGCCAGAACATGCCGACCTCTTTCACGAAGTGGCGCTTCTCCCACCCTTCGTGGTTCTTCTTCAGGTCGGGGAGCAGGTCTTTCACGAAACCGTCGTCTGGGTGGACCTGATGCACGGCCCAGAGGCAATCGGCGAGCCAGGTGCTGTAGTTCCGCGGCTGTGCCCCCGGCGTGCGGAGCCAGTAGCGGCCGTAGTCGCGGGCGATTTGCGGGTTCCGCAGCCAGCGGGCTTCGTAGAGTTGGTGCCCGGCCGGGCACGAGATGGCCCCGTAAGCGCCGGACCAAAACGGCCGGTCGATGAACTCGGTGAAGGTGTACCCGCTGTTCGGCGAGCCGTAGGTGAGGTGCTTGGTGAGCAACTCCCAGCGGTAGTAGTAGGTCGTTTGGAGGTCGCGGTCGGGGCACTCGAAGAAGGGGATGTTGGCCTTGTACCAGTCCCAGTCCTTGTTGTCCCAGAAGGTTTCCTGGTCGAGGAGTTTCTGGGGAGGCAAGATCGGGTCGGCGGCGAACGCGGGCAGTGCGAGCAGCAACAGAGAGAGGACAGAACGCATGGCGGTCTCGTGCGGGTGACGTATTCCGGCGGAGTCGGTGGGCGGGGCGATCACCCGGGATTTTACCACCTGCGGGTTCAACCTCGCGGTCTGGCCACGGGGGCCGTCCAAGCTTGTGGGGTCCAGGCTCCGGTCTCCCACGCGTCGGTGGTGCCGTACTCGCGGACGAGCACCTCCCCCGCCCGCAGCTCGAAGTAGAAGAACGCCTGCTGTTTGCCGGCGAAGTGGCTGCTGTTGTCCACGTTGAACGTCGGGATGCCCTCCTTCGCCGCCTTGTTTGTCCCGTCCCAGCGGAACACGTTGCGGGCGTGCGTGTGCCCATAGAGGATGGCGGCGATCGTGTACCCCTTCAGTGCGACGTGGAACCCCTTCACGTCGGCCGGGTCCCACTCCATCCCCTCCGCTTTCTTGTCTTCGACTGGAAGCGGTTGGGCGTACCGCAGCATGTCCACATGGTGGGTGATGACGACCGGCTTGCCGCTCGTACCCACTTTCTCCTTCAGGTCGTTCACCAGGAATTCGAGGCTCTCCAGCGGGGCATACCGCCGCTTTCGCTTCTCGTCGGCCACCTGCCCGACGACGATGCCAAGATTCACGAAGTGAACCCCGCCCCAGTCCCACGAGTAGTGCAGGCCGTTCTTCGACACGTTCACCAGGCCCGGCCGCTTCTTGTTGCGGTCGATGATCTTCTTCACCGCCAGGCCGTCGCCCCGCGGGCTATCGTGGTTGCCGTGGACCTCGTACACCGGCACCTTCAGCTTGCCATCGGTGCCGGTCAGCCCGTAGGCGTCGGCGAACGCGGCCCACTCCGTTTCTTGCATCTTCACGTTGGCCTTGTCGCCGGTGTCGATGCAGTCGCCGGCGTGGATCACACCGCGCGGGGCGAGCACCTTCCCGCCGCCCGCTTCCTTCGGGATCTCTTGACCGGGGAGCTTGTTCAATAGATCGACCAGCCGGCCAGTGATGGTGGCGGAGCGGTCGTCGAGCTTGGCGGTGTCGTCCTTGTTCGCCAGGAAGTGGGTGTCGCCGACGAGGAAGAAAGCGACCGGGTCATCGGCCGGCTTGGGGTCGGCGGATCGGGCGACGGCGGGGAGTGCGAGGCCCGCGGCAGACGCGGCCAGAAACCCGCGGCGGGAGATGGGGCGATGCATAATCGCTCCTCGGGTGGGGGGAGGTGATGATACCCGCCCGCCACCCGAGGAGGAAAGGAATGTGGGGCGAGTGGTGTGCCCGCCCCACGGCTGTCACTTCTTCCCGCCCTGGGCCGGCGGGGTGCTCCCACTCGGCGGATTGGTGCCGCCCGGCTTCGGCGGCTCGGGCCGCAGCGGGGTGCTCAGATCAACACGGGTGAACGGGTTCGGCAGCAGGCCGAGGATGCTGCCGGCCTGGGCGTAGCGGTTCAAGCGGATCATGGGTCCGGTCTCCGAGGAAAGGTGGCGGATCACAGGTGTCGGTCTGTGGTGAGCCGACCGCCGGCGGGTCGGTGCCCGTGGCGTCGGCGAGGTGGATTGCGTGAAACGTGGGCTACGCCGGCGGCGAAGAGCTTATTCCCGCCAGACACAGAAGCGGACGTGCGGCGCGACGGAGAGGTAGAACGGGCCGGCCGGCGGGCGAGCCACCGACCGCGTGGCCGGCCCGGTAGGCTGAGGAAGGCGTCCGGCGGGGGTCGCCGGACGCCGGGCCGCCGAGGATCGGGGGGAGCGATCGAACGGATCGGCCATCGATTCGTCGGCCGAGGCCGGCAAATCGGTCTGCACAACGGGGACCACCGGCACCCCGGCCGAAGCCGGGGCAATCGCCACCGCCCCTGCAAGCAAGAGCGTGAACGCGATTCGCAAGATATCGGTCATCAGAAACCCTCGCGGGTGACGCCGATCAGTGACCCGTCCGCAGTTAACACAAGATTACGCCAGATTTCCAGAGAACTTACATATATTCTCGCGCGGGTTTCCATCGCCATCCGTGTAGGGGTGGCCCTTGCCGTTCGCGGTCGCCCGGCACACGTTAGTCGGCACCTCTCGTCATTCTTCACCACTTCCGAGGCCGACATGTCGTCCCCCGACACTCCGCCGCCGTCCGAATTCAAACCGTTCGTGCCGGCCGATCAGTCGCCGCCCGAGTTCACCCTCGCCCCGATCATTGTCGGCTCGCTGCTCGGCATCGTGTTTGGTGCTTCCAGCATCTATCTGGTGCTGAAGGTCGGGATGACGGTGTCGGCGAGCATTCCGGTGGCGGTGCTGGCGTTCGCCCTGTTTCGTGTACTCTCGGCGGCGCTTCGCACCCGCAAGCGGAGCGTGCTGGAAAACAACCTCGTGCAGACCGCCGGGAGCGCCGGCGAGAGTATCGCGTTCGGCGTCGGGCTGGTCATGCCCGCGCTGCTGGTGCTTGGCTTCGACATCGACGTGGTGCGGGTGATGACCGTCGGCGTGTTCGGCGGGTTGCTCGGCATCCTCATGATGATTCCGCTGCGGCGGGCGTTCATCGTGAACAAACACGGCGAACTGAAGTATCCGGAGGGCACCGCGTGCGCCGATGTGCTCAAGGCCGGCGAGCAGGGCGGTAGTACGGCCGGCACGCTGGTGGTCGGGCTGATCATCGGGTTCGTGTTTCAGTTCGTGGTGCAGGGTTTCCGGCTGTTCAAGGATGTCGCCGGGGTCGGCCTGGCCAAACTGTTCGAGTTGAACGGCAAGACGGTCGGGCTGAAAGGGGCGAGCCTGCAGTCCGAGATGTCGGCCCCGCTGCTCGGGGTGGGGTACATCATCGGGCCGAAGATTGCCGGCATCATGGTGGCCGGCGGAGTGCTGGCGTACCTGATCATCGGCCCGATCATCAGCACCTTCGGCGAAAATCAGGCCGGGTACATCGCCCCGGCGAAAGAGTCGATCCAGACCGACCCCGAAACGGGCGAGAAGGTCGATCACGGGCTGATCAAGAACATGAACGAACTGGAGGTGCGGAAGAACTACATCCTTTACATCGGGGCGGGGGCGGTGGCGGCGGGCGGCATCATCAGCATGCTGAAGGCGCTGCCGGTGATTGTCAGCTCGCTCGTCGGTGGGCTGCGCGACCTGACCGGCGGCCGGAAGAACGGCGGGGCGAGCGGAGCAGCGGTGCCACGCACCGAACGAGACGTACCGCTGTGGGTGGTGGTGGGCGGTAGCCTGGGGATGATCGTGGCCATGATGGCGGCCCCGCAGTTGGGCCTCGGGTTCAACTGGGGCGGCGTGGCGGGGGCGGTCATGATCCTGCTGTTCGGCTTTCTGTTCGTGACGGTCAGTAGCCGCCTGACCGGGGAAATCGGCTCGTCGAGCAATCCCATCTCGGGCATGACGGTGGCGACACTCTTGCTCACCTGCCTCATCCTGCTCGCCCTGAGCGAGTACGGGGCGGTGCAGATGGGCAAGGAACTCAAGCTGCTCGCCCTCACCATCGCCGGGGTGGTGTGCATCGCCAGCAGCAACGGCGGCACCACCTCGCAGGCACTCAAAACCGGCCACCTCCTCGGGGCGACGCCCAAGTTTCAGACCTACGCCATCCTCATCGGCTCGCTCACCTCGGCCCTCGTCGTTGGGCTGGTGCTCATCGTGTTTAATGCGGTCGGCACGGTGTACACGAAGAACGGCCTACCCGCGGTGACGCTGAACGCCGACCTGCTCCCACCGGCCACCGAACGCGTGGCGACC
Organism: Fimbriiglobus sp.; assembly: GCA_025459365.1. Classification (GTDB taxonomy): domain Bacteria; phylum Planctomycetota; class Planctomycetia; order Gemmatales; family Gemmataceae; genus JALHQU01. The sequence goes on from JALOQR010000006.1 coordinate 37,352, forward strand.
GGCCAGTACGCGGACGACCCGACCGAGTACAAGGTGCTCCTCCTCGGCAAAGGAAAGACGGAGAAGCTCCCCGACGGGCTGGTGAAAGCGGGCAAGCCCGAAGCGATCGCCCCCGGCCGGTATCTCGTGTCGGCCGATGGCACGATTGCCTATCGCTGCGATCCGGCCGTCACGGGCCAACTCACCCAGCAAGACAACGGCGAGAAGGTGCAGTTCAAGTTCGAGGCCCCCAAGACGCAACTGGTCGTGCTCATCATCGATGGCATTCTGGATGGCGACCTACCGTGGGATCTGGTGCTCATCGGGATCGTCATCGCGGTGATGCTGGAGTTGTGCGGGCTACCGAGCCTGGCGTTCGCGGTGGGGGTGTACCTGCCGCTGTCGTCGAGTGTGCCGATCTTCCTCGGCGGGATGGTGCGGTGGCTGGCCGACAAACTCCGCAACCGCCCGGACGAAGGCGACAGTAGCCCCGGCGTGCTGCTCAGCAGTGGGTACATCGCTGGCGGCTCGATCGCGGCGCTGATCGCCGCGGGATTGCAGTTCATGCCTTCGTGGGTGGAGACGCTGAACCTGGCGCCCTCGGTGCTTGGCAGCAAAGAGCCGGAGAGCGACGTGCAGGTGTCGCTGGCGTTCGCGGCGCTGGCGGTGGTGCTGCTGGTGGTCGGGGTGGTCGCCGGACGCGGGAAGAAGTGACCGGACGCGGCGAGGGCGGGATATTCGGGGACTTTTCTCCGAACATCCCTCCTTCGCCGTCAGAGGCCAGATGCGGCGTAACTACTGCAATTCATTGCGGTTGCGTCAAAATGGCCGAGAGGGGGGTATATGTGTGGCAGGTGGCAGTGTGGCAGAGTGGTAGCGTAGCAATCTTCAGAATGATGCTATTCGCTCCCCCAGACCCGGATCACTTCCGCTCCTGGATCCACTCGGTGAGCATCTTGAGCACCTCCGGGGCGATCGTCTCTTCGATCACCCCATACTCGCTGAGGTGACCCGTCTTGCACGTCTGAAACAGGTGGTTCAGCCCCTTCATTTCCACGCACCGGAAGTTCTTGTTTCCGCTTTTCTTCAGTGCGGATTCGATCACTTCCAGGTTGTCCTTCGCCTTCACCTGAAGGTCTTTCTCGCCGTTGAGTGCAAGCACCGGGCACGCCACCTTTCCCAGCGTCGGGGCTGGGTCGTGCGCCACGAACCAGCGATACCACGGGTCGGCCAGTTGCTTTACTGCCGCCGGCATTGCCTTTTCAGCTTCGGCCCGCTTCTTCTCGTCTTTCTCCTTCACAATGACCGCTTTCATCGCCTCGGTGAGCTTGGTGGCCGCCTCCTCGGTCGTCTTCGCGTTGCGCATGATCGGCATCACCGTGTCGGTGAATTCCTTGACCTCTTTCTCATCGGTCAGGCTCCCGAAGTCGAGCGACTGCTGATACAGAATCCGCTCGCCGCTCACCCCCGGCCCGGCGAGCAAGATGATGAACGCCACATCGGCCGGGTGGGCGGCGGCCACCAGCGGGGCGATGATGCCTCCCTCGCTGTGCCCGCAGAGGCCGATCCGCTTCGGGTCGATCTCCTTGCGGCTTTTCAGATACAGCACGGCGGCGTGGGCGTCGGTGGCGAAGTCGGCGCTCGTTGCCCCAGCGAATTTGCCCTGACTTTTGTGCGTTCCACGGTCGTCGTACCGCAGGCAGGCGATGCCGTTCTTCGCTAGATGGTCGGCGATCACCAAAAACAGCTTGTGCCCGAACAGCGTCTCGTCGCGGTCTTGTGGGCCGCTCCCACTCACCAGCACCACCGCCGGGAACGGGCCGTTGCCCTTTGGTAGCGTCAGCGTGCCGGCGAGTTTCACGTTCGGCGGGTCGTCCTTCACGCTCAGGTCTTTGGCTTCCTTGTTCTCGAAGGTCACGTCTTCGGTGGGGTACGGGAAGGGGGCCTTGGGTGTCTGTGGGCGGTTCAGCGTTGGGAGCGAGTCCACGCGGCCGAGGTCGAGCTTGAACGTCTGCCCGGACTGCTTGAACTCGCCCTTGATCGCGTCTCCCTTTTCGCTCAGCGTGCCCTCGAACGACGCCCCGAAGTCGGAAAGATCGATGGCGAGTTTGCCGTCGATCAACGTCACTCCCTTCACCGGGAGGGCGTCCTTCGTTTGGTCGATGCTGTAGAACTTGGCCGACAGCTTGCCGTCCTTCTCGGCCATGTCGAACGCCAATCGCAGGTCGATCGGCCCGACTTTCAGCACACCGAGCCATAGCCCCGCAGGTGAGGCGGCCTTCGGTTTGTCGTCGGCGAAGGCCGGGGTCGCGAGCAGGAGCAGGAGCAACAGGGATCGTGGCATGGTGGGTCTCCGCCGGCCGATCGCCGGGTTGCAGAAAATCTAGCGACGCGTGGGACGAAGACGGGGTTGAAATTGCACCCCGAGCGAAACACACCCCAGCCTCCGGCCTGTAGGCGGTCCGACTGGCACTCGTTTCCGGCGGTCGCGGCTCGTTCTAATCCAGCCAGCTCAGCGGGTAGGCCGGGTCGTCGAACGCCTCCGCCTCCATCGTCAGGTAGAGCGGGCGGAAGGTATCCACCATCACCGCCAACTCATCCGTGCGGGTCATCGCCCAGCTCGCGTTGATCGTGCCGGGGTGCGGGCCGTGCGGGATGCCGTGCGGGTGCAGGGTGAACGAGCACTCGTCTACCCCTCGCCGGCTGCCGAACTTGCCCCGCACATAGTACAGCACCTCGTCCGACTCCACGTTGCTGTGGGCGTACGGGATCTTCACCGCCTCCGGGTGCGTGTCGAGCATCCGCGGGGCGAACGTACACACCACGAAGCCGCCGCGGCCCTCGAACGTCTGGTGGATTGGCGGCGGCTGGTGGATCGTCCCCGTGATCGGCTCGAAGTCGTCGGCGTTGAACGTGAACGGGTACACCATGCCGTCCCAGCCGATCACGTCGAACGGGTGGTGGGCGAGTACGTACCGCGTCAGGCGGTGGCCGTCCTTGATGACTACCGGCACGTCTTCTTCGCGGTCGATGGGAGTTAACTCGGTCGGGCCGTGTAGATCGCGTTCACAGAACGGTGCTCCGAGGCGGAACTGGCCGTCCGGGTTCAGGTAGCGGTCGGGGAACCCGACCGCCCGCGGCGACTCGATCACGAGCAGGTCGGGTGGAGGGCCAGCGTCGAACTCGAACTGATAAGTGGTGCAGCGGGGAATGACGACGTAGTCACACGGGCGGAAGTGCAGCACCCCGAAGTGTGTGTGCAGTTTCCCACTCCCCTTGTGGACGAACACGATCTCATCGGCCAGTGCGTTGCGGAACAACTCGGCTTGCGGCTTCGTCGGCCGGCATCGCCACAGGGTCACGTCGGCATTCGTGAACAGCGGTACGCGGCCGGTGATGGGGTCGCCGGCGGCGGGCATGGCCAGCGTCTTGAGGTGGTGGTGCCGCAACACCCGCTGTTCACTTGCCGTCACCTTCTGCTCGCCGGCTGGTTCCACCCGCTTCACCCGCGTCGGCGGCTTCAGGTGGTAGGCGATGCTGTACGCCCGACTGAACCCATGAGTGCTCACCACCTCCTCGTAGAAAATGCCTTCGCCCTTGTAGCCGGGAGTCGTGCGGTGGGCGGTGTGGCGCTTCTTGGGGATCGAGCCGAGGGAGAGGTAGTGCGGCACGAGAAAGCTCCGCGAGGGGACAATTCATGCTAAACCGGCAACGGGGCGGTGCCCAGAGCATCCGACCCACGGTTACTTCTCTCGTTCCTTGATCACCACCCACGCCCCCCCCTCTCTGCCACACTGCCACCTGCCACACATATACCCCCCCCTCGGCCACCGACCCCTCACCGGTTGGATTGTCGTCGTAAGTCGATTCACATGAGTGATTTGCAACAACTCCCCCGCCGAGGCTCATGGTGGCGTTGTTCGTGAGAATGTACCAATCTTCCCGAAGACTGCTCGCCGATGGCCGTGGTCGCCAGGCCTTCTCACGCCCGATCGGCCACCGCATCCAGGCCCGGCCGAAAAAATGGCCCGAGCAGAATAATTCCAGTTGATTCCTGTTGGAGTTTAGACTATTTATCACACAAGCTCCGATGAATCGGCGCTGGCCTTCGACAAATTTGCCAAGTTCGAAGCGTTCGCGTCACTTGCCGGTCCGAAACAACGGATATGATCGAGAGAGGTTGAGTTTGCGTGGCGGATCATCGATCAAGTCGATTCTCGGCAAGGATTCTGCGGTGCGTGGTGTATCCCCTGTCGTGGTGTTCGTTCGGGGGTCTGGCGGTGTCTGACCTGTGCTTCAAAAGTGTGCATCTGGAAGGCCTGCCTCGGCGGGAAGATTTCCGCATCGCGCGGGCACGCCTCGAAGCAAGCTGCGGATTGCAGACTTTGGCCGGTCGGCTGGAAGAACTCGGTTCGTCGGACCCCGGTGATGGCCTGACACTTCCGTTCGACCCGTCTCTGGGGTATCAGTTCTTCGTGCAAGATGGGGAAAAACTCCACTCGCTGAAGGTCGGGGTGAATAGTGTGGGCCGCCTGCCCGACAACACTGTGGTCATCCGCGACGAGTGCGTGAGCCGCCGGCACTGTGCGATCGTTGTTCATCGCAACGGCTCGTGCGAACTGCACGACGTGGCCTCGAAGAACGGCACCATCCTGAACGGCAATCGCATCCACGGCCCGACTGTGCTCCGCCCTGGCGACAAGATCTCTCTGTGCGCTCGCAACATCGTGTTCTTGGTGCAGGAAGCCGAACCGGCCCCGCCCGCCAAGTCTGTTGGTTGATCCTGTCGATCTCACTTCCTGGTTGGCTTCTTGAAGTCGCCTCGGTGGGCGTTTTTCCGCCCCCATCGTGCTCGCGGCTCCTTACACTTGGATTTTTGAACTGAGAACTCGGAACCATGTCGTCCTCCTTTCGTATCGCCTGCCCGAATCCGGCCTGTGCCAAGCCACTGAACCTACCTGCCGTCGTCGTTGGGCAACCGCTCTCGTGCCCCCACTGCGG